>JBDRGD010000105.1:0-5800 GCA_043818095.1 Chloroflexota bacterium
CGACACTGGCGGTCGGCTCATCCAGGAGCAGCAGACGCGGCTCGGTAACCAGGGCCCGGGCGATGAAGACCCGCTGCTTTTCCCCCCCGGACAGCTTGCCCACCTGACGTTCCCGGGCCGCCAGCATGCCTACCGTTTCCAGGGCTTTCGCCACGGCCTGTCTATCCTCCGGGCGGTAGCGCCGGCCCAGACCGACCCTCCCGTAACGCCCCAGCAATACCGTGTCCCAGACACTAATCGGGAAATCGGAGTCGAACAGGTTGTGTTGCGGCACATAACCAATGTAGCGGCGGCTGCGCGCAGGCGGTCTTCCCAACACGGAGACGCGTCCCCGCTCCGGCTTCACCAGCCCCAGGATAACCTTGAGCAGCGTTGTCTTGCCGCCGCCGTTGGGGCCGATAACCGCGATGAAATCGCCCGGTACTACCTTCAAATTCACGCCCTCCAGCACGAGAGCCCCGTCATAATACACCCAGACGTCTTCCAGTCGGACCAGTTCTTTTACCCTGTCTGCCATCACTACTCCAGTACCATCACCAGCTCCGCCAGGAGCCGGCGCAGGTTGCCAATGTAGTCCCGCGCCAAGTCATCGACCATGACCACCCGCCCCCCGATTTCTCCGGCAATCACCTCCGCGCTCCGCGTACTGAATTGCGGGGACGCGAAGACAACCTTTATTTTATGCTCCCGGGCATATTGTATCAAATAAGCAATGTCTGCCGCTGAAGGCTCTTTGCCTTCTTCCTCAACGGGCAGCATCGTCAGGTTATACTCCCGGGCAAAATAGCCAAGCACCGGGTGATAAACGATGATACTGCGGTCCTTCTGCCCGGACAGGGCCTGCCGGATATCCCGGTCCAGTGCCGTCAGCCGGTCCAGGTAAATGTCCCGGTTCTGCGCATAATAGTCGCGGCCTTCCGGGTCAAGCTGTACCAGACCGGCGTAGATATTCTGCACCATTATTCCGGCATTCCGCGGGGACATCCAGATGTGGGGGTCCGGGGCGCCCTGGGAAGACTTCCCGTCATCTGCTTTGTGTACTTTCGTCTCCGGAATAAGGGTAACCCCCGCCGAGCAATCGACCATCAGCATCTCTCGGTTTACCGCCCTTAGTTTGTCCAGCCAAGTCAACTCGAACTCAATGCCGGAGCCTATGCTGGCATAAATCCGGGCGCGGGAGAGACCGGTTAGCTGCGAAGGGGCAGGCTCGTAAACGTGTGGGTTGGCCCCGGGAGGCACCATCACGCTGACCTGCACCCTATCCCCGCCGACACTCTCGACGAACTCCACCTGAGGCAGAATGGTGACCACCGCGCCAAGTTGACCGTCAGACACATTCTGCGGTCGGCACGACAGCAGAGCAATACCCGGCAGGAGCAAGGCGGACAGTAACCCGACAAAGAGCACAAACTTGATCAGGCTATTTTTAACCATCGGTATCGCCCTTCGTCACCAGTTTTTGCTGACATTCCGCACACCGACCCTGGAACTCAAGGAGATGGCGGCTAATCTGGAAACCGGTCTGCCGCGACAGCCTGGTTTCCAGTTCCCTCAGGTCACAATTGTTAAAATCAGTGACGGTGCCACATGCCATACAGACCATATGGTGGTGATGGCCCGCCGGCCGCCGCATGAGATAGCCCCGCACTTTACCGTCCCCGCGCACCTCACAGACCAGGCCCAGAGTCAGGAGAATCTCCAGCGTACGGTACACGGAAACCAGCCCGATGCCCGGGTGCTTCCGGCACACCCGCGTATACAGCTCCGCAGGCGTCAGGGGCGCATTACTCAGCGCCATGACACGGATGACCGCCTGCCGCTGCGTGGTCAGCTTATAACCACGCCGCCTCAACATCCGGGTTATCTTCTGTTCCGTAATATCCATCGTGATAAATGAAAATTATTTTCAATTACCATTGTAAAGGTCAACCCCGATACTGTCAATATCCTCCGGGCAGAGGAGCCCCGATTTGACAGGTCGGCAAGCCAAGCGCTAAACTAAAGTCGCTCCCGGCGATCACGGACGCGGTTTTCATCTTAGGTTTACATGAACAACGCCAACATCGAGGAATTATGCATTAATACCATCCGCTTCCTGGCGGTGGATGCCGTGGAGCAAGCCCGCTCCGGTCACCCCGGAGCCCCGATGGGTGCGGCGCCTTTAGCTTATGTTCTCTGGGACCGCTTTCTGAAACACAACCCTCTTGACCCCCGCTGGCCGGACCGCGACCGCTTTATTCTCTCCGCCGGACATGCCTCGGCGATGCTCTATGCCCTGCTCTATCTCACCGGTTATGACCTGACCCTGGAGGATATCAAGCAGTTCCGGCAATGGGGCAGCAAGACCCCCGGCCACCCGGAGCACCGGCACGTCCCCGGCGTGGAAAGCACCACCGGGCCGCTGGGGCAGGGTTTCGCCAACGGCGTGGGCATAGCCATGGCGGAGCGCTGGCTGGCACAGCACTACAACCGGCCCGGACACGAGATTATCGACCACTATACCTACGCCATCGTCTCGGACGGCGACCTTCAGGAAGGCGTCGCGTCTGAGGCTGCCTCGCTGGCGGGCACCCTGCGCCTGGGCAAGCTGATTTACCTCTACGACGATAACGATATTTCCATCGAGGGCAGCACCGAGATTACCTTTACCGAGGATGTCGGCAAACGGTTCGAGGCCTACGGCTGGCAGGTACTCGGCCCTATCGACGGCATGTCCCCGTCGGCCGTGGACACCGCCCTGCGCGCCGCCCGGAAAGAGACCACCCGCCCCAGCCTGATTATCTGCCGCACTATCATCGGCTACGGGAGTCCGAACAAGGCAGGCACCGCCGCCGTTCACGGTGAACCCCTCGGCACAGAAGAGATAGCCCTCGCCCGGAAAGACCTCGGGTGGCATCATGAACCATTCGAAATTCCTCCGGAGGCGCTGGCCCACTTCCGCCAGGCGGTAGACCGGGGCCGCCAGCAGCAGGCCGAATGGGAAGTCAGACTCCAGGCCTACCGGCAGGCTTTCCCCGCCGAAGCCCGCCAGCTGGAGGAGAGCCTCCGGGGCGACCTGCCCCCGGGCTGGGCAGATGACCTGGACAACCTCTTCCCGACCGGCGATAAACCCGTCGCCACCCGCGAGGCTTCCAGCCGGGTGATGAACGCCATCTCGCCCCAAATTCCCTACCTCATCGGCGGGTCGGCCGACCTGGCCCCCTCCACGAAGACCATCCTCAAGGAACGGGGCCATTTCAGCGCCCACGACTACGGCGGTCACAACCTGCATTTCGGCGTCCGGGAGCACGCCATGGGCAGCGTGGCTAGCGGCCTGGCCCTGCACGGCGGCATTATCCCCTACACGGCCACCTTCCTTATTTTCTCCGACTACATGCGGCCGCCCATGCGCCTGGCCGCGATGATGCGAATCCGCGTCATCTACATCTTTTCTCACGACTCCATCGGGCTGGGGGAGGACGGGCCCACCCACCAGCCCATCGAGCAGCTGGCCAGCCTGCGCGCGGTGCCCAACCTGGTGACCATCCGCCCCGCCGACGCCACGGAGACCGTGGAGGCATGGAAAGTATCTCTGGCGAGACATGACGGGCCCACGGCGCTGCTGCTCACCCGCCAGAACCTGCCGGTGCTCGACCGCCAGAGGCTGGCGCCGGCGGCCGGATTGCAGCGCGGCGGGTATATCCTCCAAGACAATCCCAATCCCAATCCCGATGTCATCCTCATCGGCACCGGCTCGGAGGTCCACATCGCCCTGGAGGCCGGTCAACGGCTGCAGCAAAAAGGTATTGCCGCACGGGTCGTTTCCCTGCCCTCCTGGGAGCTGTTCGAGGCACAGCCTATCGCGTACCGCAACGAGGTGCTGCCGCCGGAGATAAAGGCGCGCGTCGCCATCGAAGCCGCCACGCCTTTCGGATGGGAGCGGTACGTCGGCACGGAGGGCATTGCCATCGGGCTGCGCCATTTCGGGGCCTCCGCACCGGGACCGGTACTTTATGAAAAGTTCGGCCTGACCCCCGACCGCATGGTCGAAGAGGCACTCAAACTGCTCGGGGGAAAGAAGCGATGAAACCGCCTATCGCGCTGGGCGCCGACCACGGTGGCTTTTTCCTGAAAAACGAGCTTGCCCTGCGCCTGAAGCCGCAGTATGAGATTGTCGACCTGGGGGCGCACCGGTGCGACCTGGATGATGACTATCCTGACTTTGCCGCCGCCGTGGCGCGGACGGTAGCCTCCAGACAGGCCGGGCGCGGTATCCTGGTCTGCGGCAGCGGCGTGGGTGCCTGCGTAGCCGCCAACAAGGTGCCGGGCATCCGGGCGGGCCTCTGCCATGACACGTACTCCGCCCACCAGGGCGTGGAAGACGATGATATGAATGTCCTCTGCCTGGGGGCGCGGGTTATCGGTCTGGAACTGGCCGCCGAGATAGCCAGCACCTTCCTAAAAGCAAAGTTCAGCGGCAAAGCCGCCTACCGCCGCCGGTACGACAAGATAACCGCCCTGGAACAGGAAGCCTGCCAGAATCAGCGGCAACAGGCCCAGTAGTCCTTGAGGTGCTTATTAACCTCGCCGATGACCGCCTCAGTCCGCGCCAGCGCGCTCTCCGCCCCATAGCGGCGGGTCTCCGCCACCGGCTCCTTGACCTCCAGCCCGAAGCCCGCCAGCCCGGAAATCAGGGCCAGCCAGGCATAGGGCAACACTTCCCGATTGTAGCCCGAGGCAATCAGGTCAATGACCCGGCCTTCGCAGACCTCGGACATCTCCCGAACCTGCTCGCCAATCATGCGGAAACCCCTTACCGGCAACCCCAGCATCGTCAGTCCGTCGGCAAAATGGGGGTCGGATCCCCCGTTGCGAACGATGAGCTGCGGTTGGAACTCCCGGCACAGCGGCTGCACCAGGGACTGAAAAACGAGCTGGTAGCAGTCGTAGTCCGCGCCCACCGGCAGCGGTACGTTGACGGTAAAGCCGCGGCCCTTCCCTGCCCCAATCTCGCGGGAGAAACCGACCCCCGGGTAAAGGGTGCGCGGGTCCTGGTGCAGGTCAATAAAAAGGACCCGCGGCTCCTCGTAAAAGTACTCCGCGGTGCCGTTGCCGGCATGGGCATCCGTATCCAGAATCAGCACCCTCTCCATCTGGTATTCCTCGAGCAAACACCGCCCGCAGAAGGCAACGTCGTTATACAGGCAAAAACCCTCGCCGTAAGACGGCTTGGCATGGTGCAGCCCGCCGCCCAGCGAGACTACCTTCTGGAATTCACCGCCCTGGACCAGCTGGCAGGCGCGCCGGGCCTGTCCCACCACCAGGCGGGCGGCTTCTTCCAGCTTCCCCGGCTGACCCACGGGCATATTGTCCCCACTGTGGAAGCGGAAGAACTGCCCGTCATGGCTTAACCCCAGATTCGCGGCGCGGTAGTAGTCCTTCGTAAATTCAATGTAGTCCGGTCCGCAGATTAGCTCCAGGTCCGCGTCCGTCGCCGCCTCTGCCGCCATTATCCGGTAGTTACCGTCCTCGGCCAGGTTCGCTTTCAGGAACGGGGGGAATACCTGATAGCGGTCGCCGCGGAACGGGTGTCCCGGCCCGAAATCGTATTCCTTGAGTTCTTCCCGGTAGAGAATCCCGATGGTCATGACCACCTCCCTGGCCCGCGTCGCGGGCTGTGGCAAGTCTCCGGACTATTTCACCCTGACCTGAATGATAATGTCCCCCTGACGACCGTCCGTCACCCGGCGGGCGTTACGCAGCCTTACCTGGGTCCCGTCCCGCACACCGGCGGGAATCTTCACCCGCAGTTTTTTCCCCT
>JBDRGD010000106.1:0-26046 GCA_043818095.1 Chloroflexota bacterium
CAGCGGTCTGCGCATTCCCGGCGGCACCGCGCCGTTCCTGATTCTCCTGCCGCTGGCGGTGCTCGTCATCTGGGGAGTCTATTTCCAGGTGGCCCGCATCATGACCGGCATCCCGCTGCCGGACCAGGCCCGTAACGTGGAGACCCGGCTGTTACCCTACTTCATCCTGGCGGTGGTTGCTTTCACGGGCATTGCGCTGGTGCTGATGATTATCACCGGCCCCTACACCCACTTCAGCCTGCTGCCCTGACCGGGACCGTTTTTCAGAGCTCGCTACCCGCCTTGAACCCTTCGTGGATAGCCGTCAGGGCGTCCCGCGGCGTTACGCAGTCGCCAATCACACGCACCGTCAGGTCCGGGGCGCGCTCTTCCAACTCCCGGGTGAGGCGGTCGTCCGCCGCTGAGCCCACCGCAATCACGATGGTATCCGCCTCCAGGAAAAGGGCCTCGCCGTCGTAGTTAATCGCGATCCCCTTTGCGGTAATCATCTCCGGCAGGGCATCGGCGTAGAGATTGACGCCGTACCTGACCATGTCCTCCAGCAGGGTAATCTTCAGCAGCCGGGCGACGTCCCGGGCGATTTTTCGGCGGCTGACCACGGACACCTTCTTCCCCTGCGCCGCCAGGAAACGCGCGGTTTCCAGTCCCACCAGCCTCCCGCCGATGATGACTACCTCATCACCTGCAGCGGCCTTGCCGGTCAAGACGTCATTCGCCATGACGACATGGGCGCCGTCCGCCCCGGGAATGTCCAGGCGCCGCTGGGTGGCGCCGGTCGCCACGACGACGGCATCCGGTTTCTTTGCCAGGACGAGCCGGACATCCGCGGGCGTTTCCAGGCATACCTCAACCCCTGCTTTGGCTAACTTGCGGGAGAGATAGGCGGTAATCGTCGCCAGGTCCGGAGAAACGGCGCTCGCCACGTTCCACTGGCCACCGAGACTGGTGGTCTTTTCGCAAAGCGTTACCCTGTGCCCGCGCTCCGCCAGGACCACCGCGGCTTCCATCCCGGCCAGCCCCCCACCGATAACCATGATTTTCCGGGGCCTCGCGGCGGGGCTCGGCTGGTACGCCAGTTCCTGCCCCAGGACGGGATTGACCGCGCACCGGTTCCTTCCCTCCAGCCGATTGTGAATGCAGCCGTTGCAGCAGTAAAGACAGCGGCGGATATCGTCCAGCTCCCCGCGCTGCGCCTTGTTGGGCAGCTCAGCGTCCGCCAGCAGCGGCCTGCCCAGGGCGATAAAGTCCGCCTGGCCTTCCGCCAGCACGCGGTTGGCGAGGGCCGGGTCGCCCAGCTTGCCCACGGCGATAACCGGCAGCTTGACCGTCTTTTTCACCGCCGCCGCCAGGTGCGCCAGCGGGGCGGGCGGGTGCATAAAATTGGGTGTCGTCCAGCAGCCCCCACTCCCCGCGGAGACATGAATTGCGTCGATACCGGCCGCGACCAGCAAATGGACATGCTCGATGGTATCCTCGATGGTCGTCCCACCCCCGATGAACTCGTCGCCGCTGATACGGAAACACACCGGGAAGTCCGGGCCCACCACCTCCCGCACGCGCCGGACGATTTCCACGGCGAAACGGGCGCGATTGGCGTTGCTGCCGCCGTAGCTGTCCGTCCGCCTGTTGTCCCGCGGCGAGAGGAACTGGCAGATGAGGTAGCCGTGTCCGCCGTGGACTTCCACGCCGTCGAACCCGGCCTGCTTTACCCGGGCCGCTGCCTCACCGTACCGCTCCACCAGGTCCCGGATGTCCTTCACGGACAGCTCCTTCGGGGTGACGCCGGTGCGGGGGTGGCGCAGCGCGGACGGGGCCACCGTGGGAATACCGGGGACGTCCTCGGAGCCCCTCGTCCCCGGGTGGTGCAGCTGCAGGAATATCCGGGCGCCCTGGGACTGCACCTCTTTGACCATCGTCTGCAGGCCGGGGATAAACTTGTCGTGATAGATGCCCATGCTGCCGGGACGCATCCCCACGTCACTGACCACGCGGGTGACCCCGGTGATGATCAGACCCGCCCCTCCCCGGGCGACGCTGGTGAGGAAAGCGGTGTACTGGGGGGTGGTATAGCCCTCGGGATGGCACAGGCCCGTGCCCATCGCCGCGCAGACGATACGGTTACGCAGGGTGAGGTTCCCAATCTTTCCGGGGGTAAACAGCTCGGCCAGTTCCGGCATCATCGGCTCCTTTTTCCGGGGACCTGCGCCCGCCCCCGGAGACGTAATCCGCCTCCTTGCGCACGAAACTCATTTTAGCAGATAGCCCCCGATTTTGTCTTGTAAATAAAAACACGCTGGAAGGGGCTGTGATAGAAAGAGACTTTTCACCGCGGAAAAGTGTAAAGGAAAAGGGCAGGGATGACCGCCGGGTTTATTCCCGGTATTTCTGAAAGATAAGCACGGAGTTATGCCCGCCGAAGCCGAAGGAGTTGGACATGGCGGTCTCTATCTTCACCCGGCGCGCCGCGTTCGGCACGTAGTCCAGGTCACACGCCGGGTCGGGGTGCGTCAGGTTAATCGTCGGCGGGGCAATCCCGTCCCGTATCGCCAGGATGGTAATCAGCGCTTCAAGTCCACCCGCCGCCCCGATAAGGTGTCCGGTCATCGATTTGCTGGCGGACACCGGGACCTTCCTGGCGACCGGCCCGAACACCTTTTTGATCACCGCGGTTTCCGTCCGGTCGTTCAGCATGGTCGCGGTACCGTGGGCGTTGATGTAGTCGATTTCCTCCGGCTGCTTGCCGGATTGCTTTAACGCCTGCCTCACCGCCCGCGTGGCTCCCTCCCCGTCGGGGGACGGCTGGGTAAGATGAAAGGCGTCACTGGAAGCGCCGTAGCCCACGATCTCCGCTAAAATAGGCGCCCCACGGCGCAGGGCATACTCCAGGTCCTCCAACACCAGCATGGCGGCGCCTTCTCCCAGGACGAAGCCGTCCCGCTCCGCGTCAAAGGGACGGCACGCCTCACTGGGGACGTGGTTACGGGTGGAGAGCGCCCGCATCACGTTGAAAGCGCCAAGCACGAGGGGGATAACGGGGGCTTCCGTACCGCCGGCGAAGATTATCCGGGCCTCCCCCCTCTGGATACTGGCATAAGCCTGGCCGATGGCGTCACTGCCGCTGGAGCAGGCCGAGGAAGGCGAGTAGTTCACGCCCCGGGCTCCCAATTGCAGGGATACCTGGACGGGGGCGGCGTCCCCGGTCATCGTCGGGGCGAAAATCGGGCTGATGCGGCGCGGACCCATTTTGTCCAGCACCCTCACCTGCTCGGTCACGGAAAGCAGCCCGGCCACGCTGGTGCCGATAATCACCCCGATGTCCTCCGCATTCCCCGCATCAATCTTCAGCCCGCAGGCTTCCTGCGCCTGCATGCTGGCCGCCACCGCAAACTGGGTAAACCGGTCCATGCGGTGCGCTTCCCGCCGGTTAATGTACGCCGAAGCATCAAAGCCCCTGACCTCGGCGGCCAGCTTTGTTTCAAAGGCAGTGGTATCAAAGCTGGTGATGTAGCCCACCCCGGAGCGCCCGGCAACAAGCGCCTCCCATGTCTCCGCAACACTCAGACCCAGGGGACTGACCACACCAAGACCGGTAATCACCACTCTGTGGGCATCAGGTGCCATAGGTCAACTTCCTCCGTTCCGGTATTGTGATGAAAGGAGCGGGCAGGCAGGGACTTCCCGTTACCGTATTATCCCATGACGTTGGTCAGGGAAACAATACTATTTTAGTTCTGGTACTTTCGTACTACCCGGTACGCTTGCCCTCCCGACGTTCCGGGGAAAACGCCAACGCTCTCCGCCATCCTAATACTAAAGTAATCCCCCGTATAAAACAAATTAACTATTTACTAAAGGCTTCCGTTAGGGCACGATTAAGACTGGGATGATGTATTTATTGCCGGTTCCGTCCGGTGAAAAGAGGCAGGATTAATCCGGGGACACCCCCCATAATAACTTGGAGGCCCGCCATATCACCGCAAAGCGCCTCCGCCGCTATGATTGTATTGAGTACAAAGACCATTGCGATGGGAAATCTGAAAACAGAGAAAGGCGCCACGCTCATCGAGGCGATCGTCGCCCTGGCGCTGCTGGGGATTGTCGGTGCCGCTTTCCTCAGCGCTTTGGCGACGTCTTCCACCTCCCGTCTCATTGCTGACGAGCATGTTTCCGCGCGGGTACTGGCGGAATCACAGATGGAAGAGATTAAGCAGCGTGCCTATGCTTTCGCTTATGACCCCGTCCCCGTCGGCGCGGACTATCCCGGCTATTCCGCCAACATCGACGTGGAAAACCTCCGCAACGGCAGCATCCAGAAAATAACGGTGACCATCAGTCACCATGACCACGACATCACCTCCCTGGAAAGTTACAAGGTGAGCCGATGAGACGCATGCTGGACCGGTTAAAGCAGAGAGAGGGTGGTTTTACCCTCATTGAGATGCTCGTGGCGCTGACAATCACCAGCATTATCGGGATGGGCGCCACGATGGCTACGGTCCAGATAATCAACCAGGGCACCCGGAACAGCGACTATACCACCGCCAGCCGGAACACCATGAACGCCCTTTACTGGATGAGCCGTGACGCCCAGATGGCCCAGGTCGTCACGCTGAGCGGGGGCTCCGGCTTTCCGCTTACGCTGGACTGGACCGAGTGGGATAATACCGAGCACGAGGTAACCTACACCTTTTCCGGTGACGAACTGCGGCGGACCCATACCGTGGACGGCGATGTGCTGAACCAGATGCTGGTCGCCCAGTACCTGGAACCGGCAGAAACGACCTGCGTATATGCCACCGGAAACCTCACGCTGCGCGTCACCGCCACCCTCGGGGAAGGCCTGAACGCGGTCACGGTGAGCAAGGTAAGGGGGGTGGCGCCGCGGCCCGGCCTGTGATGCGGCAGCGATGATGAGGGAGCGATTGAACCTTATCCGGAAATTCTGGCGGCGGGAACAGGGGCAGGCCCTGGTTATCGTCCTGGTGCTGATGACTATCGGCGGCCTTACCCTTCCCCCGGTCCTGTCCCACATCGGCACGGCGCTGAAGACCGGACACATCTACTCGGACCGCACCGACGAGCTTTACGCCGCCGACTCGGGAATCGAGGACGCCATCTGGCAGATAAAGTTTGACCGTCTTTCGGCTATCTGCGAAAACCCGGACTACGATACTTATGACTATGATACCACCTGGGAATACACCCTGGGCGAAGAGATAAACGGGTGGTCCGTAAACGTCACCATCCAGAATGTCTGGATTCCCATGGGGGTGACGGCGCCGGACGCCGCCGATGCCCGGGAAATCGCCGAAGCCAACAAGCTGATGGTGGCGGGCACCTCCCCCACCCCCACCGAATACGAAATCAAGCTCACCTTTACCCCCGGCGAAGGCGAGGAGGACCTCCTGATGGTGGAGTCGCTGGGGGTATGGCTGCCCCACGGCTTCACCTACGTGGAAGATTCCAGTAACCTGGAAGATGACCCCGGGGATGACTATTATTCCGTGCCCGACGTAACGCCCTACGCCGGCGGCTATGCGGTGGTCTGGGACTTTTCTTCGGTGCCCTTCACGTCTTTTCCCGGCGTCAACCCTACGGACGTGCCCATGATTGCCACCATAGACTTCGTATTCGACCCTGACGTGCCCGGTACCATTCCCGTGGGCATCGCCTGGATGGAGACCGCGGGCGTTGATGACGTGCCCCTGTCCTGGGACATCGATACCCGGATTTTCAAGATTACCTCCACCGCCGGTAATACCCAGATTGACGCCTACGGCTCAAGGTGCGAACTACGCAATATGGAGTCCGCCATCGCTGGCGACTACCGCGCCATCGGTAACTCCCTGATGCAGGACAACTACTCCCCCTATGACCGGCGCGATACGCTGCTCTCCGAGAGCACCACCACTCTCGACAGTATTCCCAACGACCCCAACGATGATGCCGGAGACGTGATTGCCGCTTACCTCTACTGGTCCGGGTGGTTCAGCAGTGGTTTTGCCACCCCCATCTCGCCGTGGCCGGACACCTGCGACAATTTTAACAACTGGACCAACACCGTTCCCAACACCGTCTGGCAAATCTCCTCAAACCAGTTCGCTGGGCACTACGTCGGCACCGACGCCAATGCCCGCTACCTGACCATGGCCAGCAGCATGAACCTGAGCAGCTACGACCCAGGCGCGGTCGTGGTGGAATGGGACCAGTCAGAAGGGGGCACCCTGGAGGGGACCGACGGCCTCCAGTTCCAGTTCTCCGGGGACGGAGGCAGCAACTGGAGTAACCTGTATACCGCATTGATGGATGATACCTCTGCCTCGTATTTCTATTATATTATTCCCGAGGAGTATCTTACCGCTCAGTTCAAGATGAGATTTTACCTGGCGGACATGAGCGGCTCCGGCGAATATGCCTACATCGATAATTTCGCCGTGGCGGAAATCACCGGCACCGGCGATACCACCTGCACCTTCAAGATTGACGGCACCCAGGTGTATCTCGACGGCGATAACCAGCCCCAGCAGGGCGCCCAGGAGATAACCGCCACCCGCACCCAGGTCATCGGGAACAAGAACCGCGGGGAATATTCATACGCCTCATTCCGTGACGTGACCAAGCTCGTCAAGGAATATGCGGAAATCATCGATGATGACTACCATACCGGCAACGCGGATTACACCGTGGGCAGCGTGGACGCCGATACCGGGGGCTACTGGTCCTACGCCGGCTGGTCGCTCATCGTCGTCTACTCCAGCCCGGCAACGGCGGGGCACCAGCTCTACCTCTTTGACACCTTTGCCTTCAGCGGCGGGAACGAAAACCTGGACTTTGACCATGACGGCTCGCCGGGCGGCGATATCTCGGGCTTTGTCGTGCCGGAGCCGATTGAAGGCGAGGATAACGCGGGGGTCGTGACCGTCTTCATCGGGGAAGGCGACAATGCTTATTCCGGTGATTATTTCCAGTTCAACGGCACCTCCCTTTCTGACGGCTATTCCACCAGCAATGTCTGGAACTCACAGTCTATCGGCATGAGCGAGCCCGGCGTAGAGATCGACACCTTCTACGTTACCTGGGCGAGCGGCCTGCTGGTAGCGGACGACACGGAGGCGCACATCGACCTGCCCACCGGCACGGACAACTGGAACCTGATATACATCATCCTCTCCCTCCGCAGTGAGACGGTCACCGGCGGCACCACGCACTACGTCATTCACAGCGGGACATAGCCCGCCGGATAAATTAAACCGCTCACCCTCCGTTGCCCCCGTATGCGCGCGGGTGCTAAGATATGCAGAGGCTCTCGCCGCAGCACGTTCCATTAATCGTTACGGGCGGCGTCACGCTGATTGCCGGGGAGAACAGCACCATGCTGCTGAACGAGTTTGAAGCCAAGGAAAAGCTGCGGGGGGCGGGGATAGCGGTCAACGACACCCGGATGGCAACGTCCCGCGATGAGGCGGTGGCGCTCAGCCGGGAACTCGGTTTCCCCGTCGTCCTGAAAGCTCTCTCTCCGGACCTTGTCCACAAGAGCCGCGCCGGGGGCGTCCGGCTGGGGCTGAAGAACGCCGCACAGGTGGCGCGGGGTTACGATGGAATACTGGCGGCGCTGCGCCGGCAGCACCCGGGGGCCATCATCACCGGCATCTCCGTCCAGAGGATGGTCACCCCCGGCACCGAGGTCATCATCGGCATGTCCCGTGACCCGCAGTTCGGCCCGGTATTGCTTTTCGGCCTCGGCGGAACGCAGGTGGAAGAGTTGTCGGACTTTACCTTCGGCATTGTCCCGACAGCGAGAAAAGACGCCGCGCGCATGGTCCGGGAGATAAAGGCTTTCCCGGCGCTGCGGAACCTGGGAAACGCGGCGCTTGCCCGCCTGGAAACGCAGCTGCTCCGGGTATCCCGTTTCGTGGCGGCAAACCCGCAGGTCAGCGAACTGGATATCAACCCCTTCATCGTCAGCCGCGGTAACGCCGTGGCGGTGGACGCCCGCATTGTCCTCGACGATGCGCCTCCGCGACCCGCCCTGCGCGCCCCCGCCCGGAAGCCGTCCCTCGCCGCCGTCTTCGCGCCCCGCAGTGTCGCCATCGTGGGCGCTTCCGCCAAAGAGGGCATTTCTTTCCCCAATACCGTTATCACCTCCCTGCTGCAGTCCGGTTTCCCGGCGATTTATCCCGTAAACCCGCGTTACGATAAAATCCAGGGACTGACCTGCTACCCGGACCTGAAGGCGATTCCCGGGCCCGTCGATCATGTTGTCGTCGCCATCCCGGCGGCATCGGCGCTGGACCTGCTGGATGCCTGCGCCGCCAAGGGCGTCCGCTCCGTCCACTTCTATACCGCCGGCTTCCGGGAAAGCGGTGACGCCCGGCGGGAGGAGCTGGAGCAGGCGATGCTGCAAAAAGCCCGTGAAGGCGGCTTACGCATCATCGGGCCCAACAGTACCGGCATCTCCGCCCCGGGCAACCGGCTGAGGATGCGTCCGATGATTCCCGGGGAGCCGGGTCCCGTCGCCTTCCTCTCGCAGAGCGGCGGCTACGCGGAGGACATGCCCTGGTTCGGGGGGCTGCGGGGACTGCGCTTCAGCAAGATTATCAGCTTCGGCAACGCCCTGGACGTGGCCGAGAGCGAGATTCTCGCCTTTTTCGGGACGGACAACCAGACAAGAATCATTGCGGGCTATATCGAGGGCGTCAGGGACGGCCGGCTTTTTTACGAGACATTAAAGAGAGTGGCGACGCACAAGCCCGTGGTTCTGCAGAAAGGCGGCATAACCGGGGCGGGACAGCGCGCCACCCTCAGCCACACCGCCAGCCTGACCAGCTCGGCAGCCGTCTTCGAGGCGGTGTGCCGCCAGGCGGGCGTTATCCGGGTCGAGGACCCCGAAGAGATGATTGACGTGCTCGTGCTCCTCCAGGCGGGAACTTCCCCCGCAGGCCGCGGCGTCGCCGTCGTCGGCGCGGGCGGGGGTCCCAGCGTCCTCGCCAGTGATGAGATGGAAAAGGCGGGACTGCGGGTGCCCCCTCTGGCGCTGTCCGTGCAGGAGCAGCTGAAGAGCTTTCTGCCCCGGGACGGCGGTATCTTCACCAACCCGGTGGACGCGAACAACCTGAGCACCCCTGACGCCGTGTACCGGACGGCGTGCGTCCTCGGCGCGGCGCCGGAGATACACACCCTTGTCTACCACCTGGGCTTCCATCCCGTCGGACGCTGGGGACGCGGTCCCCTGGCCACGGTGGCGGGGACAAAAGAGCTCATCCACGCTCTGGGGCGGGCGGGGCGGGAGACCGGAAAGCCGGTCATCCTGGCGCTGCGCCCCGCCCTGGACCAGACGGAAATGAAGAGCTTCCTCGCGGCGCAGGCAGCCTGTGTCTCGGCCAGGCTCCCCGCTTTTTACTCACTGCGCCACGCCGCGGTGGCGCTGGCCCGCCTCCTCGCCTGTCAGCAGCAGCAGCAATAATCCGCCGCACACATTCCTTTTAAATCCCGGCTGCTCTGGCTATTTTTCCCTTTTGCTCCTTCAATAAAACACGGGAAGAATCCTGAGAATAGAAAGCGAAGGCCCTGCCATCTCCCTCCCTGTGTGGTAGAATAAAAATGTAGCCATTACAAAGGAGGGCTGTCATGAAGACACCAGAGATTAGACCGGGAATCTCCTGGGTAGGCGCCCGGGACTGGGACCGCCGCCTTTTTGACGAGCTCATTCCCCTCCCCGACGGCACGACGTATAACTCCTACCTGGTACGGGGCAGCGAAAAGACCGCCCTGATTGACACCGCCGACCCCACCATGACGGCAGTGCTCTTTTCTCACATAGAAGAGAGAGGCGTGAAGGACATCGATTTCGTGGTCACCCACCACGGCGAGCAGGACCACTCCGGCTCGCTGCCCGCGGTGCTCGAACGTTTCCCGAAAGCAAAGGTCGTCTGCACCCCCAAGTGCAAGCCGCTGCTGATGGAAATGCTGCACCTCCCGGAGGGCAAAATCACCACCGTGGAGGACGGGAAAAAGCTTTCCCTGGGAGACCGGACGCTGGAGTTCATCCACGCCGCCTGGGTGCACTGGCCGGAGACGATGCTGACGTACGTGCCGGAGGAGAAAATACTCTTCAGCTGCGACCTTTTCGGCTCGCACCTGGCGACCTCGGAGCTTTACGTGCGCGACGAGGGCCGCGTCTACGAGTCGGCCAAGCGGTATTTCGCGGAAATCATGATGCCTTTCCGGCCCAACATCAGCGGTCACCTGGAGAAACTGAAGCCGTACAAGATTGAGGTCATCGCCCCCAGCCACGGCCCGCTTTACGACCGCCCGGCGTTCATCATGGACGCTTACGGCCACTGGGTGAACGACCCTCCGGAGAACACCGTCGTCCTGCCCTACGTCTCGATGCACGGCAGCACCCGCGAGATGGTCTACTTTTTCATTGAAAAGCTGATGCAGCGCGGGGTCAACGTCGAACTGTTCGACCTCAGCAGCGTCGATATCGGCAAGCTGGCGATGGCGCTGGTGGACGCCGCCACGGTGGTCATCGGCACGCCGACCGTCCTCGCCGGGCCCCACCCCCTGGCGGCTTACGCCGCCTTCCTGGCCAACGCGCTCCGGCCCAAGACACGCTTCGCCTCCATCATTGGCTCCTACGGCTGGGGCGGCCGGGCGAAGGAAGTGCTCCTGGGCATGGTGCCGAACCTGAAGGTGGAAGTCCTGGAACCGGTCATCATCAAGGGCCTGCCCCGGAAAGAGGACTTCAAGGCGCTGGAGAAGCTCGCGGATACCATCGCCGAGAAGCACAAGGACCTTTCCCGGGCAGCGTAACAAAGTCTCACCGCCCGCGGTCTGATGACGGCGGGCTTTTCTTCATGGGAGGTTAAGATGACAGTGGATGTTAATTTTCTTGTCGGCGGGGAGGCGGGCCAGGGGGTACAGTCCGTCGGCGCGGTGCTGGTGCGGACGCTGGCTTCCGGGGGCCTGCACATCTTCGCCGATCAGGACTACGAAAGCCGCGTGCGCGGCGGCCATAACTTCTTCCGCGTCCGCGTGAGCGACCGGGAGATAATGGCGCTGCACGAGGACCTCGATGTCCTCATCGCCCTGAACCAGGAGACCATCGACCTCCACCGCCGGGAGCTGAAGCGGGGCGGATTTATCATCCGCGACGGCGAAGCCGGCGATAAGAAAGCCGGGGACGGCAGGGACTTCCCCGTGCCCCTGGCGCAGCTGGCGGAAAAAGCCGCGCAAAACAAGCTGATGACCAACACCGTGGCGGCAGGCGCCGCGCTCGGTCTGGTGGACTATGACTTCGACTCCCTGACGGGGGTGCTGGGCAAGGAATTCGGGCACCTGGGGGAAAAGGTGGTAGCGGGGAATGTCGCCGCCGCCCGGGCAGGCTATGATTACGCCCGGGAAAAGCGGGGCAACCGGAAGGCACCCCGCCTCCAGCCGGTCAAGGGCGCCCCCCGCAGGATGCTGCTCCACGGCAACGAGGCGCTGTCCCTGGGGGCGCTGGCCGGGGGCTGCCGCTTCATCTCCGGGTACCCGATGACCCCGGCCTCATCCATACTGGAATACCTGGCGACCCAGAGTAAGAAATACGGCGTCGTCGCCGCCCACGTCGAGGATGAAATCGCCGTCGCCAACATGGCGGTGGGCGCGGCTTTCACCGGGGCGCGCGCCATGGTCGCCACCTCGGGGGGCGGCTTCGCCCTGATGGTGGAAGCGCTGGCGCTCGCCGGAATCACGGAGACCCCGGTGGTCTTCGTCCTGGCGCAGCGTCCCGGACCCGCCACGGGGCTGCCAACGCGGACGGAGCAGGGAGAGCTCGAGTTCGCCCTCCACGCCGGGCACGGGGAGTTTCCCCGCGCGGTGCTGGCGCCCGCCACCACCGAGGAAGCCTTCCACGCGGCGGTAAAGGCGTTCAACCTGGCGGAGAAATACCAGACGCCGGTGATTATCCTGACGGACCACCACCTGGCGACCTCCTACCGCACGGTCACCCCGTTCGACCTGAAAAAGGTGCAGATAGACCGCGGCGAGCTGCTTACGGACGCGGCGCTGAAGAAAATAAAGCACTACCAGCGCCACCGGGTGACCGATTCCGGCATTTCCCCGCGGGCCTTCCCCGGGCAGGGCAAGGCGCTGGTGGTCACGGACTCGGACGAGCACGATGCCTACGGGCACATGATTGAAGACGCCGAGACCAGGATTGCGCAGGACCTCAAGCGCCTGCGCAAGCTCAACGGCCTCAGGAAGGAAATCAGCCCGCCGCGCGTCCGGAAGGTGACCAAAGCCGAGTTCACCTTAGTCGGCTGGGGCAGCACCTACGGCGCCATCCGGGAAGCCGCGGAAGCCCTGAAAGAGGAAGGCGTCGGTGCCAGCACCATCCACCTCAGTGAGCTCTATCCCTTCCCCGCCGCCGCCGTGGCGCAAGCGCTGGCGGGCAGGACGCGGAAAATCGTCGTCGAGGGCAACGCCACGGCGCCGCTGGGACGGCTTATCCGCCGGGAAACCGGCATCAAGATGGACGACAGCATTCTGCGCTTCGACGGACGCCCGTTGAGCCCGCGCTACATCGTGGAACGCCTGCGGAAGGAGGTATCCTGAAATGGTAACCATCAAGGACTACCGGGAAACGATACCCATCGCCTGGTGCCCGGGATGCGGCAACTTCGGGATACTGCAGGCGGTCCGCAAGGCTCTGGTCGAATTGAAAATAGCCCCCCACCAGGTGCTCTTCGTCTCCGGCATCGGGCAGGCGCCGAAGCTCCCCCACTACGTCCGGGGCAACGTCTTCAACGGGCTGCACGGCCGGACCCTCCCCGTGGCGACGGGCGCGAAGCTCGCCAACCACGAGCTTATCGTTATCGGCATCGACGGTGACGGGGGCGCTTACGGCGAAGGCGCGGGCCATTTGCTGGCGGCCATGCGCCGCAATCCGGACATGACCTACCTGGTGCACAACAACCAGGTCTACGGCCTGACCAAGGGACAGGCTTCCCCCACCAGCGACCTCGGCTTCGTCAGCAAGACCACCCCCCAGGGCGCGGGACAACCCGCCAACCCCATCGCCCTGGCGCTGGCGTCCGATGTCAGCTTCGTCGCCCGGGGCTTCGCCGGGGACATCGAGCACCTGAAAGACCTCCTGAAGCAGGCGATAACCCACCGGGGCTTCGCGCTGGTGGACATCCTGCAGCCCTGCGTCTCTTTCAACCACCGGAACACCTTCCAGTGGTACCGTCAGCGGGTCTACAAGCTGGAAAACGAAAAAGGCTACGACCCGGGAGATAAGCTGGCGGCTTTCCAGAAGGCGGAGGAGTGGGGCGACCGGATACCCACCGGGGTCATCTACCGGAAAGAGAGACCGCTTTACGAAGAGCAATTCCCCGCCCTGAAGAAAACGCCCCTCGTCCGGCAGTCGCCGGACCCGGGGGAATACACCCCGCTGCTCGAAGATTTTATGTAAACTTTACTTTGCCCGGGTGAGGGGGTAAAGTGCTCACAGGAGTTCCCGAATGAGCAAAGGCAATCGCGGTCCCCTGGCGCTGGGCATCGACCTGGGGGGCACCAAGATTCTCACGGCGGTGGTCAACCCGAAGGGAGAGATACTCTCCCGGGACCACAGCATCACCCCGGCGCAGGAAGGCACCGATGCCGTCATCGCCGCCATGCTGGCGTCCGCGGGTAAAGCCCTGGAGCAGGCGGAAATCACCGCGGCGGACATGGAGGCCGTCGGGCTGGGCGCTCCCGGCCTTTCCGACCCGGCCACGGGTATCCTTTTCACCTCGCCCAACCTCCCCGGATGGCAGGACGTCCCCCTGCGGGACATCGTTGCCGGAGCATTGGGGAAAAAGACCGTCCTGATTAACGACGCCAACGCCGCCGCCCTCGGGGAGCTGCATTTCGGCGCCGCCCGGGGGGCGCGCCACTTTATCTACGTCACCCTCAGCACCGGCATCGGCGGCGGCATCGTTATCGACGGAAAAATCTACACCGGCGCCGCCGGCACCGCGGGAGAAATCGGCCACATGGTCGTCGCGGACGAGGGCCCGGTCTGCCAGTGCGGCAACCGGGGATGCTGGGAAGTCCTGGCTTCCGGCACGGCGCTGATGCGGGAGAGCCGCAAAAGCCTGCGGGAAGGCCGCCGCAGCACGATTCCGGACTACGCCGGGGGGGACATCGAGAAGGTCACCGCCGTGACGGTTCACCAGGCGGCGCAGGCGGGGGACAGGCTGGCGCGGGAACTCATCGCCCGCACCGGCTACTACGTCGGGGTGGGGCTGGCGAACCTGGTTAATATTTTCAACCCGGAAATCATCGTCATCGGCGGCGGGCTTTCCAATATCGGCGAAATGCTCCTGGAACCCGCTTTCGCCGAGGCAAAACGGCGGGCTTTCGCCCCCTCTTTCCGGGCGGCGCGTTTCGCCCGGGCGGAACTGGGGAGAAACTCCGGGGTCATCGGCGCCGCCGTATATGCCCTGGAAGAAACGACAGGAAAAGGAAGAAAGCCATGAGACGAGCCGCTTTTTACCGCCGGCGCACCAAGATAATCGCCACCATCGGTCCGGCGACCGCCACCGCGGCGATACTGGAGCGCCTTATCCGGGCGGGGATGAACGTCGCCCGGCTTAACCTCTCCCACGGCACCCAGGAGCAGCACGCCCTTTACGTCCGCACCATCCGGAGACTGAGCCAGCGCCTGCAAATACCGGTGGCCATCCTCATGGACCTGCCCGGACTCAAGTACCGCACCGGCCGGATGAAGGACGGCCAGGCGGTCCTGAAAAAAGGCGCCATACTGACCCTGACCCCCCGCGACGTGGCGGGGGACGCCGCTACCGTCCCCGTGAACCTGCCCTACCTGTCCCGGGACATCAAGAAAGGCGATACCGTCCTCCTCGACGACGGTGCCATGCAGCTGAAAGTGGTGGAGAAGAAGGGCGAAGACGTCCGCGCCCGGGTCGTCAGCGGCGGGGTGCTCACGGAGGGGCGGGGGCTGGTCGTGCCCGGCATGCCCTCCTCCGGTCCCTTTTTGACCGATATCCTGCGGCGGGACCTGCTCTTCGCCCTGGAAGAAAAGCCGGACTACCTGGCGCTCTCTTTCGTCAGCAGCGCCGCGGACATCACGGACGTACGGGCGATTCTCGAGGAAAAGCACGCCGATATCCCGATTATCGCCAAGATTGAGCGCGTCCAGGCGGTAAAAGACTTCGACCGCATCCTCGCCGCCAGCGACGGCATCATGGTGGCGCGGGGCGACCTGGGGGTGGACATTCCCCTGGAAAAGGTGCCGCTGGTGCAGAAGGAAATCATCCACAAGTGTAACCAGGCGGGGACGCCGGTGATTACCGCCACCCAGATGCTGGAATCGATGGTGAACGCGGCCCGCCCCACCCGGGCGGAGGTGACCGACGTGGCGAACGCCATCTTCGACGGCACGGACGCCGTCATGCTCTCCGGGGAAACTTCCGTGGGAAAATACCCGGTAGCGGCGGTCAGGACCATGGGGAAAATCGCCCATGCAACGGAGCGCCGGCTCTCCTACGAGCACATGCTCGAAGAGAAAGGCTCCTGGCTGGAACGGGAGACCGATGAGCTCATCGCTTACAGCGCCTGCTACACGGCGCAGCTCCTGGGCGCGGTGGCTATCGTCGCCTTCACCCGGTCCGGCAGCACCGCGCGGCGGGTCTCCAAGTACCGCCCCCGCGTGCCCGTGATGGCGATTACCTCCGAGGCCCCCGTCGCCGGCAGGCTGCTGCTGCACTGGGGCGTTTATCCCTTCCGGATTGGCGAGGTGTCTTCCGTGGACGAGCTTTTCGCCACCGCCGCCCGGCTGGTCAAGGACACCGGCATCGCCCGGCCCGGCGATACGATTGTGATTACCGGCGGCATCCCTATCGGGGTCGCCGGCTCGACGAACCTCCTCAAGGTAGAGACGGTCCAATAGCCGACATTGGGAAGGGCAGGTGAGTTAAATAGATGAATCTCAATAAATTAATTGTCAGAATATCGTACCAAGCACTTGGCATCGCAGTGATGTCAATTGGACTTGGCATGGTTGTGATAGCTTTTATTAATTCACCCTTTCACATTAAAATTGCCTCAGGACTTATCGGACTGGGTTTTATCACTTTAGGATTAGTTCAGGTAAAGCGACTGCAGGATGAAAAGAGAGACAAAGGCAGATTTGATGAGATAATTGCAAAGCTGGATGAAATCCAGCAGGAACTTAAAAAGGAAGATAAACCCAAAGGGACAGGAGTCGTTATCGCTGATGTAATATCTTCCGGTCTGAAGTACTATACCGAACACATGACCAAGCAGCCTAAAGAAGAAGATAAAGAATAATCATATTATCAGCCCGAACTATCATAACCGAATGACACGATGACCGTGGTCGGCAAGATGGACTTCGCCGTGCGCAAGGTCAACGTGAAGGGCAAACGCATCGAGGAGAGCATCAGCGCCTTCCGCCGCTACGTCAACCCGGAGTGCCCGGGACTGCTGGAGCCGTAAAGGAAAGCACCGGGCGGCAGCGCTATTACCTGCCCGCCCGGCGCCGTGAAGCAGCTTTTCGGCTGTTGCGGAAAGACCCGCTTACTTCTTCAGGAATCCCTGGACTTTCGCGAAAGCCTCCGGGCTCATGGAAGCTTTCACGTCATTCCAGGAGGAGCTGTAAATCGTATCCAGATACCACTTGGCGTCCTCGGGCGTGAAGTTGATAATCTCCATCCCCAGTTCTTCCACCAGTTTCTTCCTGGCGTCGTCATTCACTTTCTTGGTGGCAGGCTGGATTTCTCTCTCCACCTCTATCTGGGTATCCATTATCAGCTTTTTCGAGGCATCGGGCAGCTTGTTCCAGGTGTCTAGGTTTATCAGGATGATATTGGGGGCCCGGTAGAACCCCGGCTGGTAGATGTACTGGGTCACCTCGTGATAGCTCTGGAGCACCCCGAGCGGGAAGGTGGTGAATACGACGTCAGTGATGTTCCTCTCCAGGGTGGTGTAAAACTCGGGAATGGCGGCTTTCACCGGGTTCATCCCGAGACCGTTAATCGCCTGGTTAATCATACCGCTCCCCGGTGAGCGCAGGCCGGCGAATTCCTGGGGCCGACTTAACTTAATGTTGGAGAAGGGATTGAAGAACTCGGGGTTCGCGTCACCCTGGTGGCCCAGGAAAAAGGCGTTCATCTTCGTGTTGAAAATCTGGTTGATGTAATCGTTGTAGCCCCTCGCCCGGAGTTCCCACGGCCAGTACTCGGAAAGGTGCTCCGCGTTACCCTCCGGCACCAGGCCGGCGGCATAGGCAGCGGAGATGGTCATGATATCTACGACGCCCTTACGCACCGCCTCCGCCAGGTCACTCGCCGGGATGACCTCCGGGCCGCCGAGGTAGTCCATGGTCAGCGTCCCGTTGGAGCGCTGGTTCACGCGGTCGATAAGCCAGGTCAGTCCCCAGACGGCGTAGTTATTGGAGGGCAGGAAAGTTACCGCCTTAAGCGTCATCGGCTGGACGGGCTTGGGGGCGGGTGCCGGGGCAGGTGCGGGGGCAGGCTTGGGCGCAGGCGCCGGGGCGGGGGCGGGAACGGGCGCCGGAGAGGGTGCGGGGGCCGGGGCCGGCCGCGGGGCGGGGGCGGGCTGGGAACATGCCGCGGCAAACAACCCCAGGATAGAGACCAGAACCACTAACCCGTACCAAGACTTTTTCAAACCCATATTCCCTCCTTTACGGCAATATTCGGAACTGTTTGCAACCTTCAGAACATTTTTCGCGTTACTCTCACCTCCCCGTGACGCTCTCCGCAGCGATAGTGCACAATGGGAATCTAATGCTAGTCAATTTAGCACCTGAAAGTTCAAATGTCAAGGGTTCCGGCAGCGCCGGCGGGCTTCCCTCGGGCGCCGCGGGGGGCTATAATCAGACCAGGGACCCCGGAAAACCGCCGGAAAAAGGAGCGCCATGAAAGAAAGCGTCAGGGTTTCGCTGGTACAGTTTGCCCCCGCCTGGCTGGAGCGCAAGCAGAACGCCCGCCGGATGCAGGAGACCGCAAGACAGGAAGCGGAGAAAGGGAGCGAGTTGATTCTCTTCCCCGAGTTGGCGAACATCGGCTACATCACCCCGACCAAGATCGGCGAGCCCCCCAGCTTCGACGAGCAGACCAGCGCGGAAGAATTCCACGTCAAATACCTGGCCGCCGCCGAGCCGATTCCCGGCCCCACCACGGAGCTCCTGGGGGAAGTCGCCCGGCAGCGCAGCGTGTATATCGTCGTCGGCATCGCGGAGCAGCACCCGGTGATTCCCTACCAGCTCTATAACTCCGCGGTCTTAATCGGGCCTTCCGGCATCGTCGGGGTCCACCGCAAGGCGCACATCCCCAACAATGAGAAATACTTCTTTTACCCCGGCAACGCCGCCGAGGTCTATCCCACCAGCCTGGGGAATATCAGCATGACGGTCTGCTATGACGGGCGTTTCCCGGAGTTCGTGCGGGTCTTCGCGCTCAAGGGCGCGGAGATTCACTGCGCCATCTGGGCGACGGCGGACGCGGACAACATCGACCCCCACTGCCTGCGCTACCGGGCTTACGTGAGGGCCCTAGAAAACAACTTCTATTTCCTGTCCTGCAACCGCGTCGGGACGGAGGGCAGGGTCTCTTTCCTGGGGCACAGCGCCATCGCGCAGCCGTCCGGCGACATCCTGGCCGCCTCGGACTCCAAAGAGGAAGAGATTATCACCGCCGAGCTCCGTAATGACGTCCTCGTCGGCGTCCGGGCCCGGCGCCAGGACCTGCGCAACCGCCGCCCGGAGCTTTATGGACCGGTGGCGGCGCCCCTCTCTCCCCTCACCGACCCGTTTAACGCGCCGCCGGAGGCATGATACCGGCCCCGGCTCAGGCCACGCCTTCCGCCGCCAGTCTCTTGTCCCCGCGCAGGAAGACCACCATGAGGTGGCTGCCCTGGCCCAGGCCTGCGAGCGCCCTTTCCAGGTCCGCCGCGTTGGCGATATTCTGGTGGTTCACTTCGGCGATGATGTCCCCGGGTTGCAGTCCCAGGCGCGCGGCGGCCGACCCCGGCCTGATACCGCCGACGTAAGCCCCCAGGGTGATGCCCGCGCCCTGCCGGGCGGTGATTTTACTGGCGTCCGCCACGGCGGCGCCCAGGGAAGGGCGGGGCGTTTCCCGTCGCTGTGAGAGGACTGCTTCCAGACGCGCGCGGTCGAAGCCGATGACCACCTGCCCGTCAATCACGGTGACGGGCACCCCCATCTGCCCCGTCCGGCGCACCAGCTCCTGCGCGGCATTGCGGTCGCGGGACACGTCGAGTTCGGTGAAACTGACCCCTTTCTGGGAAAGAAACTCTTTCACCTGGCCGCAGTAGGGTCAGGTGGGACTGGTATAAACGGTCACCGGCATTTGCCACCTCCCGCGGACGAAATTTGGCTGAAGGAAACCGGCACTATCTAATTATACCATTCCCGGCCGGTGGCCCTCCCTGCGGAGAGTCCGGCAGGTGCTGTTTGCGCAGCGGCACCTCGCGGATGAAGAGATTGACAATGAAGGCAACGACGAGGGCGACAAAGCCCACCAGGAACACCTGGGAGAGCGCCGAGTCCAGGGACTGCCGCAGCACCTGGAGAAGCTGTGGATAGAGCGCCATCGCCGGGGTCCCCAGTTGCTCCAGCAGGGCGCGCAGCTGTGTCTGCGCTTCCGGGCTGACCAGCGCCTGGGGATTGGTCGCCAGCGCGGAGAGCCGCTCCGGCGGCAGCACCGCTTTCAGCGCCGGCGGCAGACCGCTTTCCAGGCCCGAGGCGAAGCGATTGTTCATCACGGAACCCATGACCGCCAGCCCGATGGAGCCCCCCAGCGAACGGAAGAAAGCCGTGGAAGCGGTCGCCACCCCCATGAGCCGGTAGGGAACGGCGTTCTGCACCGCGATAGTGTAAAGCGGCATGGTCATCCCCAGCCCGAACCCCGTCGCCGTGATGTTCATGATCGCCACGGCGCTGCTGGTATCGACGGTCATACGCGAGAGCAGCATCATGCCCAGCGCCATGATGGCGATGCCGGCGATGCCCTGGCGACGGTAATGCCCCCCGGCGCGGGAGAGCAACTGGCCGGAAATGAAGCTCCCAGCCACCATCCCCAGCATCATCGGGGTGAGATAATTGCCGCTGGTGGTCGCGCTGACGCCCAGCACTCCCTGGAAGAACAGGGGGATGAAGATGATGCCTCCGAACATGGCGAAGCCGGTAAACAGGATGACCGCCTCGGAGATGGCGACCACCCGGTTACGGAAGAGCTCCAGGGGAATTATGGGCTCGGGGCTCCGGCTTTCCAGATAGAGAAAGGCCACCAGCATTACCGCCGCGAAGATGAACATGCCGATTATCTGCGCCGAAGCCCACGGGTACTCCACTCCGCCCCAGGTAAGCGCCAGCATCAGCGGCACCACCGCCAGCACCAGCGCCGTCACCCCGGCATAGTCCACCCGGTGTTTCAGGTTGTCCGGGCGGAGATGGGGGAAGTAAAAGAAGAAGAGGACGATGACGACCACGCCGAGCGGGACATTGATGAAGAAGACCCAGTGCCAGGAAAGGGCGTCCGTGATGATGCCGCCCAGCGTGGGGCCGATAATGGAAGACAGACCGAATACCCCGGACATAAGACCCTGGTATTTGCCGCGCTCCGCGGGGGGAAACAGGTCCCCGATGACGGTGAAAGTATTCGCCATCATGATACCCGCACCCACCCCCTGGACGCCGCGGAAGACGATAATCTGCATCAGCGTCCCGCTGAGACCGCAGCCCACCGAAGCCGTCAGGAAAATCACCAGGCCGGCAATGAAAAAGGGCTTGCGGCCATACATGTCCGTCAGCCGTCCGACGACGGGCACGGTCACTGCGGAGGCGATGATGTAGGCGGTGGTCACCCAGGTATAGTGGCTGAACCCGCCCAGGTCCGCGATGATACGCGGCATGGCAGTACCGACGATGGTCTGGTCCAGGGAACTGAGAAACATCGCCAGCATCAAGCCGATAAAGGTAATCACCCGCTCCCGGCGCGGGAGGTTGGAAAAGCCCATCTGTCTTATCGCAACCATTATGCCGTCATATCCCTTTTCTCACCCAAATAGCGGTCAGCCGTCCTAATCCATCGTGGGATGGCCGTGAAAACAGCGAAGCAGGCGAATGTCCCGGAAATCTGCCGCCGAAGCCCCGTCCCTTACGCTTCCCCGGCAGCCGGGCTGCGGTAACGCCGGCAGGCCTCGTGCAGCGCCGAAAGCCCTTTCACCAGGGCGGCCAGGTCATCATGGCTCAGGTGCTCCATGATTTCCGAAATGCGGCTTATCTGTTTTTCCCTGAGCCCGGTGAGGAGCTTCTGCCCCTTTCCCGTCACCCGCAGGAGCAGCATGCGGCGGTCTTCCGGGTTTTCCGTGCGGCTGACCAGTCCCTGCTCCACCAGCCGCTCAATAATGCCGGTGACGCAGGCGGGGGTTACCTCGAGCGCGGTCGCCAGCTGCCGGAAATTGGTGCTTTCCTCCCGGGCAATGAAGACCAGGCTCTTGAGCTGAGCAATCGTCAGGCTGAGTTCCATCCAGGCATCCGGGACCTGCTCGCGCAGTTCCCGGCCCACCTGCCTCTGGAGTTGAATCGCTTCTTTAAGCAGCTGTGTTTTCGCCATAGCTGTCCGACGGCGCAATCGTCCGGCAGGCTCTCCCGGCACGGACCTGTCCGGTCAGTTCGGCGGCATAGCCGCACTGGAGGCACTGGAGGAAACGGCTGTGCTCATCAGCATCCAGGTACAGGTTGCCCCGGCACCGGGGGCAACGCCTTAATTTCGACCCGGCAATTCTGGTAGTCATCGTTGATTCTATAGCCATCCTTTATTGTTTAAGCAATATTGACAGTCTATTCAATTTTAACTATGCTGTCAAGACCCTTTCCCGGAATTTTTTTTATTCCGGTCGGAAGTGCCCGGCGAACCTTCTCCCACGTTGACCTTCTGCCTGACTTGGATTACTATTGTGTCTAGAAGAGCCCGAAGAGAAAGAAACGGCGGATTCAGGTGAACCCTTCCGAAAACGCCTCTTTGAACGAGAAAGAGAACGGCTTCTCATCACCGGCAACGGGTTTCCTGTTCAGCAGGTTCAGCCTGCTGGTGGTGCTCGCCGGTCTGGTGCTGGCTGCCTGGTACGGTCAGCTTGTCCTCGTCATCCTGCTCGCTCTGCTCCTGTCGGCGGCAGGCCTGTCGTGGCTGTGGAGCAAGAGCGCGCTGTCCGGGGTGACCTGCCAGCGGCAGCTCAGCGAACACCGCCTCTTTCCGGGGGAGCAGACCGAACTACGCCTGGGACTGGCTAACCGCAAGCTGCTGCCCCTGCCCTGGATACAGATCGACGATGAGATTCCCCTGCCCCTCTCCACCGAAGATGCCCTTACCCCCGGCATCCGCCCGGGCTACGGCTTGCTGAGCCGCGCCGCCGCGCTGCTCTGGTACAGCGCGGTCAACTGGAAGCTCCGGCTGACCGCCTCCCGGCGCGGCTATTATCCCGTGGGACCGCTCACGGTGACCTCCGGGGATATTTTCGGCTTTTATCCCCGCTCCCGGACGGTGCCCCTGAACGAAGTGGTGATTGTCTATCCGCAGCTGTTCCCGGTGGCCCAGTTCGGGATACCTTCCCGCCACCCCCTCGGCGAGACGGTGACGGAGCGGCGCCTTTTCGAGGACCCCCTCCGCGTCATCGGCGTGCGGGACTACCACCCCGAGGACAGCCGCCGCCGGATTCACTGGAAGGCGAGCGCCCGCCGGCAGGAGCTGCAGGTCAAGACCTTCGAACCGACGACGACCCTGAAGGTGGTGCTTTTCTTTGCCGTGGACAGCTTCCGGGCACGGCAGGGCGAGGAGTATAACAAGAACGACTTCGAGCTGGGTATCAGCGCGGCGGCGTCCATCGCCCAGCACCTGATAACCGACAAGCGTGAAGCGGCGGGGCTCTTCGTGAACTCCCGCCTGGCGGACTCCGGCCAGCCGGCGCGGCTGGCCCCCGGCAGCAGTTCCCGACAGCTTGTCGAAATACTGGAAGACCTGGCGAAGGTCACGATTATGGTCAGCCACCCGATGGACGAGTTCCTGGAAGCGGTGCGCGGCAGCCTGCCCTGGGGGAGCACCCTCGTTTTCATCCTTTCCAGTCTCTCCGCGGAGCTGCGCAACGCCCTGCTGGGGCTCAGGGAAGCGGGGCAGCAGGTCCTCGTCCTCCAGGTCGGCGGCCGGAAAAGGGACGGGCTGACGGAGACTATCCCCTGGCTGAAGATAAAGGAGCCCGCCGACTTCAGAAAGGTGAGCGTGGGGCAAAGCTGATGAAACGGGACTGGCGACTGATTACCCTGTATCTTACCGCCTTCGGCATGGAAGGCTGCTGGCTTTACGCTGTCCTGGACCTGCTCAACAAGAAGGCCGTCGACGGCGTGCTTGCGCTGCCCGGGCTGCTGCTGGTCTACCCGCTGTCCTTCGGGTTTCATCTCCTGCTGTGGCGCCGGCTCCGTGCCTACCGCAGCATCGCCAGCGGGCTGGCATGGGTAGCGGTGCTGCTGCTGACGGTGAAGTTCCAGGTCTTTCCCGGGGCGGGCTGGATGGATGCCAGGTGGCTGCTGGCCGTACCCCGTGGTATCGGCGGCATGATATACGGCTTTTCCCCCGCGCTGGTCATCCTCTTAAGCACGGGTGTGCTCTGGTGGCTGGGGGGATGGCTGGCGGAAAAACGGCTGAGCTTCAGCTTTTTCCTGGGCAAGTTCCAGTTCGGGCTGGTGATGCTGCTCATCGCTTACCTGCTGGCGCCGCCGCTGGGAATAGCGCTGGGCAGCCCGGTGCCGGTGGTACTGCTCTTCTTTCTCATGGCGCTGCCGGGCATCTCCGTGGCGCACGCCCTGGAAGGCACGAGCTGGCTGTCCGGTCTTTACCGGGGGCACTGGTCCGGGCTGCTGCTGCTCAGCGTCGGTCTGGTGCTCGCCCTGGGCGTGCTCATCAGCGCCATCCTCACGCCGGAGCTGCTCCAGATCTTCTGGACGGTGGTGAAGTGGGGCTGGGGGCTGGTATGGGACCTGATAACGCGGCTACTGGACTACCTGGCCAGCCTGATGCCGGCATCGGAACCCGGCAGTCTCCCGGAAATGCCGGCCATGCCCGCGGGCGAGCCGGAGGAAGAACAAATACTGATTTCATTCCCCCCCTGGCTGCGCTCTCTTCTGAGAACGGGCTGGGCGGTCATCATGGTGGGCTCCCTGCTGTTCGCCCTGTGGCGGATTGCCTCGGACATCATCGAGCGGCTGCGCCGCCGACTGGCGCTCATGTCCGGGGCGGAGTTCGTCCCCATGCCGGGGGCGTTCCGGGCGGACCTGCGGGCGCTGCTGCGGCGGCTTTTCGGGTGGCTGGGCGGTGCGGGCAGGATTTTCCGGCGCCGGCGCGGGGCGGTCCTGCCGCCGGAGGTCATCTCCGTTCGCCAGGTCTACCGCCAGCTGCTGCGCTGGGCGGCGGTGGCGGGCTTACCCCGCCAGAGCGACCAGACGCCCCACGAGTACGGCGCGGTCCTGGCAGCGGCGCTGCCCGACGCCGTGGGAGACCTGGATTTCATCACGCAGCAGTACGTGCGGGCGCGCTACGGCGCTCACCTGCCGCACGAGGAGGATCTGCGGCAGCTGGGGCAGAGATGGCAACGCGTCAAGGGGAACCGTTTCCGGCGGGGGAAGTAGCCCCGGCGCAATACTGAGGAGGTAAAACGTCCATGGAGAAAGCAGACCGGCTGGCGGACACGGAAGTAGCGCTCATCAGGGACACTGCGGACAGACTGGTCGACAACATCGGCAGGGTCATCGTCGGGAAGAGAGAGACCATCGAGATGGTCCTGGTGGCGCTTTTCTGCGAGGGGCACGTCCTCATCGAAGACGTGCCGGGCATCGGGAAGACGATGCTGGCGAAGGCGGTAGCGAGGTCGCTCGGGGGCACCTTCAAGCGGATACAGGCGACGCCGGACCTGCTGCCCTCGGACGTCACCGGAATACATTATTTCAACCAGAAGACCGCAGAGTTCGAGTTCCGGCCCGGGCCGATTATGGCGAACGTGGTGCTTGTCGACGAGATTAACCGGGCGACGCCGCGCACCCAGTCGTGCCTGCTGGAGTGCATGCAGGAGCAGCAGGTGACCGTGGACCTGGAGACCCTGCCCCTGCCGCGGCCTTTCCTGGTGATTGCCACCCAGAACCCGGTGGAGCTGGAGGGCACTTTCCCCCTCCCCGAGGCGCAGCTGGACCGTTTTCTCCTCAGGGTCGGACTGGGCTATCCCGATGCCGCCGAGGAGGAGACAATCCTGACCCGCTTCCAGGAGTCCAACCCCCTGGACAGCCTGGAGAGCGTGCTGCCCGCCGACGCGCTGAAACATGTCCAGGAGCTGTGCCGCCGGGTGTACGTGGAAGACTCGCTGCGCGGCTACGTGACCGGCATCACCCGGGCAACGCGCCAGCATGCCAGCATCAAGCTGGGGGCGAGCCCGCGCGCTTCCCTGGGGCTGCACCACGCGTCCCAGGCCCTGGCGGGAATCCGGGGGCGGAACTACGTGATACCGGATGACGTCAAGCAACTGGCCGCGCCCGTACTGGCGCACCGCCTGATTGCCCGGACGGAGGCGCGCCTGAAAGAGCGCTCCGTAGAAGCCATCATCGGTGAGGTGGTGGCGGCGCTGCCGGTCCCCGTGGAGGGATAGACGGGAAAGACTATAGCGGGGACTTAATACGTATTAAGAGGGGCGCGGCCTCTCTTGAGCACCTCTTCGGCAGTCGGGCCGTTTTGCAGAGCGGTGGGCGGTATGGTATGATGCGGTCAGTCTCCCCGTTTGCGGCACGCTGCCGGCGATTACGATGCAAAACCTGGAAATCTTTAGCACTCCCTGGTTTCTCATCTGCGGCGTGGTACTGGTCGCCTCTTTCATCCGGGGAATCTCCGGCTTCGGGTTCGCCCTGATTACCGCGCCGATTCTCCTGTTGCTCATGAGCCCGAAGGAGATGGT
>JBDRGD010000107.1:0-19850 GCA_043818095.1 Chloroflexota bacterium
AACGCGGTCGTCATCAACAAGGACAACATCGCTTCTCTCGAGCCGACCGAGCCGCACGGGCAGCAGGGCTTCCTCATCAAGTTCAAGGGCGCGGTGAGCGTGACCTATGCCCCGTCCGGAGAGTCACCACACACCCTGTCCATGACCGAGGTCCAGGTCCAGTTGGCCGACATCACCGACGGCACGAACCCGCTGGTCTCCGCCAGTGACGCCCTGGTGAAGGCAGGCTGGAACTACTTCCTGATTCACGGCGACGGCAGCGAAGGCGTCCACAACCCGGCGTTCGTCAACGACGTGCTGGATGCCACCATCGCAGCCCTGAAGTAGTCCGTCCTGTTTAAAAACAGGCATACATTAACAGCCAACCGGCGGGGCCGTAAAAAGTCCCGCCGGTAAGGCTGTCTGTATGTGAAATAGGATTGTAACCCCTAATCGTGGTAAACTATAGTAAAAGTTTTTTTAGGAGGTATCCCATGAAAACCAGATACCTGCTGGGTTTGACACTGGTGCTGATGCTCCTGATTCCCCTGCTGGCAGTGGCCTGTGGCGGCTCGCCCGCACCGGCGCCTGCTCCGGCACCAGCACCCGCGCCTGCTCCGGCACCAGCACCCGCACCGGCACCGGCACCCGCGCCTGCTCCGGCTCCTGCGCCACCGCCTCCGGCTCCGGCACCGACACCGGCCGGCATTTCGCCGATACCGCATGACCTGGCGGGGCGTGACAACTGCCTGATGTGCCATCAGACGGGCATCGGCGGCGCCTCAGCCGTCCCGGCGGACCATTCCGGGCGTGGTAATGAGACCTGCCAGGCGTGCCACAAGCCGGCATAACGGCGGACCCGGAGAATCCTCCGGGGGAACGGGTATACTAAAGATAAACGAATAACCCAAAAGGAAGTGGTTTGTTGTGAGGAAGAGGAAATATCTCATCGGGGGCCTTATTGTCCTTGCTGCCCTGATATACCTCGTTTACACTGGCTTCTCCTCATCGGCGACGTATTATTACACCGTCGGCGAAGTCCTGGCGCAGCAAGACACCCTGCTGGAGAAGAACGTCCGGGTCAGCGGACAAGTCATCACTGAATCCATCCGGAATAACGCCGGGGGCATGACCCTGTGGTTCGAAATCGGGGACGGGGGTCAAAGCGTTCCTGTCACCTACCGGGGCGTCGTTCCGGATACCTTCCGCAGCGATGGCGACGTCGTCGTGGAAGGTCACCTCACCCCGTCAGGAACCTTCGAAGCGAAGACCATCCTGACTAAGTGCCCTTCAAAATATGAGCCCGGAAATTAGGAGTCTGCTCTGGGGATTAACTGTTGGCGACCATAGGTTACATTGCTCTCTTTCTTGCCCTGCTGGCATCAACCTACACTGTCTTTGCCGGCTTTTTAGGAGCAAGACGGAAACAGCGGGCGCTGGTGGAAAGCGGCCGTCTGAGCATGTTGACCACTACCGGACTCATTTCCCTGGCGTCCCTCATTCTCCTTTACGCCCTGCTTACCCACCAGTTCCAGATTGAATACGTCGCCAACTACAGCAGCCGCGAGACCTCCCTGGCCTATCTTATCAGCTGCCTGTGGGCGGGCAACGCCGGTTCCCTTCTTTTCTGGGCATGGCTACTCTCCATCTTCGCCGTCCTTTCGACACGGCGCTGGACCGGCAATACCGGCGACCGTATCACTCCCTACGCTTCCGCCGTGATGATGTTCACGGAGGCTTTCCTGCTCCTCATCCTGCTGACGATATTGAATCCCTTCCGGGAACTTGCCTTCGCCCCGCCTGACGGGCGGGGGCTCAATCCCATCCTGGAAAACCCCGGGATGATTATCCATCCGCCGGCGCTGCTGGCGGGTTACGTGGGTTTCACCATCCCCTTCGCCTTTGCCATCGGCGCGCTCCTCGCCCGCCACGAGGGTAACGAGTGGCTGGCGCCGGCGCGGACATGGGCGTTTTTCGCCTGGCTCCTGCTGGGGGCAGGGAACCTCATCGGCGCATGGTGGGCCTACGTGGAGCTGGGGTGGGGCGGCTACTGGGCATGGGACCCCGTGGAGAATGCCGGCCTGATGCCCTGGCTGGTGGCTACCGCCTTCCTGCATTCCATCATGCTCCAGAAGAGAAGCGGGGCACTGAAGACCTGGAACATGCTCCTGATTATCCTGGCCTTTAACCTGGCGGTCTTCGGTACCTACCTGACCCGCAGCAACATCCTCTCCTCGGTCCATACCTTCGGGGAAACCGGCCTGGAACCGTTCTTCCTGACCTTCCTGACCATTACGTTCTTCGGCTCCCTGGTGCTGCTCTACCGGCGCCGGGAGGTATTAGCCAGTCCGGAGCAGGAGGGTGCCCTCCTCTCCCGGGAAGGCGCCTTCCAGTTGAACAACGTCCTGCTGGTCGGCTCGGCTCTGATTATCCTGCTGGGAACGATGTTCCCGGCTTTTTTCCAGCTGGTGCGCGGCGCCGAGATAAGCATGGATGCCTCCTTTTTCAACCAGACGAACATGCCCATCTTCCTGACGATTGTCCTGCTCATCGGCATCTGCACCCTTTTGCGCTGGAAGCAGGACTCCTTCCGGACGCTGGGCAGGCAGCTCGCCATACCCGCCGCCATTGCCTTGGTAACGCTGGTGCTCCTGCTGGTCTTCGGGGTACGCCAGTGGTATGCCCTGGCCGCTTTTCCCCTGTGCGCCCTGGTCATCACCAGCATCGCTTTCCGCTGGGGGCAGGATGTCCGCGCCGCCCGGAGCACCCGTAAAGAAAACTACGGAAAGACCTTCTGGAAGCTACTTACCAGCAACCGTACCCGCTACGGCGGCTACCTGGTACACATCGCTATCATCTTTATCGCCGTGGGCGTTACCGGCTCCTCGCTCTTCGACCGGGAAACGGAGGTCACCCTCAAACCACACGATTCCCTGGACTTCGGCAATTACACGCTGACCTACGAGGACATCAACTACCAGGAAACCGCCAGCAAACTGGTCGTCACCACCCGGCTTTCCGTTTACCGCGGCGACCGCTTTCTCACCACGCTGACACCGGAAAAATCATTTCACCGCAACTTTGAACAGCCCGTGACCGAGGTAGCTATTCGCACCACGCCCGTGGAAGACCTCTACGTTATCCTTTCCGGGTGGGACGCGGACGGCACCACGGCCTTTAAAATACTGCTGAACCCCCTCGTTCTCTGGATTTGGGTGGGTGGGGGTATCCTGGTGGTGGGCGGAGCGCTGGCCCTTCTGCCCCGGCGCGGGGTCGTGCCGCTCCCGAAGCCGCCGGTCCGTAAGACGCCACCGGGCAACGCGTCAGATGAGATAGAGCGACAGGTCCGGGAGATACGCCAGATACAGCGCCGGTTCTGTCCGCGGTGCGGGGCGAAAACGTCACCGGACACCCGTTTCTGCACGCGCTGCGGGGAGAAACTGGACTAGGGGGGATACTATCGTGCTCCGATTTACTATTGCTTTACTCACTGCTTTCAGTCTTTTTACCACCGCGCCCGTGATAGCCGCGGACGCGTCCGGTGGCGTGGTCCAGGCGCAGGTGGTCAACGGCACCGCGGGGGGCGGCAGCGTCAGCGGCGTTGAGCTGACACTGCGGACCATGGTGGACAACGCGGAGACCGGGGTGCAGACGGGAACGGCGGACGAAAGCGGGGGCTTTACCTTCACCGGCCTGTCCACGGACATCTCGGCACAGCACCGGCTGAGCGCAGTTTACCGTGATGTGACCTATTACAGCGAGCCCTTCAGCTTCACCGAGGGCAATAACATCGGGGAAGTTACCATCACCGTCTTCGAGACGATGACCGATGACACGGATATCTTCCTGCCGGTGACCCACACTATCATTTATGTCAATCCGGAAGGCCTCCAGGTCAAGGAATACTATGTCGTCGTTAACCAGGCCGACCGCACTTATATCGGGCCGCAGGGAGACCCCGCACAGGGGACCCTGCGCTTCAGCCTGCCGCAAGATGCCAAGAACCTGCAGATTACACTGGGGCTGAACCCCCACGCGCTGCTTATCGGCGGGGGCACCATCACGGACACCATCCCCCTCACCCCGGGAGGCAGGGAAATCTCTTTCGCCTACACCCTGCCGGCCAGCAAGAGCTACACGTTTCACAATCAGGTCAGCTACCGCACGATGAGCTATGCCCTGCTCGTCGCCGGTGAAGGCTATAAAGTATCCAGTGACCAGCTCCAGCCGGGGGAACCGCTGGAGGTCAGCGGCTCCCGTTTCGAACATTTTAAGGGGGGAGAGCTGGCCGCGGGGACAACCGTCACGGCGCTTATCACCCCCGCCTCCGGCGATTATGTCAGTTTTCTCTGGATTATCCCGGTCATCGCCGTGGCCGCAGGTCTGTTTATCTTCTACCGGGCGCGGGGCCGGAAGGCGCCGGCTGCCGTTCCCCTCCCCGGCGGGACCGGAGAAGCGAAAGAGGCGCTGCTGGCGGAAATCGCCCGGCTGGACGATGCCTTTGAAAACGGGGCCATCAGCGAAGAAGATTACCGCATGCAGCGTGATGAAAAGAAGACGCGCCTGGTAGAAGTGATGCAGGATGAAGACTGAGCAGCCGTCAGCAGCACCGAGCCCGGGAGCAACCACGGGGAGCAGCATGGTCAGCGTCAAGGGCCTCGTCAAGGCCTTCGGGGACCGCCAGGCGCTGCGGGCACTGGAACTGGAGGTAGCTCAGGGTGAACACGTGGTCATCTTCGGCCCTAACGGCGCCGGGAAGACCACGCTCATCAAGGTGCTGGCCACTATCATGAAGCCCACCTCGGGAAGCATCCGCCTCAACGGCCTTGAACTGGGGGAAGACGTCATCTCCATACGCCGCAGCATCGGCGTAGTGACCCACCAGACTTTTCTCTACCCCCACCTCACCGCCGATGAAAACCTCCGGTTCTACGCCCAGATGTACGCCGTGCCGGATAGCCGCGAAAGGATACGGGAAATCGTGGCGGCGGTGGGGATGACCGCGCGCCTTCACGACCGCGTGGGCACGCTCTCCCGGGGCATGCAGCAGCGCATCGCCATCGCCCGTTCCCTGTTGCACCGCCCCTCCCTGATGCTGCTGGACGAACCGGAATCGGGACTGGACCAGCAGTCCGCCCCCATCCTCTGGGAGATAATGCAGTCCGAGGGCGAGGTGCGCCGCACCACCATTCTCACGACACACCACCTGGAGCGGGGACTGGAACTGGCGGACCGCATCCTCATCATGACCGAAGGAAAAATAGTCCACCAGGCTCTTAAGGCGGACATGGACCTGAAAGGCCTGAAGGACACCTATCTGCAAATGACGGGAGAAAGAGGGTGAGGTTCTGGCAGCAGGCGCTGGCGATTACCTGGAAGGACATCCTCTCCGAGCTGCGCACCAAGGAGGTCGTCTCCTCCGTCGGGGTGTTCGCGCTGCTGGCGCTGGTGATTTTCAACTTCGCCTTCGGGGCGGACCTTGAAACACTACGGATTGTCGCCCCCGGCATCCTCTGGTCGACTTTCGCTTTCTCCGGGATACTGAGCCTGAACCGGGCTTTCAGCCAGGAGAAGGAGGAAAACTGCCTGGAAGGGCTGATGGTCTGCCCGATAAGCCGGGAGACCATCTACGTCGGCAAGATGCTGGGGAGCTTTATCTTCATGCTGGTCATCGCCGCCGTCGTCCTGCCCGTCTTTACCTTCCTCTTCAACCTGCTGGTCGCCACACCGCAGCTGATTACCATCACGGTGCTCACCACCTTCGGCTTCGCTGCCGTGGGCACCCTTTTCGCCGCCCTGGCAGTCAACACGAAAGCGCGGGAGATGGTCCTGCCCATCCTCTTTCTCCCGATAGTGGTCCCGCTGATTATCGCCGCGGTGAGAGCCTCGGCGCTGGCGCTTGCGGGAGAGACCTGGAGCGGCATCGGTGCTTACCTCCGGCTTATCGTGGCGTTCGATGTTATCTTCGCCGTGGTGGCGTTTCTCGTTTTCAGCTACGTGATTGAAGAATGATTACCGGATAAGGAGCCAGACGCATATGAAAGGAAAAGGCATTCCCGGTTACGGCCTCTGGGGGCTTTCTTTTCTCCTCTTCGTGGTGGCGCTTTACCTCGTCTTTCTCTACGTGCCCACGGAGCGGACGATGGGCGTCGTCCAGCGCATCTTCTATTTTCACGTCCCCGTGGCCTGGACCGCGCTGCTCGCCTACACCATCATCTTCGTCAGCAGCGTCCTCTACCTCTGGAAGAGGTCTGCCCGCTGGGATATCCTCGCCAATACGGCGGCGGATGTGGGCCTGTTCTTCACGACGATGTTCCTCATCAGCGGCGCCATCTGGGCAAAGCCCATCTGGGGGGTATGGTGGGTCTGGGAACCCCGCCTGACCTCCGCCCTCATCCTCTGGTTGATTTACGTTGTCTATCGGCTGGTACGCTCTTATGCGGCCAACGAGTCCCAGGGCGCCAGGTTTGCCGCGGTGGTGGGCATCATCGGCTTCATTGACCTGCCCATCATCGTCCTGGCGATTACCCTGTGGCGGACACAGCACCCGGGCCCCGTGATTTTCGAAGGGGGCTTGATACCGCCCATGCTGCTGACGCTCCTCGTAAGCCTGGCAGCTTTCACCTGTCTTTTCTTGCTTTTACTCTGGCAGGGATACTCCCTGCGCACCCTGGAAAACCGCCTGCGCCGGTGGAAAGCACGATCGGCCAGGTCAGCATAAGGAGGTCTTATCATGGAAAATGCCGGCTTTTTGTTTGCCGCCTTCGCGATTATGTGGGCGCTGGTCTTCTTTTTAGTGCTGCGCCTGATGGGCCAGCAGCGCAAACTGCGCCGTGAGCTCGATGCGTTAACCGGCAACCCGGAGGAGAAGGAGCAGGTCTGAGGGGTCTCACCCCGGTCAAACACCCCCAGTCCGGTGCGCCGTACCGGAGTTGACCGATGAAGTTCCTGACGAATTTATCGCTGGGCAAGAAGCTCACCATGCTGACGGCACTGGGGCTGATAATTGGCATCAGTGTCCTCGGCTCCCTGGGTATCCGCGCGGTCAATAAGTCCACTGACGTCATGCTCCAGGAAAGAATGACGGTGGCAAATCTCGTCGCGGGATACCTGGATGATGAAATAGACCTCGCTTTGAGCGAACTGAAAAACACCTCCCGCCAGTTTAACATCGGACATGACCTGGCACGCTGGGAAGCGCAGGTTGACACCCTCGAGGCAACATACCGAAAACATTCCATCAGCATCCACAGCATTTACCTCGTAGGAGAGGATGGAGTGGTAAGCTGGCAGAGACCGGCCAATCCGGCGCTGAAGACGATAGACCTGAGCTGGTATCCCGCCGGGGAGACATTCCCGGATAGCGATTCCGCCGTTATCTCCGGCGTGACCGCTTCCCCGCTGGACGGGGAACCCGTGGTCTTCCTGGCGGTCCCCGTCATCATGGCCAATCCCGGCATTCTGGCGGTGTCGATTGACCCCGCCCGTTCCAGCATCGGCGGGTCTATCCAGCCGCTGCGTCTGGGGCAGACCGGGTACGCGGAGATTGTGGACCAGAACGGGCTGGTGGTCGCCCGTACCGAGCCCGGACCGAAGCTGGCGCCGTTTGAAAGGAGCGACCACAGCGGCAGGTTCGCCGCGCTGATTTCCGCGGGTAAGCCTACCCTCGGCCTGTGTCACACCTGCCACACCCCCGTACAGAAGGTCCAGACCCGTGACGTGCTCGCCTTTGTGCCCCTATCCCAGGCGCACTGGGGCGTAGTTATCCGCCAGTCCGAGGACGAAGCCCTCGCCCCCGTCCGTGAATTGCGCTGGAGCCTGCTCATTTTTGGACTGGTTCTGGCGGCCATCACTATCTTCGTTGTGTTCTTTTTCATCCGGGATATCGTCCGCAGGCTGAGCGTACTCACCGTCGCGTCCAGCCAGATAGCGGGCGGCGACCTGAGCGAACCTATCAGTATTTCCCGGAAGGACGAAATCGGCACACTGGCGACTTCCTTTGAAGAGATGCGCAGCAAGCTCAAAAAGTCTTATGGCGAGCTGGAAAACCGCACCCGGGAACTTACCTCACTGCTCAACGTCTCCGAGATACTGAGCCATCTCCCCGCCCTGTCCAACCTCGACGCCGCCCTCAGCAGCGCCCTGGACCGGACGCTGAAAATAATGAATGAAAAAAGCGGCAGCATACTGACCCTGGACACTGGCGGGAAAATGCTCTGCTGCCGTGTCCAGCGCGGGCTGTACGCCCGGAACGAGCCGCCGGTCTGCTACCAGCTGGGAAAAGGCGTCAGCGGCATGGCCGCGAAGAACCGCAAGACAGTGATCGTGACCCGACGTTCCGGCGATGACGACGGCAGCTTCCCCCCTTTCCCGGCCGCACGGGAAGTACGCGCCCTGGCAAGCTTTCCCCTGCTTTCCAAGAGGGAGGTGCTGGGCGTCCTGGAGATTGGCAGCCGGGACGCGGACCGCTTCACACCGGAAAACGTCCGCTTCCTGGAGGGTATCGCCCGGGTAATCGGCGCCGCGGTCGAGAACGCCCACCTGCACCAGCAAGTCCAGGACAAGGAAGTGACCCGCGGGGAGCTGATACAGGACATGTTCTCGATCCAGGAGGAGGAACGCAAGCGGATCGCCCGGGAGCTCCATGATGAAACGAGCCAGGTCCTCGCCAGCCTGAGCGCCAGCCTGGAAGCCGCTGTCGTGATGCTGCCCCAACGCACGGACAGGGTCGAGGCTGTCCTGCGACGGGCGCAGGGATTGTCCATCAACATCCTCGACGAGATACACAAGCTCATCTACGAACTCCGCCCCTCCCTGCTGGACGACATGGGGCTGGTAGCCGCCACGCGCTGGCTGGCGGACAACAACCTGCAGGAATTGGGTATCAAGGTAAAGTTCGAGACTGTCGGCCGGGAAAAGAGGCTGCCTGCCCGGATTGAAACGCTCCTGTTCCGGGTTATCCAGGAAGCCGTCCACAACATCGCGAAACATGCCCACGCCAGTAATGCCCGCATTAACCTGCGCTTCAAGGAGAAAGGCATCAGCGTCACCGTCGCGGATAACGGCGTCGGCTTTGAGCTGGAAGAAGCCCTGCAGACCAAGGCCAGACCGCGGGGACTGGGTCTGCTGGGCATGAAGGAACGCGTGGAGCTGGTCAAGGGTAAGCTGAGTATTCGCTCCTCTCCCGAGAGCGGTACCAGGGTTCATATCGAAATCCCACTGAAGGAGGAGACCAATGAGTAGAATCAAGGTAATGATTGTTGATGACCACGCCATCATGAGGGACGGCATCAAGGCCCTTCTCGGGCTCCACGATGATATCGACGTCGTCGGGGAAGCGTCCGATGGCAAGGAAGCCGTCGAGAAAGCCCAGACACTGGCACCCGATGTCGTTATCATGGACCTGGCCATGCAGGGCATGGACGGCATGGAAGCCACGCGGCGCATCGTCAAGCGCAACCCCAAGGTAAAGGTCCTGGTGCTGACCCAGCACACCAACCGCGAGTACGTCCTTTCGGCGATAAAATCCGGGGCGGCGGGCTACGTGCCGAAGCGGGCCTTAGGGTCCGACCTCATCTCCGCCCTGCGCGCCGTGAACGACAGCCAGTCATTCCTCTACCCCAGCGCCGCCACGGCACTGATCCAGGAATACCTGCACCAGAAAAAATTTGACGCTTATGACACCCTGACGGGCAGGGAACGCGAAATCCTGAAGATGATTGCCGAGGGGCATACCAGCCAGGAAATCGCCAACACCCTGGTCATCAGCCTGAAAACGGTGCTGGGTCACCGCGCCCGGATTATGAAGAAACTGGACCTGCACAATCGCAGCGAGCTTATTAAATACGCTATCCGCAAAGGGCTGGTTACCGTGGACTCCTAGTTGCCGCCCTTTTCCTTTTAAAGCCGTTGCGATAGTCCAATACGCTCATTTTCCCGTAACAGGGGTGTTATTTGCTCAATAATCAGGTAGTTATTATCATTAATTAAGGGACAATACGGACTATGCACGCGAAAAGAACCGGGAGATAATATTAATAATAGGGTTAATGCCGTGTTATCCGGCATCGGATAAACACACGGAAGGCAGGTGCAAAATGGGCCTAACGGATTTCGCAATCATAATCCCTGCAGGACTTCTTCTCCTGTTCCCGGTAGCATTCGCATGGTACGTGAGCGCCGGCAGTTGCGTGGTATTCTTCCGGAAAGCCAGAGCCCGGGGCGAACGGGCGCTCAGGGAGATGTTCTGCTCGGCGGACCACGACTGCCCCACCGGCTTCGTCTGTGAAAACGGCCGTTGCGTCGCCGCCAAGTAAAATCAAGAAGCCAAGCGGGAGGTAAAGGATATCCTGCCTCCCGCTTTCGTTTTTATCCCCGGTGCCACCGGTAACCGCCCCTACGCGGACTGACGACCCGGGTTACAACTGCTTTTCGAGCCGATGCCTACCCGGTATTTCAGGACTGGGCGCCGTCCAGAACCATGCCCTTTGATGCCCACCGCTTCCTTTGAAACCGGGAAATCCGGGTGATATCCGCCGGTACTTCAACTAACGTAGATACCTTGCTGGTCAAAGCTTTCTCCAGAGCAATCGGGAACTCTTCCGGACTGGCGATGCGCAGGCTATTCAATCCAAAGGAACGCGCTATCCCGAGAAAATCAGGATTATTCAGTTCCGTTCCGATGAATCTCTTTTTATAGAGATAATACTGGTTCTGATAGAGGGGGCCAAAGCACCCGTTGCTGATGACCAGAATCGGCAGTGATATCCCATAAGCCGCGATGGTCGCCAGTTCGCTCATCTGCATCAGGAAAGAGCCGTCACCGACGACGCAGGCCACCTTCAGGTCCGGTTTGGCCAGCTTCACGCCGATAGCCGCCGGGAGCGCATAGCCCATCGCCCCAAAGCCGTTGTTATGAATCAGTGTCTTCGGGCGGTAAACCACGTACTCATGCTGCCGCAGCCACAATCCCAGGGATATCGTATCCACCAGGAGCACGGCATCCTCCGGCATCACCTCCCGCAGCTTGTTGACCAGCCACTGCGGATGCAGCGGAAAAGCGGGAGGGAGCTTCATGAAATCGGTGGTTTCCCGGGCATTTTGTTTTTTAGACCGGCTCATTATTTCGAGACTCGCTGCGTCTCCCTGTTTCCGGCTCACCATCCCCAGCAATTTCGGCAACACATACCGCACATCGGCAGCGAGCGCCACTTTGGGCTGATAGACCTGTCCGAGCAGACCGGGGGCGATATTCACCTCGATAAGATTTTCCGGAAACTTTACCGTCCAGTTCAAAGTGGCGAACTCGGTAAAGGTGGTCCCCAGGGTAAGACAGGCATCGGAACGGCCCAAGACCTCCAGGGCGCCCTCAAAACTGAAAAGACCCCCGCAGAGCTCGTGGTTCTCCGGGATAACGCCCCGCGCGCTGTCCGAGGTGAACACCGGCGCCGAAAGTTTCTCCGCCAGCTTCTGCAATTCATCCGCGCAGCCGGCCTTGACCACTCCGCCCCCGGCAAAAATAGTCGGCGCTTGCGCCTTCTCCAGGATAGCCGCCGCCTGTGTTATTTTGGCTTCCAGCGCCCCGTCCGGCTGCCATTCTTTTTTTACGGGGGCGGCTACCTCAGCTTCCCCCCGGGCGCCAAACAGATTGGCAGGGATGATGATGACCGCCGGGCCGCTGCGTCCCTCCGTAGCGATTTCAAAAGCCCGGTTCAGCATCGGCGGAATGTCATCTACTTCTTGGCAGGTAATGACTTCCTTGGCGATGGGGCGGAAGACTCCCTCCAGGTCACATTTGTGCGCCGTCGCCCGGCTCATCAGTTCAAGGGGAATCTGTGCCGCGATGATGACCATGGGCAGGGATTCGGTATAGCCGGCGGCAACGCTGGTGACCATGTTCGTGGCGCCGGGCCCCGGAATGCTGAAGCAGACGGCGGGACGACCCGTAATCTTGGCATAACCATTGGCGATAAAGGCCGAGGCTTCCTCATGGCGCACCGTAATGACCTTAATCGACGGGTCATCATAGAGGATATCCAGCACATCCAGTGTCTGGGTGCCGTGTATCCCGATTAAGTATTCCACGCGGTTGGCCTTTAATGCTTCGACAAACAGCTTCGCTCCCGAACGTTTTTCCATGTTGGCGCTGCTCCTTTGTAGAAATCGGGGTTACCGTGCTTCCGGGCGAATTTCAGTTCAAGTATACAATAAGTTACCCCCTTTTTCTATTTAAACAAGATGGAAACTTGGAGACCCGCCGGACTACCTGTTATAATCCATTTAAACCTAACGAATCATCGGGGGAATGCGATGCCAGAAACCGGCCACCGGAAAAAGGGACTAAGGTTCATCATCTACGGCACGGGGGCCATCGGGGGAGCCATCGGGGGGCACCTCGCGCTCTCCGGTAAGGACGTCATCCTCATCGGCCGCCCCGGACAGGTGAACGCTATCCGGGAAAACGGACTGCGCCTGGTAACCCCGAGCGGCACGCACACGCTGCGCACCACGGCGGTCACGACTCCCGGCCAGATTAGTTTCCAGGAAAATGACGTGGTGCTGCTGACGGTAAAAGGCCAGAACAGCGAGGAGGCCTTACGCGACCTGCAGGCCGCCGTCAAAGACATTCCGGTCCTCTGCTGCCAGAACGGCGTGCGTAATGAAGAGATTGCCCGCAAGTATTTTAAGAGAGTTTACAGCGTGATGGTGTTCGTCGCCGGGGTATATCTCACGGACGGCGAAATCATAGTGCGCCGGGCCGACCCTCCGGGCAACCTGATTATCGGCTCATACCCTGACGGTAAGGACGAATTCGTCGATGCGGTGGCGGCGGAACTGCGCGATGCCGGGTTCCTGGTCCTGGCAAGCCCGGAAGTCATGGACTACAAATGGGGCAAGCTGGTGCTCAACGTAAGCAATGCCGGTATCGCCATTACCGGCGGCAGCGACGCGGAATGTCAGCGTATCACGGACGCCGCGCGCGCGGAAGCTACCGAACTCCTTGCCGAGGCGGGAATACACTGGCTGACACGCGACGAGATGGCGGAAAAATGGCCCGAGATAAATACGAAGGCGCGGGGCACGCTCACCGGCGAGTTACGCACCTCCAGCTGGCAGAGCCTGGCCCGCCGCCAGGGCAGCGTGGAGAGCGATTTCCTGAACGGGGAGATTGTGCGCGTGGCGGAAAAACTCGGGAAGAAAGCACCCGTGAACGAAACACTCGTGAATATCTCCCAGGAGATGGCCGCCAAATACGAATTACCCGGAAAATACTCCGTCCCCGAGCTGGAGCGGCGGCTGGGGCTGGGCTAATATCTTACACGCTAGTAGCGCAGGTATTTCGGCACGATATTCCGGTATTTGGCCACCAGTTCGTCCCAGTTCTCCGGCAGGATGACTTCTTTCGTGACCCAGGCGCTGTGACCGACACTGGAACCGCCCGTCAGCAGGCCCATGAAATTTCCCGGCCCCCCGGCCACGATAACCCGTATCCAGTCCGGGTCTAACAAAATGCGCATGGAGTCCTCCGGGTTCATCGGCACCCTCTCTTTCGCGGGCACTTCGGGAATGGATTTCCAGTATCCCCCGTGTCGGTATGCCGGGACTCTCGCGAACTCCGAGATGAAGGAAGCTATCTCCTTCTTCTTCCAACCCCTGTTCGCCAGGGTCTTCGCGTGTACCGGGGGTAAAATCAGGCAGAACAACCCCCTGGGCCAGGGAAGAATATTATAGATGATGCTGTTCAGGATGCCCTTGTCCTCCGCGCCGTAGGGCTGTACCTGGACGTAGCAATTGGGAAAGAAGAGGGTCACCGTACTATCTTCTTTTTTAAAGCCCTGCTGGACATGCAGCGGCTCCCAGGGACTTTCCTCCTCGTTCTCGGCAACGACCATGCTGTATTTCCCCGGATTACCCAGCACTCCCATGTCTTCAACGCCTTTCCGGGCGCCGCCGATATTCTTGATAATCAACCCCATGGCGCGCCCGATGGCAGCGTTGGCGATATCTCCCGGACTCAGCGCGCCCGAACCGTTGTTCACGTTCAGGTCCTGGCGTACCCCGCCGTTGACAATCCAGCACGGCGCCCAGGACCCCGTGCTGACGCCCCAGGACCCGAAGAAAGCCAGCGGGTCCAGCATGGCCTGCACCCCGGCGATTAACAGGGGCATATAGGTAGGCAGCGCCCCGGCCATGACCGCGTTCACCGCGATTTTCTCCACGCTGGCTTTTCCGCCCCGGGGAATGATTTTACCTACCACGTGGTCCGGCGGCAGGTCCGTGCCCGCCATCATCTCGGCCACCGCCTCCCCGGTGGGCAGGGTTATCGGCAGGCCGTCCGTCCATCCCCGCTCGTAGAAAAACCGGTTTACCTCGGCGGGGCTACCCTTGAAAACAACGCGCGGCGTTTCGGCCACCTTATCCGGTTTCGGGGATTTTTCTTCCGGGGTCAGCGGGGTGAGCAGCGCCGCCACGACATCATCCATCACGGCGCTGATGCCTGCTTCAATCTCCGCGGTTATCCGGGATTCGCAGGGCACTTCCTCGGGCACTATCCTGATGCCCGGCATTCCCGCGCCGGATGCGGCTGACCTGGCGTCCAGCGCAAAAGAGCTGTTGACCAGGGCTACGGCAGGCTTGTGAAAGCTCTCGATATCGATGGTGTCGTACACAAGGTACTTGGTGCAGGACCCTCAATCGCCCACGGCGGCAACCGCGGCGTCGATTCCTTTCACCCATGCCTGAAATCTGCCGTATTCCTCCGTCTCGCCGAGCCTGAGATTATAGTCGAAGAAAAACCAGCGGAATTTCAGCGAGGGAAATCTTTCCCTCAGGTTCTTTTCGACCACCTTCAATATCGGAGTCGATGCCGGTTTATGGTTTGAGGAGAACAGGCCTATCGTCTTCCCGGTAAGGTCATCCAGCCGGGGTGAAATCCCCCGGAGCGGCACAGGGTCGACATCCGCCCACGGACTGAGAACCTCGTATTGAGCATTCACTTATCCCACCCCCTTTACCATGTTTGCAAACAACGTCAATCACCTTCGAGAATGCGAATCAGGGTAAGCGGTTCGGGCAAAGATAACGATTACTCCTTATCGGAACGCCGGGAATGCTCCGCGTCGTTTAACCCATGATGAGGTTCGGCAGGAAGGTAGACAGCGGCGGGAAAAAGATTACCACTAAAATCACCAGGAAAAGGGGCACGATGACCGGCCAGCCGTCAACGATATATTGTTCCGGGGTTGCCCCGGTTACGGCACAAGCCATGTACATCGCGTTCGCCACGGGCGGCGTCAACGCTCCAACCAGATTAACCAGACCGAAAACGACCCCGAAGTGCACCGGGTCAACACCGATTTCCCGGGCGATGGGCATCAGCAGCGGAATGAAGATGAGAACGAGGGCCGGACCCTCGATGAAAAATCCGAGGATAGTGAAGATGACGCTGACCATGACGAGGAAAATCAGGGGAGTGGCGAAGGTCTTCACAATCCCCATTATCATGGCGTCGGCTTTCATTATGGTCAGGACCCAGCTGAAAATACCCGCCGCCGCAATAATGAAAAAAGTCTTGGCGGCGGCTTTTGCGGAACCGAGCAGGGTAGCCCATACGGCCTTAAGTTTCAATTCACGGTAAACCGCGGTGCCGACGATGAGGGTATAGACCACGCCTACCGCCCCGGCTTCCGTAGCGGTGAAGAGTCCCAGGCGCATTCCCCCGATGATGATGATGGGGATTACCAGGGCCGGGAGAGCGGGCACGAAAGTCCGCACGCGCTGCCCCCAGGTGACCTTGGCCTCAGCGCGGTAACCCTTCAGCCGCGCGACGATGTAGCCGGCGGTAATCAGGGCAACCGCGATGACCAGTCCGGGAACCGCCCCGCCCAGCCACAGCCTCAGTATGGAAACGTTGCCGGCGGCGCCAATCATGATGAAAGCGATACTGGGAGGAATCATCGGTCCGATGACCGCTCCCGCGGCGATGATACCCGCGGTGTAGCCCCGGGGATAGCCCGCCTTATACATACTGGGACCGAAAAGCGAACCGACCGCCGCGGCATCAGCAGTGATTGACCCTGACATTCCCGCCATAAGGGTATTGGTGACCACGGACACGTGGGAAAGTCCGCCCTTGATATGCCCCACCAATCCCTGGGAAAAGGTCACCAATCTCTCCGTGATGCCGGTGACGGTCATCAGGTTCCCCAGAAAGATAAACAGCGGGATTGCCAGCCAGGTCCAGGAATCTATCATGCCCACCATCTTGGTGGCGACTACCGGAGCGGAGATTTGCAGCCCGAAAACGAGCACGGCGACCGCCGAAATCCCCATGCTGAAGCCGATAGGCATTCCCAGCAATATGAAAAGGAAAAAGAGACCGAATAAAAGAACTAGATTAATCAATGCCGTCCTAAAACACCCCGAAAACTGGCGATGATGTTGCGCCCGCAATAAAGCAGCATCAGACAGAAACCAACGAAAAGGCCCAACGGTATCAATACCCGGGGAAAACGGAGAATGACGGATACATCGCCCATCGTGCTCTGTATCAGGTCAAACGCCTTGACGATAACGAACATTACGAAAGCGAATATCAGTACATCCACCAGCAGCGCGATGCCCATGCGCGGACGCAACGGCAACCGGTCCACGAGCATATTCATGGTAAAGTGAGTTCCCTCCCGGTGCACTGCCGCCGCACCGAAAAAGGTAAACCAGACCAGCAGCAGCAGCGCCACCTCTTCCGTCCACGCCATCTGCTTGCCGCTGATGGGCAAATAGCGGACGAGGACACCGTAGAAGACTACCAGCACGATGCCGACGGAAAACGTGACCAGTACCACGCCCTCGGTGTTTAGCCCGAGACGCAGCCACTTCCCGCGCGGTTTTTCGTCAGCGCTGCTGTCTTTCATCTCAGAGACCATGTTTGCACCCGCAGACTGCTCGTCCCCACCGCGAAACCAGGGCGAACGCGCTACGCCCGCCCTGGTCCAATTACGCGGTTCAGGATACCGCCGGCATCCTACTGCCCGAGCAGCAGGTTTACGAATTCCGGACTGTACTCGGTCTTGGCAAAATCATAGACCGGTTTTACCATTGCCTTCAGCTTGGCTTTCTCCCCGGGAGGAAGCACGGTGACGGTCGCGCCCAGTTCTTCCATCTTTTTGGCGCTCGTTACCCTCGCCCTCTCGATGGTCATGCTCAACCAGTCCCCGACCACCTCATTACTCTCGAGGACGATGTCCTGAAGGTCTTTCGGCAGGCTGTCAAACCATGCTTTATTGGTCCCGTACACGGTGAAGGTGTAGACCCAGCCGCTCAGTAAAATGTTGGGGGCGACCTCATAGAACTTCTGCGTCAGCAGGGTTTCCGCGTCAAAGCTGACACCGTCAACGGTCCCGGCTTCCAGGGCGGTAAATACCTCCCCCATGGGGACGGAGATCGGCTTCGCTCCCCAGGATTCCCAGGTCTTGATGTAAACGGGCGAAGGAGCCACTCTTATCTTCAGGCCCTTGTAGTCCTCGACCTTGGTAACCGGCCTGGTCGTGGCGTCATCCCGGGGACCGTAGCAGGTCCAGCCGATGGACTTCATGCCCGCCGCTTCCATCTTGTTCTCGATGTAGGCAATCGCCGGACCGTGATAGGCCAGCCAGGCATCCAGGGAACTATCCCACAGGAAAGGAAGGTCCAAGGCACCTACATCCGGTATCATTGAAGAAAGGTAGAGTAAAGCGTTGGGGGATACTTCAATCGCACCGGTCCTCGCCATTTCGACCAGCTCAGGCGATTTACCCAATTGGGCGCCCGGGAAATATTCGAATTTGATACGCCCGCCGCTCCTCGCCTCGACAATGTTGCCGAATAGTTCGCTGGCGCGGGAAGTGGCTGCTTCCGGCGTCATGGCATGGGCGAGACGCATAGTGAACTGCGGCGCCGGAGCTGGTGCCGGTGCCGGAGATGGTGCCGGAGCGGGTGCCGGGGCGGCTGACTGGCATCCGGCTAATACAATAACAATAACAAGCAATAATCCGAGTAATAAGCGCCCGTATTTCCTCATGGTCTGGTCCCTCCTTTAGACTGCGTTATCCTGGCTTCGTGTCTCTCCATCTTACGAAATAGCATCACCCCTTCCTGTCAGCAAAGCGACACCTAATTATACTCAACCAAATTACGAAACACAATAGTTATTCCAGGCGGCTGGCCGCCAGCACACCTTTCCAGTTGGCGGGGAGCTTAATCTCCCGGGTGGCGCACCCCTGCGAGCAGCGGATAAGGTCCGAATACTGGCATTCCCCGCCGGCAACCATGATGACGAAGCTGTCCGGAGAGTCCACCACGTGGATTGAGGTATCTTCGTTCGCCGTCAGGGGCATCCAGGAAGGCTGCGTGCGGGCCAGGTATTGCAGTTTATACTTGCCCCAGGGCATGACCGAATTAGCGTAAAGGTACTTGCGGATATCCTCCTTGGTCCAGCCCGCTTCCGCCAGCCGCTGCGCGTGCATCTGGTTCAGGACGATGATGTACTGCCAGTCCAGCTCGTAGGGTAGCTGCCCCACGGAAAGGATGGTATCGACCATCGAATAGAGAATGTCGAAGCCTCCCTGGGAGACCTCGTTGATGCACATCGGCGGATGGGCGGCGGCGGCGGTGACGGTGTTCGAGCCGGGAGCGAAGCCGCGTTCTACATTGAGGGGCTGCCAGGCCGCCTTCTTACCCTGGAAGACCGGGTGCCGGTCCCTCTCCGCGACGCAGTAGGTGAACTCCTGGGCGCTGCCGTGGCACTTCATGTCGCTCACTCCCAGGTGGGCACCGCCGGTATTGGTCAGCACCAGCCTCAGGGAGCGCCCGATGGCGGCGTTGGCCCGGTGACCGCGACCGAAACACCCGACGCCCGACTCTACCTTTAAATCGGCAGCGACGGGACCATTGATGATGAGCAGCGGCGATACAGAGCCCGTGGTGGCCTGCATGCCGGCGGCCCCCCAGACCGCCTGCTCCGAGGCGGCGAACTCAGGGGCGGTAACCGCTTCCACCGCCGCGATGATGACCGGCAGGTAGGCGGGCTCCGCCCCTGCCATGACGGCGTTGATGGCGATGTTCCGCACGGTGGCTTTCCCCCAGTGCGGCGGTATCAGGCCGATGATTTCATCCGGGGAACGGTCCGTCCCCGTCAGCATCCGCGCCACCTCGGCCTCCGTAGGGGGGATGATGGGAAAGCCGTCCGTCCACTTTTTCTGATGGAACAGGTCATTGACGGCGCGCATGGCCTCCGCGGGAGAGCTCCCCCCGGCTTTGACGGTGGCCGGCTCCGGCTTGACGACTATCTTTTTCGCGGTGGTCTTGACCGCCGCCGGCGCTTCCTGCGTCAGACCCACGATTATTTCATCGACAACGCTTTTGGCCCTCTCGGCGATAACCTGTTCGTTCAGGCCCGCCAGCGGGTGGGGAATCTCCACGGCGCGCAGCGAGGGCATTCCCTCGATGTCCGCAATCTGCCGTCCCTGGCGCATGAAGAAACTGGTGGCAATCATCACCGCAGGCGTTCCCAGCCTCTCCACCCCTATCGAGTCGCGGAAAATCCACGACGTGCAGGACCCTCAATCGCCGATGGCGGCAATAATGCCGTCGCACTCCTCCGCCATGCGCTTGACGTTGTCGGCGCCCACGCTGATGGTCAGGTTATAGCGCACCAGTTCCACGCTGGGGACGCGCTCCCGCAATAACGACCCCACCGCCTGCAGCAGCTTGTCCCCGTTAAGCTTGCCGTTCCAGAAAAGCCCGATTTTTTTGCCGTCGAGGTCTTTCAACCTCGGGGCGGCGCCGTGCACCGGCTTTTCGTACTCCGCCTCGGGATTCAGGACCTCAAGCTC
>JBDRGD010000108.1:0-25969 GCA_043818095.1 Chloroflexota bacterium
GCTTTTGCCTGCTCACTAACAAATTCGCTATAACCCCAATCCCCTACCCACGAATCAACGCCATATGGTGGAAAGACGGTGATCATTCCGCCCGGCACGTCCAGGTTGCCAGTGATGGCGAACAGGCTCAATATCGCACGCCCGGCAGAGAACGACTCTTTTGTCGTATCGACTGCAAACCCCCATTGGACGCTTGCTGGCTTACTTCGGGCGAACATTCGGGCCGCCGCCAGGATGTCCTCTTTAGGAATCCAGGTGATCTCCGCCATCCGCTCAACTGGATACTGCGCTGCCCGCTCAGCCAATTTGTCAAAGCCATAGGTCCATTTATCTACGAACTCCCTGTCGTACAACCGCTCTTTAATGATGATGTTGAGCATCCCCAGGGCCAGGGCGGCGTCCGTCCCGGGGCGGATTTGCAGCCAGTGTTTGGCGCGGGTCGCCAGCCAGGTCTTCCGGGGGTCGATGACGATAAGCTCCGTGCCCCGCCGCAGGCAATCGATTATCCAGTGCCCCAGAAAGCCGTCCGGGCTGGCGTAAAGCGGATTGTTGCCCCAGATGACGATGCATTCCGGCACCCGCCACTCGGGGTGGTCGTAGCGCTCCGGGTAGGCCTGCGCGCAGTCCGCCACGGCAAAGCCCCCCAGCACCGCCCCCATCGTGGCGATTTTCGGGGCATAGCAGGCGTGCCCGTCCAGCGGACCGAACCCCACCTGGTTCGGGCTGCCGTAAGAGAAGCAGAGCCGCGCCAGGTAGGGCCGGATATCCCGCCCCGTGCCCCGGCAGAAAATCACCGCCTCCGCCCCGTACTCCTGCTTGATGGCGTTAAACCGCGCGACGATGATATTGTAGGCTTCGTCCCAGGTGATGCGCTGCCACTTGCCCTCGCCCCTCTCCCCCACGCGCTTCAGGGGATATTTCAGGCGGTCCGGGTGGTAAATCACCTCCGGCAGCGCCAGGCAGCGGGGGCAGAGCCTCCCCCCGGTGAGGGGGAAGTCCGGGTCTCCCTCCACCTTCACCAGCCGGCCGTCCTTCACGTAGAGCCGCACCCCGCAGCCCTCGTGACAGCCGGGAGCGGTCCGGGCGATGCTCCGCACCACGGTCATGCCGTCCTCTTCCCAGGTCCACTTGCCGGTTTCCGCCATCGGTGCCATCCTTTGCGCGGTCTGCTTAACTAATATAATAACACCACCGCCCCCGCTTCCGCATCCTCCCTGAAAAAGAAGTGGAGAGAAAAGGTAGCGGCACAACCTGCCCGAATTTGACATTTCAGGGGGGAATTATTAAGATTGAACCGGAACCTCAGGCGCCACTACTCCGGCGTAAATCATTCAGAAAGGATGGGATAAGCGCAATGTGTGCCGAAACCAAGAAACAGGTCCCCGTCATGGAAGGGCTCTTCCCCTGGCCTCCCACCAACCACCGCCTCCTCGGCAATAAGTGCAAGAAGTGCGGCCAGCACTACTTCCCCGTGACCTTCCGCTGCCAGGATCCCGACTGCATGGGAGACGAGATGGAGGATGTCCTCCTCTCCCCCGAGGGAAGCCTCTGGAGCTACACCGTGGTGCATTACCAGTTGCCGCCCCCCTTCCAGGCCCCCAAGGAAGGCTTTAAACCCTTCGGCGTGGGCGAAGTCGAGTTCCCGGAAGGGGTCAGAGTAGCCGGCATCATCACCGGCGCCAACGCGGAAAAAGACCTGAAAATCGACATGAAAATGAAGGTCGTCCTGGACAAGCTCTACGAAGACGAGCAGGGCAACGACGTCATCGGCTGGAAGTTCGCCCCGGCGAAGTAAGCGCCGTCCCGGACTACGAAAGTAAGGAGAGTAAGCAAAATGCAGTGCGGACGAGAAGTTGCTATCCTGGGAACGGGGATGCACCCCTGGGGGATGTTCCCCGATAAGTATTCCTCTGAGCTGGCGTCCCATGCCATCATGGCGGCGCTGAAAGAAGCCGGCCTGAGATGGAAAGACATGCAGTTCATGGGCGCCGGGGTTGACTCCTGGCGCGGCGGCACCGGGCGGCACATGGGCAACGATATTTCCTCCAGGATGGGGGAACTCGGCATCCCGATTGTCAATATCGATAATGCCTGCGCCACCGGCGTCTTCACCCTGAAAATCGTCCATGACGAAATCGCCCTCGGCAAGTATGACGTCGCCATCGCCGTGGGCGGCGGCAAATCCCCCGGCGGTTTCTTCCCCCTGACCCCCCCGATTACCCCCGTCCCCATCGATATCCAGATACTCCGCTGGCGCATCGGACTGTCCAATCCCAGCTACTGGGGTATCTACATGATGCGGCGCATGCACCTCTACGGAGAAAGCGAGGAACTGCTGGCCTCCATCAAGGTCAAGTCCGCCAAGAGCGGCGCCGTCAACCCTTACGCCCGCTACAAGCGGGAGTTCTCCCTGGAGGAAGTCCTCAACTCCCCGATGGTCTGCTATCCCCTGCGGCTTTATGAGATCTGCGCCACCTCCCAAGGGGCCGCCGCCATCATCCTCGGCAGCGTGGATAAAGCCAAGCAGCTCGGCATCAACCCGATTATCACCATCGCCGCGGCGGCTACCGGCAGCCCGCTGTGGGGCGATTCCACCATCAGGCTGGACACCGTCTCCGCGACCGCGGCAGAGTCCGCCCCCTTCTTCAGCGAGGGCTGGGTGGCCGCCCACCGGACGTTTGAAGAGGCGGGAATGGGCCCGGAGGACATGGACATCGCCGAGCTTCCGGACAACAGCCCCTGGCACGAGCTCGAGTATTTCGAGACCGACGGCTTCTGCAAGCCCGGCGAGGCCGGCCAGCTGGTCCGGGAAGGCTATACCGACTTCAACGGCAAGCTGCCGGTGAACATGAGCGGCGGCATGGCTTCCTACGGAGAGGTCACCAACGCCCAGGGCCTGCAGCAGGTCATCGACTGCGTCAAGCAGATGCGCGGCAATGCGCCGCGGCAATTGGAGAAAAAGATCAATACGGCCTTCTGCCAGACCTACGGCGGGGCCGGTAACAACGGGGCCTGCATCATCAAACGCTAGGTTAACGAGGACACGGAGGCAGAGAGAGACGGCCAGTCTGGAAGGCATCAAAGTCGTCGATGTATCACAGGTAGCCGCGGTGCCGCTGGCATCGCGGCTACTGGCTGATTTTGGTGCCGATGTTATTCACGTGGAACACCCGCTCCGGGGCGATTCCTGGCGGGAGTTTCAGGCCGGTCAGGGTGCCGGTACCGCCGGTGCGCCTTCGCCTATTAATTACAACTGGGAGAACTATAACCGTAACAAGAGAAGCCTGACCCTGGACCTCTCCCAGGAACAGGGGCGGGAAATCATGCACCGCCTCCTGAAAGACGCTGACGTCCTGCTCACCAACCTGCGCTCTTTCGAGAAGGTGAAGTTCGGCCTGGAATACTCCGCCGTCAGCAAGCTGAACCCCCGCCTGGTCTATGCCTCCCTCTTCGGCTACGGGAAATACGGCCCGGACAAAGACGCCCCCGGCTATGACCAGACCGCTTACTGGCACCGGGCGGGCATCCCCTACGTCCTCAGCTGGCCCGGGGAGCTGCCCCCCTGCTTCCAGACGGCTTTCGGGGACAACGTCGCGGCGCTCGCCCTGGCCTTCGGCGTGATGACGGCGCTCTACCGCCGGGAAAAGACCGGGGCCGGCCAGGAGGTCGATCTTTCCCTGTTCCAGATGGGCGTTTTCGTCAACGCCTTCAACATCGGCGGGGCGTTGACCACGGGGAAAGAGTACGAGGAATGGCGCCGGCATGCCCCGGAGGAGTCCCCCAACCCCCTTTCCAATATCTATCTCACCGGGGACGGCCGGTGGCTGAACATGGTCATGCTCCAGTCGGACCGCTACTGGACCAAGTTCTGCCAGGCAATCGGGCACGAGGAGATGGAAAAAGACCCCCGGTTTGACTCCTTCGCGACGCGTAAAGAAAACCACGTGGAGCTGTTTCACGTCCTGGAGGAAATCATGCTTACCAAACCGCTCCGTGAATGGATTACGGTCATGACCGCGGCGGGGTTGCCCATCGCGCCCATGCAGAGCCTTCAGGAGGTCATCCATGACCCCCAGGCGGAGGCCAATAACTTCTTCCCCACCTTTGACCACCCCACCTACGGTCCGCTGAAGATCATCGCCAACCCGCTTAATTTCAGCGAGGACCCCGCCACCATCAGAACGCCCGCCCCCGAGCTGGGGCAGCATACCGAGGAAGTCATGCTTGAGCTGGGCTACGACTGGGAAGACATCGGCAAGCTCAAGGACGACCACATCATTTAAAAGTCGATATCACCGTAACACAGCAGGAGGAGATTTTTCTATGGCAGTTCCGAAGTTCGCCACCGACCGTGAAGAGAGAATCAACTATGACCGCATGCGCAAGTTCCGCCTGGAGAGGGCCCGGGAACAGCTGAAAAAGGCCGGCCTGGGCGCCCTCATCACCTGGGACGCCTGGAATATCCGCTACCTGACCGGCGTTTACGTCACCATCCCCACCCGCTGGCAGGAAAGACAGTGCGTCATCTTCCCCGTCAACGGCGACCCCTACGTCTTCGGGGGCGGCAGCGGCGGTCCCGCGCGGATGAACAAGGAGATGCCCTGGCTCAAGGGCAAAATCTACGGCTACGGCAAGTTCCCCGCAATGAAACGGGTGAACGCCCCGGCGGACATGAAGGGGATTGTGGAGACCACCGCCAAGATTATGGACGAGCACGGCGTCAAGAACCAGCCCCTCGGCATCGACGGCACGACCTCCATGTTCGTCGCCCAGGAAGCCTTCAAGTCCGTCGGTATCACCTGCGTGGACGGCAAGCTGCCCATGTTCGAGGCCCGCAAGATTAAGAACTGGGACGAAATCGAGTGCGTGCGCATCGCCTGCGCCAACGCCGAGGCCGCCTTCGCCGATATCATGGACGCCATCCGCCCCGGCGTGACCGAGTGCGAGCTGGTGGGCGTGGGGATGAACCGGCTGTACGCCCTGGGCGCGGATGAGACCCAGGAGTTCGTCTGCATCTCCGGCGAGCTCACCAATCCCTTCCGCATCGATTATACCGACCGGCAGCTCCGCCCCGGTGACCTGATTATCGTCGATATCAACGGCAACTCCTGGCAGGGCTACAAGTCCTGTTACTACCGCACCTTCTGCTGCGGCAAGGCCACGTCAGAGCAGAAAGAGACCTTCGAGGAAGCGCGCGCCATGATGTATGCCGGGATGGCCGCCATCAAGGCGGGCAATACCACCCTGGACGTCTGCTCGAAATGGCCCACCGACCCCAAGTACTGGGGTTACGAGAAGTGGGAGGATGTCCGCTCGCTGGCCACCGGCCACGGCATCGGCATCGCCCTCCATGAAATCCCGAACATCAACCTCGAGGCCGCCAAGGATAATCCCGTCACCCTCGAGGAAGGCATGGTTCTCGCGGTGGAGATCTGGACGGGCAAGAAGGGCGGCAACTTCGCCGTCCGCCTGGAGGAGAACGTGGCGGTCACCAAGGACGGCTACGATCTGCTGACCACGTTCCCCGTCGATGAGCTCATCGAGTGCTGGAGATAGCCTGAGCTAAACCGAGCCCATGATATCGCTGTCCTCTCCGGGGGGCAGCGATATCTTTTTCCCCCGGTTCACATGCTGCGGATGATGGTCAGCAGTTCGCGCTCCGAGCGCGTGGTGACCACGGTGAAAAGAAAGCCGTCCGCCCGCCAGTAAGCCCCGGTCAGCGGCTGGCCACCTTTTCCCGTCCCCGTTATCAGTGTCCCTTCCCCCTCCCCAATGATAATCGTCGTCCTGCTCCCGACGCTCTCCATCCCGGGCAGGGTTACCGGCGCGCCAGCCTCCCCCTCGGTCTGCGTGATTGTCAGCGCGGGCGCGCTGCCGTACTCCCCGACGAAGGTCATCTGCACGCTCCGCACGGGCTCCCGCTGTCCGCGGATTACCGTCGGCGGATAGGCCAGGTAGCTCGGGAAATAGGTGGGCAGGGCGATGCTCATACCCAGGTCCGCTTCCGCCGCGGCGATGCTGTCGTAGTCTCGCGGCCCGTTTTCCGGGGGCTGAAGGTAGTCCGGCACCATTCCCAGCCAGTACAGCGCCAGCGCTGCCACGCCGGCGACCAGCGCCGGTGCCAGGATAAGCCGGGGAACCTCTTTCAGCCAGCGTACCATTTTCCGTACCCCCGCCCCCACGATAATGCGCTAGACCACGAAGAAAAGCAACCCCGCGAGCAAGATACCGGCAACCGCCAGCTGCAGGCCGGGATAAGGGGTGGCGCTGCCCGGGTCTGCCCGGGTAATCCGCTGCACCCGCTCCCGGACCAGCCCGCGGCGGGCGGTATCTTCCTGCGTCCCGGGGCGCCAGCGGAGACGCCGCGGCCCGCCGCCAACCGGGGAATCTTCATGCACGTGCCGGAAGAGCTTCAACAGTCCCGAGGTAAGCGACAGCCTTTTCCCGGAGAGACGTATCGCCAGGTCGTCGCAGAGCTTCTCGCGGTCGCTGACCATCCGGTGAAAGATTAAGATAGCCACCGGATTGTAGAAAAGCAGCCACCGCAGGGCCAGCAGCAGCCGGCTCAGGCGGACGACCGACCGGCTCGAATGGGCGACTTCATGGCTGATGACCGCCTGGAGTTCATCATCATCCAGCAGGTCCAGCAGCGCCGCCGAGATGACGAGCGCCCCACCGGTAACGTAAGCTAACGGCGCTTTCTCCGGGGAAAGCAGGATGCGCGGCACGTTGACCTGTCCGCGGGACAGCGCCGCCCGCGCCGCGTCCAGCCGGGGGAAACGTCCCGGGGCTATCGCCGGGAGTACTGCGCGCCGCCCCAGGTAATAGCGGACCGCGGGGAAGGCCTCTTTCCCCAGGCAGTAAACGGCGGTGCCCAGCAGCATGACGCCGAAGACGTGCCCCAGCGTGATGCCCTCCGCCAGCCTCAACTCCAGCCACCGGTTGACATCCAGCAGCGCCAGGCCGCCGCGGAACGGGGAAAGCAGGTAATATACCAGGGGGCACAGCACCGGCAGCGCCAGCGCTATCAGCCGGAACTTCATCTGGAGAAGGGGTTCCCGCACCCGCCAGACGGCGAGCATTACCTCGATAAACGCCACCGCCACCACCGAGTAAGCCACCGCCTGGGAAAGGTAATGACCGAAGACCGACTCGAAAAAAGGCATCGGCGCAGGTTAACTGCCCGGGGAGTTTTCCGCAGTCTCCGGAGGGGACGGGCTTTCGCCTGCCTCGTCAGTCTTTTCGCCTACCAGCTCCGCGTATTCCAGGGGGTGTTCCTCCATCATCTTTTCCCGGGAGATCTTGCCGGTGAAAATGGTGGTATCGGCGGGGAAGACACCGGGGCGGAAGATAACGTCATAGAGGTGCCAGATAACGATAACCAGCACCGCCAGGGTTGCCTCGTAGCCGTGGAACTCCACCGCCGCCGCCACGAACTCCCCCGGGAGGAAGCGGGTGACCGCTACCGGGAAAGCCAGAAAAAAGCCGGTGACCATGATGACCGTGCCGCCGATGATGAGCCCCCAGTATTCGAACTTCTGCCGGTAGTCGAAACGTCCGAACTGGGGGTGTTTTTCCGCCAGCCCGAAAGCGTACCGCAGGGAACTGACGACATCCTGGAAGTCCCGGAAGGTGGGCACCATCGTCATCTTCCGGTGCCTGATGAAGAAGGAGTAGATGAACGTGCCGATATGATAGACCGCGCTCAAGGTGAAGACGGCGCCGAAGGCACGGTGGATCAGGCGCGTATACTCGATGCCTCCCAGGCTCAGGATAACCCACTCTCCCCACCCTGCGGTAGAAAAGCGCTGGGCGAGCCCGGTGACGGAAAGCACGATGAAGGTAATCATCAGCACGATGTGCTCGATGCGCTGGCTGACACTGAACCTGATGAAGTAGTCCCCCGCCTTCTTCTGCGGGATGGCTGCTCCGCGTGTTACTTCTGCCGCTGCCATGCGTCCTCCGTTTTCTATCTGTTAGTAATGCGGCGCCACAGGTCCAGCAGGACGTGCGCGGAAAGCCCCACCAGCATGAAGGGGATGAGTATCCGGTAGAACCAGCGCACGAAGAAAATCAGCGGCGCCCGGGTGATGCTCGGCTCGTAGTGGGAGAGCCAGGCGGAAGGGAAATTCACGCCAACGTTCTCATGGCACTTGCCGCAGGTGCTCACCAGGTTCTCCTTGATTACCGGCGAACTGGGACTGTCGACCGCCCGGATGTCATGGATTCCGTGGCAGTCCGTGCAGACCGCCTCCTGCACCCAGATATCCCGGTCCTGCTTTTCCACGAGGGCGACGGTGCGCCCGTGGAAATCATTCAAATAGGTCTTGACCACGTTGGGGGAGATGCCGTAATTCGACATCAGCTGCGCGTTGCTGTGACAGTTACTGCAAAGCTGCACGGACTCCAGGCGGAAAGACGCCGTACGGGGGTCCGCGATGGTATGGGACTGGTGACAGTCCGTGCAGACGGGGACATCAAGGTTGTTCTCCTCGAGGGCCGTCCCGTGGACGCTGCCGATATATTCCTGGTATATCTCCTGGTGACACTGCGAGCAGGTCTGGGAAATCCTGGCGCGGGGCTGGGACGGCGGGGTGACGTCATGCGCCCCGTGGCAGTCGGTGCAGAGGGGTGTCTCCAGGTCGCCGGAAGAGAGCAGAGTGTAATGGATGCTGTCCAGGGTCTTGGTATAGTTATCAAAGTGACACTTCTTGCACAGCTCGTATTGGGCGATGTTGTACTCCCGGCGGCTGGCAATCTCGCGCGCGAGGTGGGGAAAGCCCGTGATGGAACTGTGACAGTCCGTGCAGAGGAGCTTGTCTCCATGAACGGAGGCGCTGTATTCCGGGGTAGAAACTGTCAGCGGCAGGGTCTCTCCGTCCGCCAGGGTCATGCTGAGTCCCGGCTGGCCGTGGCACTGCATGCAGTCGTTCCCCGCCGGGGTTGCCACGGGTGCCGCGGGAACAGGTGGCGGGGAGGTCGCCGGCGAGGATGGCGGAGGTGGTGCGGGCGCGGGAACGGGTGCTGGAACAGGCGCAGGTGCGGGCGCCGGGGCATGACATGCCGCGCAGGAACTTTCATTGTAGCTGGAATGGTCCGCCGGTGACGGCACCGGCCCGCTGGTGCTGTGGCAGAGCAGGCACTTTTCCTGTCCGGCGATAGGATGAGGTGTCGGAGGCGGCCCGTCCGCCGCCACTGCCAGGCGAGGCAGTGATAGCCCCAGGAGAAGCAAAATACCGAAGGCGATGCTTACCGCTTTCCTAAGTCCGGTCAAGGCTGTACTCCTATCTCTTGGAATAGCCCCCCGCGACCCCTCCGCATTGTAGCACAGGGGGAAACCTTCGGTAAAGCGGCGTTTCCCCCGTGCCGTATCTTTCCTGTGAGCGGGAATTACTGCTCACCACGCTGCTTCCGTTTGGCGATTTCGCCCTCCAACGCCTTCATTTCATCATCCGTTTTGGCGCCCGGTTTCTTCCCCGCTTTGCCGTCCCGGTGGGTGAAGTAGGCCCTTCCCGGCTGGTAGTCGACGGCGAACAGCTGCGCCACGCGGCGCTCCAGCGCCCGCGCACCCTGCCAGAGCCGGTACGCAATGAAGCCGACAGCTCCGATGACGCCCACGAAGGGGAGGAAGATGATGAATACCAGCCCGGTGAGGGGCCCGAAAACCACTGCCAGAGCCGAGGGGACCTTCAGGTACTTCACGTCGGGTTTTCCGGGGAGCACGCCCGCCCCTTCACGGAGCTGGATGAATTCCCCGCTGGACAGGTTCAGGTAAACACCGCGTGGCCCTTTTTCTGTTCCCATGTAGCGTTTCATTTCCGCCCTCCTTCCTGAAACCACCGCCCGGCTTTGCCGGAATGTTCCGTGATTTCAGTCTCAAGTACATTTTAACGGACGGAAGGGCTGCCGGGTATCGGTCATATGCCCTAGTTTCGCCCTAGCAATAGTGTATCTGCCGTAGAAACCGGGTAAAAGGAGGCGCCGGACTAAGTATCCGCCTGTACCAGGCCCAGGCGGATGGCATACTTGATGAGGTCCGCGCGGTTATGAAAATCGAGCTTCTCCATGATATTCGCCCGGTGCGTCATCACGGTCTTGATACTCAGGCTGAGGGTATCGGCAATCTGGCGGCTGGTGTAACCCTCCGCGATAAGCCGGAAGACCATTTTCTCCCGGTCGCTGAGACGGTCATACAGGGTATCGTCCCGGGTCGTCTCCGGGTGCTCCAGGTATCCCTTGATGACTTTATCGGCGATGGCGGGGTCGATAAACGATTTTCCACGGAAGACGGCGCGGACCGCCGCCAGGAGGTCGCCCCCCACCGCTTTCTTAAGGACGTAGCCCGCCGCCCCGGCTTTAAGGAAGCGGAAGATATACTCGCTGTCATCATACTGGGTCAGCACCACCACCTTGGTCTTCGGCTGGCTCTTCATGATTTCCATGGTGGCCTCCAGCCCGCCCAGGCCCGGCATGGCGATATCCATCAGCACCACGTCCGGCGTCAGCCGCTCCACCTGGCTGATGGTCTCCCGTCCGTCCGCCGCCTCGCCGACCACCTCGATATCGTCGTGGGCCGCCAGTATCATCCGTATCCCCTCCCGGACGATGGCATGGTCATCCGCGATGAGCACTCTAACCTTTGGCATTATCTCCGCTCACCTCACCCAGGGGCACCTCCACGGTGATATGCGTCCCGCTACCCGGCTGCGCCTCAACGCGGAAGCTGCCCCCGATTAACTCGATACGTTCCCGCATCCCCATCAGGCCGACGCCCTCGTTCTCCTGCGCCGGCTGGCTCAATATCACCGTATCAAAACCCCTGCCGTCATCCTCAATCTCCAGTGACACCGCTTTCTTTTTAAATTCCAGGCTGATGAGGACGTTGTGCGCCTGGGCGTGCCTGGCAATGTTGTTCATGGCTTCCTGCGCCACCCGGAAAAGGGCGATTTCCACCTGCGGCGGCAGATCCCTTTCCTCCCCGCCGACCTCCACGCGTGCCCTGGTGCCCGTCTGCCCCAGCCGGTTCTGCGCGTACCAGCGCAGCGCGGACAGCAGCCCCAGGTCATCCAGCACGGAGGGACGCAGGTCAAAGATAAGCTTGTGAACGTTGTCCAGGGTATTTACCGCCAGGCTCCGGATGTCCGGGAGCATGCGCTTGATTTTCCCCGGGTCGTCATCAGGTACCGCCGCGGCGGCTTCCAGCTTCATCACCAGGCCCAGCAGGGACTGCGTCGTTTCATCGTGAAGCTCCCGCGCTACCCTCTTGCGCTCTTCCTCCTGGACAAGGAGTATCTTCTGGAGGAGCTGGCCACGCGCCGCATCTTTGCCCGCTATCTCACGGTAAGAGTCATGGAGCTGGCGCGTCCGCTCCTCAATCTTGGCTTCCAGCTGCCGGTTCCACTCCTGAATCTCTTCCAGCGATTTCTTAAGCTCGACCCTCATGGCGTCGAAGCTCCGCCCGAGGTCGCCAATCTCGTCGCTGCCGAGAGCGGGCACCGGCTGGAGGAGATTACCCCGGGAGATGTTCTGCGCCGCCCTCTTCAGCTGGCCGATGGGTTTGACCAGGCTCGCCGCCATGCCCCAGCTGAGGAAAAAGACGATGACGGTCGCCAGTGCTCCCGCGATGATAAAGGTAAACTCCAGCGTGCGCACCGGGGCAAGGGCTTCCGCGCGGGACTGGCTGACCGCCACGGACCAGGATGCGCCGGGCAGGCGCACTATCTCGGTCAGGACTTCCTCGCCACGGCTCCTCCCCTCGTTTTGCAGCAGATGCAGCGGGTCGCTGCTGGCGAGTATCACGCCGTTGCGGTCAATCACGTCAATCGCGCCGGTCTCTCCCAGGCTCACCGGAAGAATAAGCTGCCGCAGCGTGTTGCCGGCGACGTTCACCTGGCCCCCTACCAGCCCGGCAATCTGCCCTGCCTGGTCGCGCAGGGGGCTGATAATGAAAACCACGCTCTCACCTTGAACGCCGAGGCGGAAAACATCGGAAATCACCGACCGCTTGCTGTCCAGGACCTGCCGCACTGTGGCGAAACTACCGATAAGGCTGCCCTCGAACGCCGGGCGCGGCGGCTCCGCCAGCAGGACCCTGCCCTGGGGGTCGGCGATGAACACGGTATCGAAGATAGAGCCGAGGTAGGCGCTGTGCAGAGCTTTCCGTTCCGGCTCCGGGTCGGCGTCGGCGATGTTGACACCGGAAGCGAACTGGATGTCCTCCAGGTGCGCCTGGTTCTGGCGGAGGATGTAGTCCAGGTGGCTGCTGACTGCCTGGGCCAGCGCCTGGTTCTCATTGGAGACACGCTGCAGGCTCTGCTGGACCGCCAGTATCCCGGAAATCGCCAGGGCAATCAGCACCGGGAGCATGGTCACGGTGACCAGGAGGAGTATTCTCCTGCCGATGTTGGACTTCAGAATGGTGTCCAATTGAATCAGCTCCCGCGCCCCGGGTAAAATTCCTGCCCTATTTTACCACGAACGGAGCGCCGGCAAGCACCACCCTGCTGCGGGCGCCGGGGAGCCATCTCCGGGCCGCCCGGGAATCCCCTTACTCTTCTACTATTTCCTGGAGGAGCCGCTGCGCGGTAATCGCCGCCAGGGCACCGTCTCCTACCGCGGTGGCTATCTGGCAGGGCGAGCCGCTGCGCACGTCACCGGCGGCAAGGATGTAGGGGACTTCCGTCTCCATGCCGGTGTTCACAATGACCCGCCCCTGCTCGTCCAGCGGGACGATGCCCTCAAGGTATTCGGTGTTCGGCTCGATGCCGACATCCACGAGGATGCCGTCCACCGCCAGGGTCTCTTTCTTGCCGCCGGCGTCAAGCTCCAGCGCCTTCAGGTGGTCGTTGCCGGTCATCGCGGTCACCTTGACCCCGGTGCGGATTTCCATCTTGGAATTGCTCTGCGCCCGGCTCTGCAGCAGGGCGTTCGCGGTGAGCTCCGGCGCCGCCTCGATGAGGATGACCTTGCTTGCCAGCTTGGTCATGTAAAGCGCCTCGGTCAGCCCGGCGTTGCCGCCCCCGCAGACCGCCACCACGCGGTCGGCGAACTCACCGCCGTCGCACATGGCGCAGTGGAAGACCCCTTTCCCCATGAACTCCTCCTCGCCGGGCACGCCCAGCTTCTTGCGCCGGGTGCCCGCGGCGATGATGACTACCGCGGTGGTATAGCCCTTGCCGTCAGCACAGCCCACCCAGCGGGTGCTGGAAAATAGCTCGATGCTGTTGACCTCCGCCATCTCCATCAAAAGCCCGTACTCCGCGGCCTGCTGCACCATCTCCGAGGAAAGCTGGGCGCCGGGGACCCCCTTGGCAAAGCCGGGGTAGTTTTCCACCAGCTCCAGGTTCTTGATGTAGCCCCCGAAACCCTCCTTGTCCAGCATGATGGTGCGGCGGTTGGCCTGACCGAGGTACAGCCCGGCGGTCAGCCCGGCGGGACCTCCGCCGATAATAACGGCATCATAATCAAACATCTCTGGCTCCCTTCTTCTAAAACGGTGAAACCGGCAGGCAGGTGCGGGCGCTGAATACAGGTCCCGCAGCGCGGCTGCCTTTAATACTTTATATTATCCGCCGCCCCCTTTTCAAGACGAGGGCAGACCGGATTGACTAAAAGGGCCAGATGAGCGGAATGAGCAGCGTCGCCAGTATCCAGAAGATGATAATCAGGGGAATCCCGATGCGGGAGAAATCGGTAAAGCGGTATCCCCCGGGGGAATACACCATGGTGTTGGTCTGGTAACCTATCGGGGTGGCGAAACTGGTGGAGGCGGCGAAGGTCACCGCCACGAGGAACGGCCTGGGGTCCACGTTCATGACGCCGGCCAGCCCGATAACAATCGGGGCCATGATGGCCGCGGCGGCGTTATTGGATATCCCCTCGGTCAGCAGCGCCACGACGAGATAGGTTGCCCCCAGCAGCACCACCGGCCCGTAACCGAGCAGCATCGGCAGGACCCGGTCGGCGAGAAAGCTGAGCACGCCGTTGCTTTCGATGGCGACGCCGAGGGGAATAATCCCGCCCAGCAGAAAGATGATTTTCCAGTCGATGGCGGAGTATGCTTCCTCGATGGTGACACAGCGGGTCAGCACCATCCCGGCGGCGCCGACGATGGCCGCCACCATAATCGGGACAATGTTGAAGACGGACAGCGCCACGATGGCGAGCATCACCAGCACCGCGGTAATCGCCTTATCGGTGCGGAAACGGTAACCGGAAAGGTCATTGGTAACGACGACGGTGGCGGAATTCATCAGGGCCTTGACGTCATCCTCGTGCCCGTGGAGCAAAAGGGTATCACCGGCCATGAGCCTGATGTCCGGGAGACTCTCTTTCAGCGTCTTGCCGCGACGCTGAATCGCAATTATCGGGTGGCGGTAGCGGCGGAAGAAGGCGGACTCCTGCAGAGTATTCCCGATGAGCCGGGAGTTCGGCGGAATGAGGACCTCGACGAGCTGGACATCGTGGGGGTGCTCCTGGTCGGTCGTCCGGGCGCTTTCCACCAGCTCCAGCCCGTGTCTGTTCTCCGCTTCGATTATCCGCTCGATATTGCCGCGGAGAATCAGCAGGTCCCCGGGCCGTATCCTGGTTGTTTTCGGGCGGGAGACGGGGTTACCCTCCCGCATCAGGTTGGCGAGCTCCAGCCTGGTCTCGCGGTCCATCCTGCTTTCTTTCCAGGTCCTGCCCACCAGCGGGGATTTGCCCAGCACCTGCAGGTTTGCCGTGTAGTCCGCCAGCCGGTACTTGTCCACCTGGGTCTCTTCCCCCTTTCGCCGGGGCAGGAGCCAGCGGCTGGTAAGGAGAAGATAGACAATCCCGGCGGCGACCATCACCAGTCCCAGCGCCCCGAACTCGAAGAAGCCGAAGGGAGCCAGCCCCCGGCTGACGCCGATACCACTGACCAGCAGGTTGGTGGAACTGCCGATGATGGTGCAGACGCCGCCGAACTGGCTGGAGAAGGAAAGCGGTATCAGGATGCGGGACGCCGGAATCTTCCGGCTCCGCGCCAGGGCAATCACCACCGGGATAAAGATAGCCACCGTGGCGGTATTCACCAGGAACGCGGAAAGCCCTGCCGCCAGCACGCAGAGCACGATGAGCAATCGCAGCTCCCCTTTGCCGGCGAGCCGGTCGATGTGGTAAGCCACCCACTGCACCATCCCGGTGCGGACGAGCCCCATGCTGACGACGAACATCGCGCCGATGGTTATCGTGGCCTGATTAGCGAAACCGGCGAGACTCTGCTCCGGGGTAATCAGTCCCAGCACCGCCAGCACGATCATCGTGCCGACGGCGACGATGTCCGCCCGCACCTTTCCGGAGACGAAGAAGGCTATCGCGGCGACCACCACGAGGGCGGTTAAAACCAGGTTAATCGGTATCCCCATGATATCCCTAAAGCAGCTTCGGTCCTTTCTCCGGGGAAAGCGGAATCACGGTGCCCGGCAAGACGCTACTTCCTTTTCATCAGCTTGAACCAGGGATGATAGCTGATGATGCATTCCCGGCAGGTCTCCTTGTTCAGGGCCCCGTTTTTCAGCAGCTCCAGCGCCAGCAGATAATCGGCGAGACGGTCCGGCATGAGGAAATGTTCCCGGACATAGGCTTTCCCCCGGTCGCCCATCTGCCGGGCTTTTTCGGGATTCTCCAGCAGAGATATGACCTTCTGCGCCGTTTTTCCGGGGGTCTCGTAGAAATAGCCGGTATCCCCCTCTCTTATCTGCAGCGGGATACCGCCGACATTGCCCGCGATGACGGGACGGGACTTCCACAGCGCCTCGGTAATCACCAGCCCGAAACCCTCTTTCGTGGAAGGCTGCATGATGACGTCCGCGCCCCGCTGCAGGGCGTTAATTTCGATATTGCTGTCCGGGGGCAGGTTCAGCACGTGAATGTCGCCCTCATACCGGGTATCTTCCAGGAGCCGGGCCAGGATGCGCGTGCCCTCCGGGTCGTCGCTGGCGGTGCCCCCGGCGATGACCAGCTGGCATTTCCGCTCCTTCCGCACCCGCCGGAAGGCGGCCAGTGTCCGGTCTATCCCCTTCCACGGGTCGAACCGGCCGATTTGCGCGATGACCGGCAGTTTCCGGTCGATGCCGTAGCGGTCCAGGACTTCCCTCACCTTCTCCGGGGGTATGTCCCGGTTCTTATCGGATAGGGGGTCGATAAACGGCGGGATGATGAACTTGGGCATGGGCCACCGGGAGATAACGTAATGCACCGTGGAGAAGATGGCGCCGCCGTAATGCTCGATGCAGTCGTCGAACAGGGATAACAGGCTGCCGTGGTTCTCCAGCGCGTCTTGCTCGATGTCGATATGGCAGCGCCATATCCAGAGCTCGTCCGGCTTCTGGATGTAATGGGTCAGGCACAGCGGCTGCGGGTCATGAACGGTGACTATCTCCGGGTGATAGTCTATCAGGTTGTCGCTGGCGCAGACATTGAGGTTGTCCGTGTAGGTCTGCTCCATCTCCGCGGTGAAGGTGCCCTCCATCCCCTGTAGCAGGTTGTGCATGCCCTTGGTGCACTCGAAATACGCGGGGTTGCCGTGGATGACCTTCCACTCCGCCTCGATACCCAGCGAGTTCAGGAAGGGGATGACGCGTAAAAGCATCTCGGCGACGCCGCCGCCCTGCGCGGTGGCGTTAATCTCCAGCAGCCTCAGGCCCTGCAAACGGGCCGCGACGGACAGCAGGCGCTCCAGCTTCTCCTGCCCGATAATGCGGCCGTACTCCTCCGGCACCGGCGCCACCAGGGGCAAAAAGTTCCTGCGCCGGCTGTAGACTGTGCCGTCCGGCAGGGGAAAGACCGGGGTTTTTATCTCTGCCATAAATTCTCCCTAATCATACTCCGCCAGACGGGAAAGTTTCAATAACGCAGGCGGGCCGGCGGAGAAAAAAGCCGCCGCCTGTGGTAAAATCCGGGGGGAAGAGGCTGCGGGACGCCGGAAATGTTTATTCGCGAACAGAGAAAGGGACCTGATTGAACCCCACGTATAGAGGCAAACTGGTCTTCTATGGCTGGGTCATCGTCGGCGTGCTAATGGTGCTGAACATCGTCAACGTCAGCCTGCTGACCATTAACCTTGGCCTTTTCGTCAACCCGGTCAGCGCCGACCTGGGCCTCAACAAGGCGCTCTTCGGCTGGGCGCAGACGGCCCGGCTGGTCGGCGTCACGGTGTCGGGCTACCTGATAGGCCGCATCCTGGACTCCTACGGCGCCCGCCGTATGCTCATGGCCCTGGCGGTCCTTGCCGCCGTGGGCATGTTCGCTTTTTCCCGCATCACCGCCGGCTGGCAGCTCCTCGCCGTCCTTTTCTACATGGGGGCGCTGGGCCTGCACGGCTCCGGGGGAAACCTCTACACGGTGGTGCCGCTGTCCCAGTGGTTCGTCCGCCAGCGCGGCAAAGCCATGTCCATCGCTTTCCTGGGGATGCCGCTGGGCATCTTCTTTATCGTGCCCCTTACCCAGTACCTCATCGGCAACATCGGCTGGCGGAATACCACCGTGGTCTTCGGAATCAGCGCGTTGATTATCATCCCTCTTATCTCGCCGCTCATCGGGCGCCGTCCCGAGGACCGCGGCCTGCTGCCGGACGGCGATTCCCGGGTCAGGCCGGCCTTCCCTGACGATACGGTAGGCGAATCCGCCGGGGTGCAGGCGGCAGAGTATCCGTGGACACGCGGTGAAGCGGTCCGCACCAGCGCTTTCTGGAAGCTGTCTATCGCCACGGGGATTACCTTTTTCGCCGGTTCCATGCTGGCGGTCTACCGCATCCCCTACTTCGTCGGGCTGGGCATGGACCCCCAGATAGTCTCCTACTCGCTCTCGCTGGAGGCGGTCTTCTCCGTGACGATATCCTTCATCGTTGCCCGCGCCCTGGCACGCATTGAGGTGCGTTACCTGCTGGCGTTCGGCACCCTGATGATGGCAACCACCTTCCTGGTGCTGATTATCTCGTCCCAGGTCTGGCATGTTTTCCTGGCCGGGGCCATCCTGGGCATAGGCATCCAGAGCCGGATTATCCTGGAGGGCACTGTCTGGTCGGTCTACTACGGCAAGCAGCACATCGGAAAAATCCGGGGAATCGCCGTACCCATGACGGTAGTTTTCAGCTTTGCCGGGGGGCCTTTCGCGGGGGTGGTCTATAATGCGTCCGGCTCTTTCCTGCTGGCCTGGCAGGTAACGGCGGTCCTGCTGGTGATTTCCGCGGCGCTGGTGGTGACGACATCGAAGCCGGTCCCCCCGCGAGCACTCCCGGAATCCGTCTGAGTCAGCTTATTCCGCGAAAAACTTTCTCCGGAAGTAAAAAGCCACGTTCACCAGGCTGATGAGCACCGGCACTTCCACGAGGGGCCCGATGACGGCGGCAAAAGCCTGCCCGGAGCCGATGCCGAAGACCGCCACCGCCACCGCAATCGCCAGCTCGAAGTTGTTGCTCGCCGCCGTGAAGGCGATACTCGTCGTTTGGGAGTAGTCGGCGCCGATTTTCCGGCCCATGTAGAACGAGACCAGGAACATCAGCACGAAGTAGATGAGCAGCGGCACGGCGATGCGCACCACGTCCAGCGGAATCTGCACGATAAGCTCTCCCTTGAGCGAGAACATCACCACGATGGTGAACAGCAGCGCCGCCAGCGTTACCGGGCTTATTTTGGGGATGAATCTACCCTCGTACCACTCCCGTCCCCGCGCCCTGATGAGAACGAAGCGGGTCAGCATGCCGCCGAAGAAGGGGATGCCCAGGTAGATGAACACGCTTTTGGCGATTTCCCCCATGGTGACCTCCACCAGGGAACCCTTCAGCCCGAACCACCCGGGCAGGACCGTGATGAAAAAGTAGGCATAAACCGTGTAGAAGACAATCTGGAAGACAGAGTTGAAAGCCACCAGCCCGGCGGCGTATTCCCGGTCGCCCTGCGCCAGTTCGTTCCAGACGATGACCATGGCGATGCACCGCGCCAGCCCGATCATAACCAGCCCCACCATGTAATCGGGATGGGGCCAGACGTAACCGAGGAAAAGGACCGCCAGCAGGAACATGAGCACCGGGCCGATGACCCAGTTCTGCACGAGGGATAGCCCCAGGACTTTCCAGTTCCGGAAGACGTGCCCCAGCTCCTCGTAACGCACCTTCGCCAGCGGGGGATACATCATCAGGATGAGACCCAGGGCAATCGGGATGGACGTGGTGTCCACCTGGAAGTAGCCGATGAAGTCCGCCGTGCCGGGCACGAAATACCCCAGCCCCACCCCGAGACCCATCGCCAGGAAAATCCAGAGAGTGAGAAAACGGTCCAGGAACGAGAGCCTGCCTGCCGCTGTTTTCGGTACGTTACCGGTCATCTTTTCTCAAATACATTATCAGACCGGTAAAAGACCTGTCAATAATCCATATCCCCGTCTGCATCGCGCTGGCAAGATTTCCTGACTCCCTCCCCTGAAAATATACTAAACCACTGTTGGAAACCCCCTCCTTCCTTGCCTCCAGGCATGGTAGAATAAGGCGAGACCGGCTCGGAGGGACAAGCTGATGCCGCAATCGGACCCGTTCATCACCATCGCTATCCTGCTGGCGGCCGCTCTGGTGGGCGGCACGCTTGCTCACCGGCTGCGACAACCCATTATTTTGGGATACCTCGTGGTCGGCGTGGTCATAGGGCCCCATGCCCTCGGCATTGTCGGCGACATTGATATCGTCGAGGCGGCGGCAACCATCGGCGTCAGCCTTCTCATGTTTACCCTCGGGATGGAAATATCCATCGCCCAGCTGCGGGAGACCGGCAGGATAGGCTTCTGGGGCGGCATCCTGCAGATCTTCGTCACCATCGGCCTGGGAACGCTGGCCGGGCTATTAATCTTCCGCTGGGCACTTCCTCAGGCGATTATGTTCGGCATCATTATTTCCCTCAGCAGCACCGCCGTCTGCTTGAAGACCCTCATGGACCGCGGCGAGCTTGCCTCTGTCCAGGGGCGGATAATGATTGCCTTCCTCATCCTTCAGGACATCAGCGTTATTTTTATTTCGGTGGCGATTCCCCTGATGTCCGGGGGAGCTACCAACCTGCCGCTTACCCTGGCGATATCCCTCGGCAAAGTTGTCGCTTTCGTCGTCATGGCAATCGTCCTGGGGCGCTGGGTGATTCCCTGGTTGCTCGGTGGCGTCGGCGGCTTCCGTTCCCGGGAGCTCTTCCTGCTTACCGTCCTCGTGCTGTGCCTGGGCGCTGCCGTCAGCACCCAGGTCTACGGCCTTTCCATCGTTTTCGGGGCATTTCTCGTCGGTCTGGTCCTGCGCGAGACGAGGTTCATCCATCAGGCGCTGGCGGAAATCACGCCCCTGAGAGACATTTTCGCCAGCCTGTTCTTCGTTTCGCTGGGCATGCTGCTCAACCCCTCTTTCCTGTTTGAGAATCTTTCTGTCGTGATGCTGGCCATCGCCACCATCGCCGCCATTAAAATCGCCGTCGTGATGACGATTATCATTCTGTTCGGCTACAGCGTCAGGACCGCTGTCCTGGCCGGGTTCGGCCTGTTCCAGATTGGCGAATTCGGCTTCATTATCGCGCAGGGAGGCATCCGCTCCGGCATCATCACCGACCGTTTCTATTCCATCATCATTGCCAGCGCCATTATTACCATGCTGCTGACGCCGCTGGCCATCAGCCTGGTATCCCGGATTTACCAGCGTATCCTCCTGGCAAACAGCCGGAAGATGAAACTTCCCGGAGCACCACTGCCGGAAGAAGAGCTAACCCCTTCCGCGGAAACCCTCAAGAGGGTAGTCATCGCCGGTTACGGAGAAGTGGGACAAAGCATCGCCAATGGTCTGAACAGGTCCAGCATCCCTTTTATCATCATCGATGACGACCCCGAGCGGATTACCGAAGCCAAGGTTGACCGGCACCCGCGAATATACGGGGACGCCACCAACGCTAACGTGCTTGCGAAAGCCGACCTGAGCCATACCGCCGCACTGGTTGTCACCTATCCCGACCCCATGAGCGTGATGACGACCGTCAAAGTAGCCCAGCAGCTTAACCCGGATATCCTGATACTGGCCCGCGCAGGCCATAAAAAAGAGGCTGATGAACTCAAACGCCTGGGGGTAATGGAACTGGTGATACCGGAGCGCGAGGCTGGCTACAAATTCGTCAAGATCCTTCTTAGCGTCACGGGAATGGAGCGGGACGAGAGAAGACAAATACTGGCCTCCCTCCGCAAGGCCGGTTAACCGCCCGTTTCAGCCCTTCATCACTGCCGCCCTTAATAAAACCTTAACCAGAGTTTTACCGGCGCTTAACACTATCACAACGTGACCTTAAACTCATTCCTCGATAATAGGAACAGGAGAACAAAATAGCACAGAAAAGGAGAAAAACACAAGTTCCCATGAGTAAAATGAAACGGAATTCACTGGCAGCGACCCTGGCGCTGCTCTTAGCAGTCGGGGTAGCCGGCTGCTCATCACCCGCCCCTACCGCCCCGTCACCGGCACCCATGGGGGCGCCCCAGCAGGCAATGAGCCTCGAAGGCGCCGGAGCCAGCTTCCCGGCGCCCCTCTACACCAAGTGGTACGACGAGTATAATAAAATCACCGGGGTCAAGGTGAACTACCAGGCCATCGGCTCCGGCGGCGGCATCAAGGCCATCACCGAGGGCACGGTGGACTTCGGTGCCAGCGACGGCATCATGACCGACGAGCAGATAGCGGCCGCCGCCGCCGCTCACGGTCCCATCCTGCACATCCCCATGACCAGCGGTGCCGTAGCGGTCATCCACAACCTGGAAGGTATCGGCTCGGGACAGCTCAAGCTCACCGGTGACGTCCTGGCGGACATCTACCTCAAGCAGATAAACAAGTGGAACGATTCCCGCATCACCGCCCTCAACCCCGGCCTGAACCTGCCGGATACGGATATCGCCGTGGTGCACCGCTCGGACGGCTCCGGCACCACCTTCATCTTCACCAACTACCTTTCCAGGGTCAGCGCGGACTGGCAGAGCAAGGTGGGCAACGCCACCTCGGTGGACTGGCCGGGTGATATCGGCGGCGAGAAGAACGCCGGTGTGGCGGGACAGGTGAAACAGATTCCGGGCGCCATCGGCTACGTGGAGCTGGCTTACGCGGTGCAGAACAAGATAGCCTGGGCGCAGCTCAGGAACGCCGCGGGCAACTACCTCGAGCCCTCGCTGCAAGCAACGACCAGGGCCGCCGAGGGCGTGACCCTGCCCGACGACATGAAGGTCATGATTACCAACTCCACCAACCCGGACGCCTACCCGATTGCCGGGTTCACCTGGATGCTGGCCTATGTCAACCAGACCGACCCGGCCAAGGGACTGGCGCTGGTGAACATGCTCTGGTGGGGGATTCATGACGGGCAGCAGTACGCCTCGCCCCTGGACTACGCGCCGCTCTCCGCTAACGCCATCGCCAGGGCGGAGAACGAGATACTGTCCATCATGTACAACGGGCAACCCCTGCTGGAACGCTAATAAACACCGGAAACGATGCTACAATGGTAAGCGCGGGCAGCGGGCCTGCCAGCATTTACCTTTTTTGGTTTGCTAAGGACGGAAAGATTAAAGCAACCGGCACGAACGCAGTGGCCACAGAACTGCCCGGAGAACCCCGCAGGCACCGGCGGCTCGGCGACCTTATTTTCGCCAACCTCACCCTGTTTTTCGCCCTGGTGATCGTGGTGCTGTTGCTGGGCATGGTCATCACCCTGAACATCGATGCCCTGCCGGCTATCCGCAAGTTCGGCATCGGATTTATCGGCGGCACGTCCTGGAACGCCGTTACCGGGCAGTTCGGGGCGCTGCCCGCCATCTACGGGACGCTGCTCAGCTCCGCCATCGGACTGCTCATCGCCGTGCCGATAAGCCTGGGCGCCGCCATCTTCCTGGTGGAGCTGGCGCCCGGATGGATACGCGGGCCCGGCTCTTTCCTTATCGAGATGCTGGCGGCGATACCCAGCGTCATTATCGGACTGTGGGGGCTCTTTGTCCTGGTCCCGTTTGTCCGGGACCCGGTGGAGAAGTGGCTGGGCGCGAACCTGGGCTTCGTCCCCCTTTTCCAGGGTCCCCCGTTCGGGCTCGGTTTCCTCTCCGCCGGGATTATTCTCGCCATCATGGTCATCCCCATCATTACCGCCATGAGCCGGGACGTGATACGGGCCGTCCCCAGCAGCCAGCGCGAGGCGATGCTCGCCCTGGGCGCGACCCGCTGGGAGATGATACGGCGCGCGGTCCTCCCCTTCTGCCGCTCCGGCCTGATAGGGGCGGTGATTCTCGGGCTGGGCCGCGCTTTAGGCGAAACGATGGCGGTGACCATGGTTATCGGCAATAAATATGCGCTGACCACCTCCCTGTTCTCCCCCGGCGCCACCATCGCCAGCAAGATTGCCGGCGAGTTCGGTGAGGCTGTCGGTGACGTCTTTACCGCCAGTCTCGTGGAGCTGGCGCTGGTGCTCTTCGGGGTGACCCTGCTGATAAACGTGATTGCCCGCCTGATGGTCTGGCGCCTGACGGCGGTCAGGATGGGACAGGAATAGTTGATGCTGCCGGGCAGTTACACGCGGCGCAAATGGTTCAACCGGCTGATGCTGGGCATGAGCGGTACCGCCGCGGGCATCAGTATCATCATCCTGGCCCTCATCCTGGGCTACACGCTGGTGCGCGGCATCGCTTATCTTAACCTGGACTTAATAACTCAGGCAGCTAAGCCAGCGGGAGAAGCGGGCGGAGGGATGAGGAATGAAATCATCGGCACCTTTATGCTGGTGGGGCTGGCCTCGATACTGGCGCTCCCGGTAGGACTGATGGCGGGTATCTTCCTCTCCGATTTCGCCAGCGCCCGGATGGCCTCCACCGTCCGGTTTGTCGCCGATATATTAGCCGGTGTGCCCTCGATAGTGGTCGGCGTCTTCACCTACGCCATCGTCGTCCGCCCGATGCACTCTTACTCGGCTTTTGCCGGGGGTGTGGCGCTGGCGATAATCATGGTGCCGATTGTCGCCCGGACCGCCGAGGAGTCCCTGCGGCTGGTACCGAACGCGATGCGGGAAGCGGCGCTGGCCCTGGGTATCACGCGGTGGCGGGCGGTGATGGGGGTCATTGTTCCCGGCGCGCTCACCGGGGTGGTCACCGGAGTGATGCTGGCGGTGGCCCGCGTGGCCGGAGAGACCGCCCCGCTGCTCTTCACAGCGTTCGGCAGCTACTTCGGCCCTCAGGGCCTCTTCAAGCCCATCGGGGCGCTGCCGCTGCTGATATACCGCTACGCGCTCTCGCCGTATGATGACCTGAACCAGCAGGCCTGGGCGGGGGCTTTCCTGCTGGTGGTCCTGGTCCTGGGGATAAGCGTGCTGGTGCGCTGGATAAGTCGCCGGAAAAAGATATAAACTTTCCGCAAGATTGGTGAAAGGAAGACAGATGGTCATGGTAAACGGAACGGAGAAAGCCAAAAACGCCAGTCTTCCCGCCACGCCGGCGGGAAAGGCGGGTATCCTGGAAGTGGACGACCTAAGCGCCTGGTACGGCAATACCATGGCGGTCAAGAACGTCAGCCTCCGTATATCGGAGAAGGCAATCACCGCTATCATCGGGCCTTCCGGGTGCGGCAAGTCCACGCTTATCCGGTGTCTCAACCGGATGCACGAGGCCTCCAACGGGGGGCGGACCGAGGGGCGCGTGCTGCTGGACGGCCAGGACATCTACGACCGGAATATCGACCCCGTGATGATACGCCGGCGCATCGGCATGGTCTTCCAGAAACCGAGCCCCTTCCCCACGATGTCGATTGCCGACAACGTGTCGGCCGGGCTGCGGCTGACGCGTCTCTGGAGCCGGCGCGGGGAGATGGGGGAAGTGGTGGAGCGCAGCCTGCGCCAGGCCGCCCTCTGGGACGAGGTCAAGGACAAGCTCAACGAGTCCGGGGCTTCCCTCTCCGGCGGACAGCAGCAGCGGCTCTGCATCGCCCGGGCGCTCGCCGTGGAGCCCGAGATAATCCTCCTCGATGAGCCGTGCAGCGCGCTGGACCCCGTGGCCACCCTCAAGATAGAGGAGCTGATGCGCAACCTCGCCCAGGAATACACGATTGTCATCGTCACCCATAACATGCAGCAGGCGGCGCGCGTGTCCGATATGACCGCTTTCATGCTCATGGACAACGACCGCGCCGGTATGCTCATTGAATACGGGGCCACCACCGAAATCTTCGCCAACCCGAAGGACAAGCGCACGGAAGACTACATCACCGGGCGCTTCGGATAAAGGTAAGGGAGGACCTGGGAACATGGAAATCAGAACGACCTTTCACAAGAAACTGCAGGAGATTCACACCGATGTCCTCTTCATGGGCAGCATGGTGGAAAAAGCAATCCTCTCTTCCGTGAAAGCATTAAAAGAGAGGGATCTGAAGCTGGCGGAACAGATAATCGCGGATGATAAGAACATCAACGCCAAGAGATTTGATACGGAGAACAAGTGCATCCAGCTTATCGTTACCCAGCAGCCGATGGCCAGTGACCTGCGGGTCATCATGGCGGTAGCTAACGTGGTCACCGAGCTGGAAAGAATCGGCGACTACGCCGAAGGCATCGCCAGGATTGTCTTGATGATCGGGGACGAGCCCCCGCTGAAACCTCTGGTTACCATCCCCCGCATGGCGGAAAAGATGGTGGACATGCTACGCCGCAGCCTTCAGGCTTTCATCAACCATGACGCCGCCGCCGCCCGGCAGATAGCCACCGAGGACAATGAGGTCGACCAACTCTACGACGAGCTGTACCGGGTGCTCATCACCTTCATGCTGGAAGACCCGAAGACGATTACCCGGGCGACCCGGCTCATCTGGGTGTCCCACAACCTGGAGCGCGCCGCGGACCGGGTCACCAATATCTGCGAGCGGGTAGTCTTCACCGTCACCGGGAAAATGGAGGAAATCGGCGCGTCACGATATTAAATCCGG
>JBDRGD010000109.1:0-18375 GCA_043818095.1 Chloroflexota bacterium
CTCGACTTCATCGCGGACGTCACCGAAACCATCAAGATTGAAGAGGCGGACATCGTCGTCGCCGGGGGAAGAGGACTGGGCAAGCCGGAAAATTTCGCGATGCTCCAGGAGCTGGCGGACGTCATGGGCGCGGCGCTGGCCTCCTCCCGACCACCCATTGATGAAGGCTGGCTGCCTTATTCCCACCAGGTGGGCCAGACGGGCAAGACCGTTTGCCCCAAGCTGTATCTCGCCGTGGGCATTTCCGGCGCCGTCCAGCACCTCGCCGGGATGCAGACCGCGGACGTGATTGTCGCCATCAATGACGACCCCAATGCCCCCATCTTCGAGGTGGCGACCTACGGCATCGTCGGCGACCTTTTTAAAGTCGTCCCCCTGCTCACCCAGCGGCTGAAATCCTAGCCCCAACACGACAATTACCGCCAGTCTTGCGTCCGGGAGACGATTCACCTTATAATATACACGTAATTCCGGCGGGAGTGGAGGTGCGCAGGATGCAGATAAACGTATCGCAACTGCTGAAAGCCACTACCGGGACCACCCGGGAATACGAGGTCGATGAGACCGGTGATGAAGGAGACGCCGGTATCCCGCTGAAGGGAATGGTACATCTCACCCGCACGCCGCGCGGAATACTCGTCAAGGCAAAGCTGGACACCATGATAGACCTGAACTGCAGCCGCTGCCTGACGAAGTTTCGCCATCCCCTGCGGCTGGATTTTGAGGAGGAATATATCCCGGTGTTGGACGTCAGTACCGGCATTCGGCTCGCGCCGCCCGGAGAACCGGGGACTTTCACCATTGACGCCAACCACATCCTGGACCTGGCGGAGGCAGCCCGCCAGTACACGGTGATGGCGGCCCCCATGAAGCCCCTCTGCCACCGGGAGTGCGCCGGGCTCTGCCCCGGGTGCGGAAAGGACTTTAACCAGGAAACCTGTAATTGTCAGCCCGCGGAGGTCGACCCCCGCTGGGCAAAACTGTCCGGACTGAAGAAATAAAGTAGAGGATACGTAAATGGGAGCACTACCGAAGAGAAAAACCTCCAAGGCGCGGCGGGACAAGCGGCGCAGCCACCACAGCATCGAGGCACCGAACCTGGACACCTGTCCCCAGTGCCACACTCCCAAGCTGCCGCACCACACCTGCCCCACCTGCGGCACTTACGCGGGTAGACAGGTAATCACCGTAGAACGCGCCAAGAAGAGCGCGTAATCCGAACGCTGCCAAAAGCGGCTATCCCTGATAAAGCATACGGAGGGTAACTGTGGCAGTTGCAGGTAAGGCAGCTTACGTTTTTCCGGGGCAGGGCGCGCAGAAGGTGGGCATGGGCCAGGACCTTTACGAGCGCTTCGCCTCCGCGCGGGCCATCTTTGACCGGGCGGACCATGTGCTCGGCTTTCCCCTGACCCGGCTCTGCTTCGAAGGTCCGGAGGAGGACCTCCGCCAGACCATCAACGCCCAGCCGGCGCTGGTCACCGCCAGTATCGCCTGTCTCGAAGCTGTCCGCGAAGCGGGCGGTGCGGATATCCTGCCCCCGCCGGCTTTCCTCGCGGGGCACAGCCTGGGCGAGTACACGGCGCTCGCCGTCGCCGGCGTCTACGATTTTCCTACCGCCGTCCGCCTCGCCCGGGAAAGGGGGCGGCTGATGCACGAGGCGGGACAGCAGTGTCCCGGCAGCATGGCGGCGGTCCTGGGCATGGCGGAAGACGCCCTGTCCGCCATCTGCGCGGAGACCGGCACCTACATCGCCAATATCAACTGCCCGGGTCAGATCGTCATCAGCGGCGACGCCGCTAATGTTGACCGGGCGGCGGAGGTGGCCAGAGAAAAAGGCGCCCACCGCGTCACCCCGCTCAAGGTAAGCGGCGCGTTTCACACCCCCCTGATGCAGTTCGCCTTCGAGGGGATGTCCAATCTGCTCCCCGGCATGAACTTTAAAAACCCCAACACTCCGGTAATCGCCAACACCACCGCCACACCGCTGACCGCCGCCGCTGACGTCAAACAGGAACTGCTGGACCAGCTCTGTAACTGCGTCCAGTGGCAGCGCTCCGTGGAAGACATGATTGCCCGCGGCGTCACCACCTTCATCGAGCTCGGGCCGGGCAAGGTGCTCACCGGGCTTATCAAGCGCATCAACGCTGACGTCTCCCTGCTGAATATCGGCGACCTGGCGTCCCTCCAGGGATACATCGACGCCCGGAAAGCCGGAGAGGCAGGTAACTGAAATGGCAGACCTTTCCGGGAAGGTAGCCCTCGTGACCGGCAGCGGGCGCGGCATCGGCCAGACAATCGCCCTGAAGCTGGCGGAGCGGGGTGCGGACGTCGTCGTCAATGACGTTGCCGACGCCGATAACCTGGAGAGCGTCGCCGCCGAAATCCGCCGGATGCAACGCCGCAGCCTCCCCATAATCGCCGACGTCAGCGACGCGGAGTCGGTCGCCGGGATGGTGGAAAGCGCGGTCAGCGACATGGGCAAAATCGATATTCTGGTAAACAACGCCGGCATTACCCGCGACCAGCTACTCATGCGGATGACTGACGAGGACTGGGACAATGTCCTCAGGATAAACCTGAAGAGCGCCTTTCTCTGCACCCGCGCCGTGCTGCGGCTGATGGTCAAGCAGCGCTGGGGGCGGATTATCAGCCTCGCCAGTATCGTGGGGCTCACCGGGAACGCGGGCCAGGCGAACTATGCCGCCTCCAAGGCGGGCATTATCGGCTTCACCCGCTCCATCGCCAAGGAAGTCGCCTCCCGCAATATCACCGTGAACGCTATCGCCCCCGGCGCTATCGAGACGGCGATGACCCAGCAACTGCCGGAAGCCCAGCGCGAGGAACTGAAGAAGCGCATCCCTGCCGGCTACTTCGGCACCCCGGAGGACATCGCTGCGGCCATCGCCTTCCTCGCCTCGGAAGAGGCGCGCTACATCACCGGGCAGGTGCTGGTGGTGGACGGGGGGATGGGGGGAATGTAAGCCGGGGGTCACTACCCCGGCCCCTGGTTCTCCGGGTTTTCCGCGGGCTCCAGGTAGGACTGATAGCGCCTTATCCGCCACTCCTTGAGATACTGCACGACCTCCTGGTCGCTTATCTCGTGCCAGAAGCGATAGTAGTCGGAAACGTAAAAACGTGACTCCTTACCCACCGCGCAGGTAACCACCGCATCCGCCACCTTCTCCACACGGCGCACCGTGTCCGCGGGACCCACCGGCACCGCTACGATGACCTGGCGCGGACGGCGTTTTCTCACCGAATTGACCGCGGCGGTCATGGTATAACCGGCGGCAAGACCGTCGTCGATGATTATCGCGATCTTGTCCGCGACGACGACGGGCCTTTTCCCGGAGTGATAGAGCAGGCTGCGCTGGCGGATGCCCGCCCTGACCTGGTTGACCTGATATTCAATCTGCGTGGGCGTCAGTCCGAACTTCTGCACCACCTCATCATCGAGCGTCAGGGTCCCGTCATCGGTGACGGCGCCGAAACCGCCCTCCGGGCTGAGGGGAAGGGGGATTTTACGGGAAATCACCAGGTCGAGGTCCGCGTTCAGCGCCAGCGCCACCGGCAGCGCTACCGCCACCCCGCCGTTGGGAATCGCCACCACCACGGCATTCTTGTCCTTCAGCGGCATCAGCTTCTCGGCGAGCTGGCGCCCGGCGTCGAAACGGTTCTCGAAGAGGGCTTCCGCGTTTTCGTGTTGCATCCTGTTTTCTCCTGTGCTCCGTTCGGTCAGTCCAGAAGCCGGAACCGGTTCACGTCCACCAGCCCCTTGTCCGTCAGCCGCAGTTCCGGGATTACGGGCAGCGCCAGGAAGGAAAGGGCGGCGAAAGGCGCCGGCAGGGTCGCTCCCAGGTCACGGGCAATCTTCTCAATATTTTCCAGCGCGCCGACGACGCTTTCCAGAGGCTCGTCCGAGAGCAGTCCCGCAATCGGCAGCCCCAGGCTGGCGATTATCTTTCCCCCCGCCGCTACCGCCAGCCCGCCCTGGAGACGCCCGATTTCTCCGACCGCAGCGTAGATATCTTCGTCGCTGGCGCCCACGGCAATGATGTTATGTGAGTCATGCGCAACCGAGCACGCCAGCGCGCCGCGCTTCAGGCCGAAGCCGCGCACCAGCCCCCGGCCGATGTTGCCCGTCCCGCGGTGCCTCTCCACCACCACCAGCTTCAGGATGTCCCGCGCCGTATCCGGTATGACCACGCCGCCGGAGACGGAGACCTTTTCCCGGAGATACCGGGTGATGATTTGCCCCGGCACGACCCCGATGACCGGCATCGTCTCTCCGCTCGCCCGCATTTGCAAGGTGGTCACAGGAAACGGCTTGAAGCGCACGGTTTTCCTCAGCCCGGCGCTATCCGGGGCGTGGAGGGTGAAGAGTGGTTTCCCCCCGCGGGCCACCAGCCGACCGCGATAGTAAACGTCCGCGATATTCAGGTCTGCCAGGCTGTCCAGCACCAGCAGGTTGGCGTAATAGCCGGGAGCCACCGCCCCCAGCCCGTTCAGGCGGAAGTATTCCGCCGTGTTCAGCGTCGCCATCTGGATAGCGCGCACGGGCTCCAGCCCGCGGCGTATCGCCTGGCGCACCACGGCATCGATATCGCCGTCCCGCAAGAGGTCCGCGGCGCTACGGTCATCGACGACGAAGAAAGCCCGGTGATACGTCTTATCCGTAATCAGCGGCAGCAGCGCCGCCAGGTTCTTCTCCGAGGAGCCCTCCCGCACCATGACGCGCATTCCCCGCGCCAGCTTTTCCGCCGCCTCGTCCAGGGTCACGGACTCGTGGTCGGAGCCGATGCCCGCCGCGATGTAAGCCGCCAGGTCCTTCCCGCGGACGCCGGGGGCATGACCGTCCACCACCCTGCCGGCGGCCATCGCTATTTTTCTCAGGACGGTCTCGTCGGCAAAGAGCACACCGGGGAAATTCATCATCTCCCCCAGTCCCAGGCAGCCCTGCCAGCGCAGCATACGCCGGATGTCCTCCGGGGTGATGGTCGCCCCGCCGGTCTCCAGGTGCGTCGCCGGGACACAGGAAGGGGCCATCAGGAAAAGGTCCAGGGGCAGGCGGCGGGCATAGTCCCGCACGTAGCGGATACCGTCCATACCGGCAACGTTGGCGATTTCATGGAGGTCCGTGACGATTCCCGTCGTGCCGCGGGGCACCACCGCCCGGGCATACTGCCCCACGTCCAGCAGGGAGCTTTCCAGGTGCGTATGCCCGTCGATAAGCCCGGGCGACAGGAACCTGCCCGCCAGGTCGATTACTTCTTTAGCGTCCCGGTAGTCCCCGATTCCGGCGACCTTCTCGCCGCAGAGCGCCACGCTGCCCGCTTCGATTTCGCCGTTGAAGGTATTCACCACGCGGGCATTCGCCAGGATAAGGTCTGCCGGCTGCTGTCCCTTCGCGACAGCGATAAGGCGCGCCAGGCTTTGGGGCACTATTTTTCCTCCAGGAAGCAGATTTCCGGGAGATTGCGGAACTCCTCGCTGGCGTCCAGCCCGTAACCCACCAGAAACCGGTCCGGGACGGTGAAACCGAGGTAATCGATGTGTACCGGCACCTGCCGCCGGGAAGGCTTGTCGGTCAGGGTGCAGAGGCGCACTGAGGCCGGTCTTTTCCGCCGCAGGTAGTCCAGCAGGTAGTTGCTGGTCAGGCCGGTATCGACGATGTCCTCGACGAGGACGACGTCCCGACCGCGGATGGGGATGCGCAGCGGCTGCACCAGTCTGACCCTGCCGGATGTCTCGGTGCCGTTGCCGTAGCTGGCGACGCGGATAAAGTCCACGTCCACGGGGAAATCGAGCTCCCTTACCAGGTCTGCCAGGAAAACGAAAGCACCCTTGAGGACGCCGACAAGTACCGGGCGCTTCCCGCGGAAATCCCGCGTGAGTTGCGCCGCCAGTTGCCGGACCGCTTCCTCAATCTCGGTTCGTGATACGCAGACCGTTAGCCGGACGCTCATCGCTACCGCAATTATAGTTCCTGCCGTCGGCCCTGTCCAGACGAAAGGACTAGTCTATCTGTTTGAATTTGCTGCGGGGCGCGCCGCAGATGGGGCATTTTTCCGGGGCCTGGCCCTCTACCGTGTTCCCGCAGACCTGGCAGACGAAGATTGGCTTTTCGGCGGCCTTCTGGCCGCCTTCCAGCGCCTGCAGCGCTTTCTGGAAGAGACCGTGGTGGATTTTCTCCACCTTGTTCGCCAGGTCGAAGCTGTCCCCGGCGGGGGTGTTGTTGTCCGTCTTTGCCTGCGCGATGAAGTCGGGGTACATCTTGGTAAACTCGTAGTTTTCCCCGCCGACAGCCGCCTGGAGGTTTTCCCCGGTGGACTTCACTCCCCCCAGGACCCCGAAGTGATTACGGGCGTGGACCGTCTCTGCGTCCGCGGCGGCGCGGAAAAGGCGGGCAATCTGTTTCTGCCCGGACTTGTCCGCCTCGGCGGCAAAGAAAAGGTAACGTCGGTTTGCCTGGCTTTCCCCGGCAAATGCCGCTTCCAGATTCTCATTAGTGCCCATCTCATTTCCTCCTTGTACGGCGCTACTATTACTATTATAAACGGACGGTGTTTCCCCCGACAAGGTTTTATAAACCCCTCCTCCCCCGTGTCTCTCAAGAAAAAAGGGCAGAGGGTTTCTTCCGGACACCATAAAAAAAAGTGTCCGCACCCATTATCGGATGCGGACACTCTCTTCACGTTTCGGGGGAGGAAAAGACTACATCATTCCTTCCATGCCGCCACCGGGGGGCATGGGGGGCATCTTCTCTTTCTCCGGGATATCGGCGACCAGGGCTTCGGTCACCAGCACCATCGTGGCGATGCTGGCGGCGTTCTCCAGGGCGCTGCGCACGACCTTGGTCGGGTCGATGATGCCCTTTTTCATCATGTCCCCGTACTCGTCGGTCTCGGCATCATAGCCGATGCCCGTGGCGCTCTTCTTCACGGTATCGACGACCACGGAGCCGTCCTTGCTGGCGTTCGTCGCAATCCAGCGAATCGGCTCTTCCACCGCCCGGCGGATAATCTCCGCGCCGGTCGCTTCGTCGCCCTCCAGCTTGAGCTTCTTCAGGGCTTTGACCGCCGTCAGCAGGCCGACGCCGCCGCCCGGCAGGATGCCTTCCTCGACGGCCGCGCGGGTCGCGGAGAGGGCGTCCTCAACGCGGTGCTTCCGCTCTTTCAGCTCAACTTCCGTCGCGGCACCAACCTTAATCACGGCCACGCCGCCGGCGAGCTTCGCCTGTCTCTCCTGGAGCTTCTCGCGGTCGAAATCGGAGGTGGTTTCCTCGGTCTGGGCCTTTATCTGCTTGATGCGGGCTTTAATCGCCTCATCATTGCCCTTGCCCTCGACGATGGTGGTGTTGTCCTTGTCCGAAGTCACGCGGCGGGCGCGTCCCAGGTCTTCCACCGTCACCGCGTCCAGCTTCCGCCCCACGTCCTCGGAAATGACGTTGGCACCGGTCAGAATCGCCATGTCCTCGAGCATGGCCTTGCGCCGGTCGCCGAATCCGGGGGCTTTCACCGCGAGGACGTTCAGCGTGCCGCGCAGCTTGTTGACCACCAGGGTCGGCAGCGCCTCACCGTCAACATCCTCGGCGACGATGAGCAGGTTCTTGGAGACCTGGAGAATCTTCTCCAGGGCCGGAATCAGGTCCGCGACCGCAGAGAGTTTCTTATCGGTAATCAGGATATAGGGGTCCTCGATAACCGCTTCCATGCGCTCGGCATTGGTGATGAAGTAGGGGCTGATATAGCCGCGGTCGAACTGCATGCCCTCGACGAACTCCGTCTCGTAATGGGTGCCCTTGGACTCCTCGACGGTGATGACGCCGTCCTTGCCCACCTTTTCCATGACCTCGGCGATGAGGTTACCGATTTCCTTGTCCTTGGCGGTGATGGTGCCCACCTGGGCGATCTGCTCCTTGTCCTTGACCTCGGTGGAGTTCTTCTTCAGCTCCTCGATAATCCCCGCCGTCGCCTTCTGGATACCACGCCGCAGCGCCAGCGAGTCCGCCCCCGCAGCGATGTTCTTGAAACCGCCGTTGATGATGGCGTGCGCGAGGATGGTGGAAGTGGTCGTGCCGTCGCCACAGGCATCGTTCGTCTTGCTCGCCGCTTCCTTGACCAGCTGGACGCCCATGTTCTCGAAGGCGTCTTCCAGCTCAATGTCCTTGGCGATGGTGACGCCGTCATCGATGACGGACGGTGCGCCCCATTTCTTGTCCAGGGCGACGGTATGCCCTTTGGGACCCAGGGTCACCTTCACGGCATCCGCCAGGACATCAATACCCCTTTTCAAAGCACGTCTGGCTTCTTCACCGAAGATAATCTGTTTAGCCATTTTTACCTCCCTTGACCTTGTCCTTTATTTTCCTTTTTTCGCCAGGATATCGCTCTCCCGCAGGATGACGAGCTCTTCGTCGTTCACCTTGACCTCGGTGCCGCCGTATTTGGCGTAAATGACGATGTCCCCCGTCTTGACATCAGGCTCAATCCGCTTCCCTTCATCCGTCACCCTGCCGGGACCCACCGCGACAACCTTCCCTTCCTGGGGTTTTTCCTTCGCGGTATCCGGGAGGTAAATTCCTGATTTGGTCTTTTCCTCCTTTTCGATGGGTTTCACCACGACACGGTCAGCCAGTGGTTGCAGCTTTATAGCCATACCTACCTCCTTTTCTATATTATCTGGAATACGACCGCCTGCCGACACAATTATTAGCACTCTCACGGGGAGAGTGCTAATTTAATAATAGCGCATACCCCGCCACATCGCAACCGATATCAGATTACTTCTTCTCTTCTGGCAACCAACAGGATGCATATTCCTCTTAATATCATCTTATTATCTTGCGCTTGCTCGCTTTTTCTCCTTTTATCGCCTCAAGTCTTCCCGCATCACGCACACCGGACCCGGGATTATTGACAGTTTATCCGGAATCGGGTAGATTCTAGGCATGCGAAAGCCGAAAGCAGACCCGCCCCGCTGGCACCACGAGAGCATCCAGGCCCTGCGCCGCCACCTGGGACTCACCCAGCAGGAGATGGCGCAACGGCTCGGGACGCGCCAGCAGACCATCAGCGAATGGGAGACCGGCATGTACCATCCCCGCGGGACCTCCAATACCCTGCTCTCCATGATTGCGGAACAGGCCGAATTCCGCTACCAGGCGACAACACCAAAAAAACCTTGACATTCTTACACGTATCCGTGTAAACTGCCTCCATGGCGAGGAAAACCCCCGTCCTTCCGGAAAGCGCCGTCCTGGACGCCTGGCTCCGGCTGGCGGCGGGACAGCCGTTATTCACCGAAGCCGGAGACCCCGTCCGGGTAATCTATCCGGGCAGGCGTAATGATGACCGCGGCCCGGACTTCCGCGATGCGGTGATTGCCCACCGCCGGACGCTGTTGCGGGGAGATATCGAGATCCATGCCCGGGCGCGTGACTGGCGCGCCCACCACCACCACCTCGACCCTCACTACAACCGGGTGGTTCTGCACGTGGTCGGCCGGGCGGACCGGGTCACCACCCGCCGCCAGGACGGCACCGCGGTCCCCACGCTGTCTTTACCCCTGACGGACCAGCCCGCCGGGAAAGCCGGCGCCGTGGCTGCGGGGATTCCCTGCCGTAACATTACGAGAACCGTCCCCCGCCGCCGCCTGCAGGAGGCCCTGGAAACAGCGGGGGACGAGCGCTTCGCGGCTAAAGCCGCCGCTTTCCGGGATTCCCTGCGTCGCCTCACCCCGGAGCAGGTGCTTTACGTGGGCATCCTGACCGCCCTGGGCTATCCCAAAAACAAACTGCCCTTCCGTAAGCTGGCACACTGTCTGCCCCTCTCCCGCCTGGAAAGTCTGCTCCGCCCCGTCCGGGACCCGGCGGACTTCCTGGCCTGCGGGCAGGCGCTACTGCTGGGGACGGCGGGGCTGCTGCCGTCCCTGTCCGCCCCGGACCACGCGGACGCCCGGCGGCACCGGCTGGAAAAAGAGTGGCTGGCTTTCCCCGCGGAGACCACCGTCCCGGCGGCAGAATGGAACTTTTTCAAGCTGAGACCGCACAACTCCCCCATCCGGCGCCTGGCGGGGATGAGCTATCTGCTGCTCCGCTACCGGGAAACGGGAATCCTGGAGGGCCTGGGCACTGTCCTGGGGACAACGGGGCCACCCCCGCTGTCCGCGGCCATGGAGAAAGCGCTGGTCGTGAAAGGGGAAGGCTGCGGCTTACCGCACTGTGCCGCTAGCCCCTCCCTTATCGGCCGGCAGCGCGCCCGGGAAATCGTCCTCAATATTCTGCTGCCCTTTGCCGCTGCCTCCGGCTTTAAGGGCGCCGCGCTTTCCCTGGAGCACCGCGCGGTTGACCTTTACCGGAGTTACCCCCTCCCGGAGAAAAATTCTCTGGAAACGCACATGCTGGCCCAGTGGCATGCCGGCAGGGACTTAATCGTTACCGCCCGGCAGCAGCAGGGGCTGCTGCACATCTACCGGAACCGGTGCGCCCGGGGGGACTGTCGGGCGTGTCCGCTGAGCGGCGCTAACGCCGCGGCTCCCGGATGAACACCGCGAAGGTCAAAGACACCATGGCGCAGACCGCCAGCCCCAGCCAGCCCGCGGTATAAGAGCCGGTGATATCCACGAGGAAGCCGAACGCCGGTGGCCCGACGATTATGCCCAGGACCGAGATGGCGCTGGAGGTCCCGGTGGCGGCGCCCGCCCTTTCCTTCCCGAAGATTTCGCCCGCGATGGCGGCATAGATACCGCCCCAGCCGATGGCGACGACGCCGAACATGAAAAGCACCGGGTAGAGGAGCCAGCCCAGGCCCATACCCCCGAGGGCCAGGACCAGGCAAAGCAGGCCGGTGATGCCGGCCATCGAGGCATAGATTATCTTGCGGCGGCCCCCTAAAAAGCGGTCGCTGACGAAGCCGCTGAGCGGTTTCCCCAGGGCCCCCGCCGCCTCCGTCATCGCCAGGAGACCGCCCGCCGCCACCACACCGAACAACAGGCTTTCCGTCAGGTAGAGCACCAGGTAAGCCATCGCCGAAAACTCCACGAGGGCGAGAAACATGTTGGCCAGGCTCAGCATCCAGAGGTTTCGCGACCTCACCAGCGCCAGCGCCGCTGCCCGTGAAGACGTATGCGTTGCGAGCAAGGCATCCCCGGCAAGTGGCAGCAGTTCCCCCGCGGGCCGGCGGTATAAAAGCGCGCCGCAAAGGCAGATGGTCAGTGAGAAAAGCCCGACGCTGAGGAAACCGTAGCGCCAGCTCCAGGTCAGCGCCACAGCGGGCAGGATACTGGCGCCGAGAATCCCGCCGATATTCACCGCCGTCTGGTTGATGCCCAGCGCCGTGGCCCTTTCCCGGAAGGGAAACCAGGAGACGATGGCCTTGACCGCGCAGGGGAACAGCGTGCCCGCGCCCACGCCCGCGACCAGCAAAATGCCCCAGATAAAACGGAATGACGGCGCGAAGAAAACGACCGAAAGTGCGGTGCCCATCACCAGGATACCCGCCACCATCATCTTACGCACCCCGAACCGGTCCACCAGCCAGCCGGAGATGAACAGCGACGGGGAATAGCCGATGACCGTGGCGCTTACCAGGGAGCCTATCTGGGCGTTGGTCAGGCTGAAGGCTTCTTTCAGGAACGGGGCGAGCGGCCCGATACTGAGACGGGCCATCATGACATTCAGGTAGCCCAGCCAGACAATCGCCAGGATTACCCAGCGGTAGCCCGGCGCCGGCAGCGCCGCTTGCGCCGGTTGATTCGTGTCAGTCCGTACGGGCAGTGTCATAAAGTGCTTTTCGGGGGGGGCGGCTGGCTCTCGGCTACAGGTGCGCCGCAATCTGTGTCAGGCTATGGATGCGGGGGGCATCGGTAATCTCCCCGAAGAAATCGCCCCGGTCCAGCAGGATGCCCTTCATACCCGCGTTCCGCGCGCCGATGACGTCAATCTGATACTGGTCGCCGACGAAAACCGCTTCCCCGGGCTTGACCCCGGCGCGCTGCGCCGCCACCCGGAAGATCTGCGGGTCCGGCTTGGTCGCCCCGGCGTCCTGAGAAGTCACGACAATCTCCAGCCATGCTTCCAGGCCAAGTTCCTGCAGCATGGGCGTAATGTCGTGGTCGATATTGGATATCAGCCCCAGCACGAACCCCTTCGCCTTGAGGTCGTCCAGCGCGGGCGCCACGTCATCGAAAACCCGCAGGTTCATCTTTACCTGCCGCATCTTCCCCAGCAGACCGAGCACGAGCTTTTCCTCCGGCGCGATGCCGGCCTCCCGGAGAAACACGCGCTGGTATTCCGCCCAGAGCGCCATCCGGGATTTTTCGTCCCGCTGCCCCATGGGGACGCGCGCCATCTCTTTATAGATAAACTCGTCCGCCGTCACCAGGGGCCAGCGCAGTTGCGTTGCGTCCGCATCCACGCCGAGCTCTTTGAGGGCCTCGGCCTGCAGCTGCTCGCGCGGGGGGTCATAGCCGACCAGCGTGTGGTAAAGGTCGAGAAAAACTGCTTTTATCAAGGCAATTTCATTTTAGCTCAACCCGCCGCGACTGTAAAGCAGGGTGGCGTCACCGCCCTTTATCGTATATCATAGGAAAAACACCACCCGGGGGGTAACCATGGCTTCTGTCCTCAGTGAGCATGAAATCCGGGAGCGTCTGCAAAGCGAGCCGCCCCTGGTGGAAGGCTGGCTCGACCTGGCAGAACAGGTACAGGTCAACGGGTTCGACCTTACCCTGCGGGACGTCGCCATGCTCCAGACCGGGGGCACTATCGGCGTGAGCAACCGGCAGCGCTTTATCCCCCCGGTGGCCCCGCTGGTGTTCGACGGCACCGGGTTCCTGGAGCTGATGCCGGGCATCTACAGCATCACCTTCAACGAGGTGGTGCACCTGCCCCGGGACGTCATGGCGCTGGCGCGCCCGCGCTCCAGCCTGCTCCGCTGCGGGGTGACCGTGGACACCGCGGTCTGGGACGCCGGTTACTCCGGGCGCTCGCAGTCGCTGATGATTGTCTATAATCCGCAGGGGTTCCGCGTGCAGAAGAATGCCCGCGTGGTGCAGCTGGTCTTCTGGCAGCTTGCCGGGGAAACGGAAGGCTACCGGGGCGCCTACCAGGGAGAAAATACCTAACCCGGTCAGCCCGTGCGCTGCATCACCTGCCGCACCGCCTCGGTCAGCGGCACGGAGGTATCGATAATCAGGTGTCTTTTCCCCGGCACTTCCGTCACGGGGTCGTAGAGCGCCTTCTGCGGCGCGAGCAGTTCCCACCGCCCGTCGGACGCGGAGACTTCCTTTTTCCGCTGCTCCAGGCGCTCGCGGATGTTGTCCTCGTCCAGGACGCACTGCAAAATATAATAGTCTGCTTTCAGGTCCCTGGCGATCTGCACCGCCTTCCGTCGTTCCTCCGAGCGGATGAAGGACGCGTCCAGGATGACGGAGCCTCCCTCCCGCAGCACCTCCGCCGCACCGGAGAAGAGCTTGTCATAGGTCCGGCGGGAAAAGGCCTCGGAGTAAATGCCGCGGTTGAACTCCTCGGAACGGTGCTCGCCGGCGGGCACGTCCGCCAGCTGTTTACGGATAACGTCGGAGGAAAACACCGCCATGCCGAGCCGTTGCGCCAGCGCCCGCGCCAGCGTGCTTTTACCGGTGCCCACCAGCCCGGTGGTCACCAGCAGCAGCGGCTTTTTCCGGGCATAGCTCGCCGCCAGGTCGAAGTAGCTGCGGGCGACCTCCGCACTCTGCATCATCTCCTCGCGGCCGATGTAGGGGTCATCGGACTTGAAACAGCTTACCTTGGCGCGAACATAGGCCCGGTAGCATTTGTAGAAACCGAGCAGCGTCTTCAGTTCTTCGTCACCGGTCCGTGCTACGTAGGCATCGACGAACCGGTGGGACAAGTCCGCGTGGCCGTAGTGGTCCAGGTCCATCGCCAGGAAAGCGACCTCGGCGGCGACATCGCCGTAGCGGAAGCGGTCGTTGAACTCGATGCAATCATAGATACAGATATGGTCGGCAAAGCAGACGTGCGCGGCGTGCAGGTCCCCGTGGCAGTCCCGAATCCTGCCGTCCCGGACCCGCCTGTGGAACAGCGCCTCGTGCTTGTCGAGCAGCCCGGTGGTAAAATCGCGCAGCGCCTGGAATTTACTCCGGGTAATGACGCTGCCGATATATTTCTCGGTCTGCTCGAAGTTTTCGTCGTTGTTCCGACGGATATTCTCCAGTTCGCCGAAGGCGCTGATAGTATCGTTCGTCAGCGCCGTCCCGTGAAACGTCGCGATTTTCTCCGCTACCGCGCTGACCATCTCGGGGGTGACGCGGTCATGTTCCAGCAGAAAGTCCATCATCTCGAACTTGGGCAGCCGCAGCATCTTCACCGCGTATTCCACAGGGCGGTCCTTGCCCTCCAGGTAGAACTTACCGCGGAACCTGGTGATGGGCACCACGCCCAGGTAGACCTCCGGACAGAGGCGCCGGTTAAGCTCCACCTCCCGGTTGCAGTAAAACTGGCGCTTGCTCAGCGTGGTGTAGTCCAGGTAGCCCAGGTCCACCGCTTTCTTGACCTTGTAGGCGTATTTCTTGGTCATGAAAACGAAGGACATCTGTGTCTGCACCACCTCCACTTCCCGGATGGGCTCGGGGTAGGCCTGGGGGTCCATCATCGCCTGGATTACTTCCGGTAAGTCCGTCATCTTTCCGTTTCCGCCCGGCTGCCGGGGGCAATATCCCGCAACCAGTCCTGAATTTCCACCAGCAGCCGGTCCCGGTTGTCCCGGGTCACCTCAAACAAATTCACGCCGGGCAGCTTTTTCAGCCCGTCCGCCCAGGGGTGCGACCGCAGCATCACCGTCCCCAGCACCTTCCGCCCGCTTTCGACCGCCGCCAGCACCGCCTCCCGGAAAAGCTCCGAAAAAAGCTCCATCTTGCCGATTTCATCAATCACGATTACACTGCACCGGGCAATCGCCCGTTTTAACGCGCTGACGCCCACTTCTTCCAGCACATCTACCGCCACGCCGTATTTGCCCACACGGTAACGTCTGGCGAAATCGACGTGCGCCAGCACCCCCTCCTGCCCGTCCAGGGTGACCAGCTGAAAACCGAGCCGCTCTCCCCCACGACGGATTTCCTCGGTATAAAAGCCGCCCGCGCCCCCCGGAAAACCGGCAACCGCCCGCTTGACCAGGGTGGTTTTGCCCGTCCCGGGGAGACCCGTCAGCAAATAGACCTGCGGCATGGCGCTGTCCGCCTGCGTCGGGCAGGTTTAGCTCTTGGCGGCGGCTTCCGCGGCGCGGCTCTTTTCCTGGAGCTTCTTTTTCTTCAGCCGCCGCTTGTGCAGGGCGACTTTATGTGATTTATTCATTACCTAGTAATATAACCCATATCAACTTTTTCTGCCACCCTGGACCACCTGCACGAAGCGGGCGAAGGAACGGTCGTAGGTCCGCTCCACCTCCGGCGGGAAGGCACAGGCGGGCAACTCCCGTGATTCCAGGTGATAAGAGATGCAATCGCAGCACTTCCCTTTGCGCGGGCAGGGTTCGTAGGTGCAGTTGCAGTTGGCGCGGTTCTCTCCGGTTTTACATTCCATGGCTCTTCACCTAACGATATTTCCGCTTTATCTCCTCGGACAACTTTACCAGCAGTTCCAGGCAGGTCTCCGACGCCGCCGGGGAAAGCCCCTCCAGGCCGCAGCTCGGGGTGAGCAGCCCCTGCGCCACCAGGTCCCGGAAACGCACCCCGTTCCGGGTGAACGGCGCCATGGCTTCACCCAAACGGTCCCGCAGGCTGGCGACCGATTCCTTTGCCAGCGCTTCCGCGGTATTGGGGACGATGCCCCAGGCGATTACCCCACCCTTCTCCAGGAAACGGTTGACCTCCGCGGGGTAAAGCGCCAGCGATGCCGCGTAGTTATAGGCGTCGTAGCTGATAACGTGGACGCGGCACGCCAGGAGGATAGACCAGTCCGTGTTACCGCAGCAGTGCACGCCGCGGACACCGGTAATGCCGCCGAAGACCTCCTCCAGCAGGGCGATGACCTGCTGCCGGGAAAGGTTCATCGTCACCGAGCCGAAGGCGGATAGGTAAGGTTCATCGACGAAGATGATGGTGCGCGGGCAGAGTTTCCGCAGCTCCCGCTCCTGCCAGGCCGCTTTCAGCCGGAGAAACTTCGGCACGGCGTCCCCTAGGGCCTCGTCGTAGACTATCGCCCGGCCCGTCTCGTCGGTGACGCTCAGACCCCAGGTGACGGGACCGGTGACCTGCCCCTTGACCGCCCGCGGCGCCAGGTCTTCCAGCGCGAGGAAGCGGTGCAGACCGGCGGCGTAATCGGCGCCGATGGGGAAGCTGCCGGCATCCCCCGCCAGGTAAGCGGCGTAAAGCCTTTCCATCTGCGCGGTCAGGTCCTGAGAACGGTCCACGTGGATTTTATTTTCGCCGACCACCACGCCGGGGAAGCCCTCGCTGAACTGGACGTTCATGTCCTCCAGGTAAGAGCGGCGCGTCAACTGCGGCCACGCAGGGACGTCCCGCAGGTATTTCGCCACCAAGGCGCACGCTTCCCCCGGGTCCTTTTGCGGCATGCTGCCGATCATCGTCGGCGAACAGTTGAACTCGATTCCCGTCATTATTCCAGCCCCGATTTCCAGTATTTCCCGGTGAGCAATTTTAGTTTTTTCTTCGCCGCGGCGGGCGCGGCGTCCGGGCTGGTGACCAGACCCAACTCCAGCGCCGAGGCACAGCCGCAATCGCTCTCTTTCGGCAATGCTTTCACCGCCCGCCGGATGACCTCCCTGGCGGCGGCCACGTTTTTTTTCAACGTGCTGATAATCATCTCCGCGGTCACCGAGGCATAGTCCTCGTGCCAGCAATCGTAATCGGTCACGTTCGCCAGCGCCGCGTAGCAGATTTCCGCCTCGCGCGCCAGCTTGGCTTCCGGCAGCAAGGTCATGCCGATGATGTCCGCGCCCCAGGAGCGATAGAGGAACGACTCCGCCCGCGTGGAGAAAGCGGGCCCTTCCATGACGACGCAGGTGCCGCCGTCGTGCACCCTGACCCCCGCCTCCTTCGCGGTGCGGTAAAGCACCTCCCGCGTCACCGGGCAGAAAGGCTCGGCGAAGGGAATGTGCCCGACGATGCCCTCCCCGAAGAAGGTGTTCCGGCGCAAACGGGTGCGGTCGATAAGCTGGTCCGGGATGACCATCTCCCCCGGCGACAGCGCGTCCTGCAGGCTCCCCACGGCGTTCACGCTGATGATGTGCCCCACCCCCAGCGCCTTCAGGGCGTAGATATTGGCCAGGTAAGGCACTTCCGTGGGGAGGAGGCGGTGGCCCCGTCCGTGGCGGGGGAGAAAGGCAACGCTAACCCCCTCCAGATTGCCCACGATGATGCGGTCGCTGGGCTTACCGAAGGGCGTGTCCGCGTCCACCTCCCGGACGCCGGTCAGTCCCTCGATGTCATACAGACCGCTCCCGCCGATAACGCCTACACTTGCTTCAGGTTGGGGCATGAGGGAACCTCCTCAAAAAAGTCTTTTTGCTTCGCCTTCACTTTTCTTAGCCGCCGCAGGTGCCTGAACCGGGGATATCCAGGGCGGCATATCCGGCTGCATACTTGCCAATAGCTGTTCAACGGTCAAAATCTGTATCTTAGGGTAATCCTTTCCCAGCGGTGATTTATAAAAACCCTGAGAGTCCGCTTCAATCTGCATTGGTTTGGTAGCAGACTCTAAAGATAAGAAAACACCCATTTCCGCCTTTTCTCTCTGGACAACACCAATCAGGTCCCTTATCTGACTGACGGTGACACTTCCCCCCTTCACGGATATGATGGCTTTCTTAACCGTGTTTTTCTCATCCATAAAATAGAGGTAACCGTCGATGCCGGTATCCGCGCCCTTCTTCTTATCCCCGTAGGGCTGCCCGCCGACAAGGGAGACCGCCCACCACTGGAACTGGTATTTATTCTGGCTGGCTAACTCTTTCGCGCTTTCCAGGTCTTTGGGCTCTCCGATTACCTTATATTTAATATTAGGAAACATCTTGTCCAGACGCCACTTCATCGTGCTGATGGCTAAGTGGGTAATATCAATACCAATCCACCTGCGGTTTAACTTCTGTGCCGCCACCAGAGCCGTGCCACAGCCGCAGAACGGATCTAAAACAATGTCACCTTCATTAGAAGAAGATTGGATAACACGCTCAAGCAAAGTCTCCGGTTTTTGTGTGGGATAGCCTAAACGTTCAGCGTGCCAAGACCTCAATGATTCTAAATCGCTCCATAAGTCTTGCACCGGCATACCTTTGGCTTCGTCTAAGAACCGTTTCATTCTAGGGATACCATTCTTTGTATAAAAGATTCGCCCCTCTTTTTCCAAGCGTTCCA
>JBDRGD010000110.1:0-29530 GCA_043818095.1 Chloroflexota bacterium
CGCAGCAGGTCGGGAAGGACCGCCAGGTAGAACCGGAACATCATCTCCAGTTCATGCACCCGGCCATGCCGCTGTAAAGAGCCGACGAAGCTGCGGTACATCGCCGGCGTGCGCGTCCCCCGGGGGCGGCGTCCGCCGGCAATCGCCAGGCTTTCCAGCGCGTGCGCCAGCTCGGTGGGCTTCACGCCACGCGGGCAGCGCACGGTGCAGGAATAGCAGGAAAGGCAATACCACATGGAGCTGCTGTCCAGCACCTCGTCCCGCAGACCCGCCCGTATCAGGGCAATCAGCTGGCGGGGCGGATACGCCATCGCTCCCGCCATGGGACAGCTGCCGGAGCAAACACCGCACTGGATACAGGAAAGGACCTGTCCGCCGCCGGGAGTGGCGGCCACTTCCTCGATAAAGGTCGTCATTTTCAGTTACATGTTACCACAAGGGTTTTTTACCCGGCAAGAAGACCGGCAGCCGGTCTTTGCGGTCTCAAAGCGGCCCGTGCTAAACTACAATAGAATTTACGATGCATGTGCTGGTAACCAACGACGACGGCATCCTCGCGGACGGCCTCTGGGCGCTCGTGGAAGAGCTGCAGCGGGCGGGACGGGTAACCGTGGTCGCCCCGGGCACCGAACAGAGCTCCGTGGGCACCGCGGTGACGCTTCGCCAGGTGCTGCGGGTACAGAAGGTGAAGCCCCGGGTCGCCGGAGTGGAGACCTACGCCGTGGACGGCACGCCCTCCGACAGCGTTTTCCTGGCGCTGGGTAAGCTGGTCCCGGAGAAGGTTGACCTGGTCATCTCCGGCATCAACCTCGGTCTGAACCTCGGGGAGGATATCCATATCTCCGGGACGGTGGCCGCCGCCCTGCAGGGCTACCTCCTGGGCTACCCGGCCATGGCAACCTCCACGGTCTTTAACAATCCCCACAGCCTGGAAATCACCGCCGGAGTCACGGCGCTGCTGGCGCAAAAAATAGTCTCTTCGGCCCAGCTGCCCCCTCTTCTCCTTAATGTGAACGTGCCCGACCTGTCCCCCGGCAAGAAAATCGGGGGTGTGCGGGTCACGCGCCTCGCCCGGGAGAGCCACCTCAACAGCGTGGATGAAGGCAACGACGGCTGGCGCAAGTATTACTGGCTGGTGCGCCGGGAGTACGACGAGACGGAACGCACGCATGACCCCCGTACCGATATCGGCGCCATCAAGCAGGGCAACATCTCGCTGACATCCCTGTATCCCACCGGCTTCACCCGCCCGACACAGCCCTACGTGCAGGAACTCGCCGCCGGTCTTGGCAAGGAGTTGCAGGAGCGGGGGTGGTGCTCATGATGCCCTACAACGGTATCGACATCATTGAAATCGGGCGCATCCGGCGCGCCCTTGACCGCTTTGGCGAGCGTTTTCTCAACCGCATCTACACTGCCGAGGAACGAAAGCTCTGCGGCGGGAGGGTGGACACGCTCGCCGCGCGCTTCGCCAGCAAGGAAGCGGTGATGAAGCTCCTGGGTACGGGGCGGCGGGGCGTTTCCTGGCGCGATATCGAGACGCTGGCGCACCCTTCCGGCAAGCCGAGAGTGAACCTTTACGGCGGCGCCCGGCGGGAAGCCGAGAAGCTCGGTATCCGGGAAATCGCCGTCAGCCTCGCTCATTCCCGGGAATACGCTATCGCTTCGGCGGTGGGCGGCGGGACGCCGCAAGTCACTTAATTATCAGGCTTCCCAGACCACTTTCCCGCCGATGATTGTCATCACCACGCGGATGTCCTTTATCGCCTCCGGCGGCACGCGGGTGGGGTCGGCGCTCAGCACTGCCATGTCCGCCAGCATTCCCGGCGCCAGCGAGCCCTTGATGTCCTCTTCGAAAGAAACGTAAGCCGCCTTCGTCGTGTAAAGCGCCAGCGCCTCCGGGACGGTCAACGCCTCTTCGGGCAGCAACTTTTGCCCGGAGGCCGTCGCGCGCGTGACCGCGGCGTAAATCCCCACCAGCGGGTCCGCGGGCACCACCGGCAGGTCCGAGCTCCCGGCCACCGGGATACCGCTCCGGGAAATCGACCCCACACGGTAGAGCCAGGGCTGCTGCGCGCGCGGCACCGTCGCCAGGTAGCGCTCCCCGCTGTAGTAGATAAAGGGGGGCTGCGTCACCACCGCCACCGGCAGCTTGCTCAGCCGCGCCAGCAGTTCCGGGGGACACTCCGCGCAATGCTCGATGCGGTGGCGGCGCCCGAAAAGACGCCCCCGGCTGCCCACGAACTCCAGCGCGCCTAGCGCCGCCGCGACGGTGCTTTCCTGGATGGCGTGGAACGCCAGCTGAAAGCCCGCGCGGTGGCAGGACAGCGCCAGCCCGTGGAGCGTTTCCCGGTCCGGCTGGAGCGCTCCCGTGGTCTCCCCCAGCATCAGCTTTACCCCACCCAAACGCAGCTGCGCGTCCCCCCGTCCCGTCACCATCCCGGCGTCTTCAAACCGGCGCAGCGCTTTAGCCCCGAACATCATGGACACCCGGCTTTGCAGACTGCCCGATGTCTTAAAGCCACGCAGGATTTCCCAGCGGCGGTAGTCGTTGTTCACCGTGGCATCCTGGAAAGAAGTGATGCCCCTGGCCAGGAAATGCTCGCTGGCCCGGCGGACGCCCTCGTCGAGCTGCGCCGTAGAAAGCGGGGGCAATACCCTCTCCCGCAGATAGCCCAGTATCTCGTAGAGAACGCCGGTGGGCTCCCCGGTGCCGATGTCCCGCTCGATAAGACCGCCCGGCGGGTCCGGCGTGGAAATGCCAATCCCCACCAGCGCCAGCGCCCGGCTGTTGAGCACGCAGGCGTGGAGACCGCGATGGTTCAGGATAACCGGGTGCTCCGGGCTGACGGGGTCCAGGTCCCACCGATTCGGGCAGCGTCTCTCGGCGAGGTAATACTCGTTATAGCCGCTGCCGCTGAGCCACTCCCCTGTGGGTGTCTGCCGCGCTTTCCGCAATACGGCCGCCTTGATATCCTCGATAGAACTCACCGCCTCCGGACTGAGGTCGATGCCCAGCAGCTGCCGGATGAAGGAAAAGAGATGCCCGTGGGCGTCGTTAAAGCCGGGGACGACGGTCCCGCCCCCCAGGTCCAGGACGCGGGTGCGCGGCCCGGTCACCGATGCCGCTTCCGCAACGCCGCCCGCCATCAGCACGCGGTCACCACGCACCGCTAAAGCCACGGCATAGGGGCGGCGGTGGTCCATGGTAATCACCCGGACGTTTTTCAGGACCAGTTCAGCCTGTGGCATGGTTACATCAAACTCCGCGTCCTAATTATAGCATGATGATTTCCGTTCACCCCGATAATCCCCGGATTGCTAAAACTAATCCCTGGAAAACCCGTTGACAGACAGCGGGGAATATTCTATAATGTCTAGTAATCATACTATATTAGTCATATTTATTGCAGGGGGGAAACATTGAAACTTTCCAGCCGTTCGCGCTATGCCACCAGGGCGCTTCTGGACCTGGCGCTGCACTACGGGGAGGGTCCGTTACCGCTGAAAGAAATCTCCCGCCGCCAGCAGATTTCCCAGCAGTACCTGGAACACCTGATTACTCCGCTCATCGCCGGGGGACTGGTGAGCAGCACCCGCGGCGCCCGCGGCGGCGTCTGGCTGGCCAAGCCCCCTGCCGAAATTAAATTGCTGGACATCTTCCGGCTGGTGGAAGGGCCCCTGGTCCTCGTCGAGTGTCTCAGCAAACCGGAGACGTGTCAACGCGCCCCTTCCTGTGCGACCCGGGATGTCTGGGAGGAAATGATGCAGGCAATGAACGGCGTCCTGGAAGCCACCACGCTGCAGGACCTCGTGGAAAGACAGCAGGAGAAGACCCGGGGCGGAGAAAGGATGTACCACATCTGACCCGCAAAGGCGGTTAAATAATAAATCGGGAACAGGAGAGAGACCATGGTGGAAGCAGCAGCGAGCGTAGATTCAATTAAATTCAAGACCATCAACATTCCCAGGCTGACCCGGGGCATCGCCCGGGACTCCACGGAGCTTATCGGCAACACGCCCCTGGTAAAACTGAACCGGATTGCCGCGGGAGCACAGGGCGAAGTGGTCGCCAAGCTGGAATCGTTCAATCCCCTGAGCAGCGTCAAAGACAGAATCGGCGCGGCGATGATTGTGACCGCGGAGGAACTGGGCCTGATTAACCCGAAAACGGTTATCATCGAGCCTACCAGCGGTAATACCGGGATTGCCCTTGCCTTCGTCTGCGCCGCCCGGGGCTACCGCCTGATACTCACCATGCCGGACACCATGTCCGTAGAGAGGCGACAGCTGCTCACCATCCTGGGCGCGGAACTGGTGTTGACGCCGGGCGCGGAGGGCATGCCAGGCGCGGTGCGGAAGGCGGAGGAACTGGCCAAGGAAACGCCGAACTCCTTCGTCCCGCAGCAGTTCAAGAACCTGGCCAACCCGGAGATACACCGGGTGACCACCGCGGAGGAAATCTGGCGGGATACGGCGGGCAGGGTGGATATCGTGGTCTCCGGCGTGGGCACGGGGGGCACGATTACCGGGATTGCCGAGGTCCTGAAAAAGCGTAAACCGGGCTTCCAGGTGATTGCCGTGGAGCCGGCGGACTCACCGGTTATTTCCGGGGGCAAGCCGGGCCCGCATAAAATCCAGGGCATCGGTGCCGGGTTCATTCCGGACGTGCTCCGCAAGGAACTAATCGATGATATCGTCCAGGTGACTAATGAAGATGCCGGGGAGACCGCGCGGCGCCTCGCCCGGGAGGAAGGCATCCTCGCGGGCATCTCTTCCGGGGCGGCGACCTGGGCGGCAATCGAGGTGGCGAAAAGACCGGAAAATAAGGGCAAGCTGATTGTCGTCATCCTGCCGGACACCGGCGAGCGCTACCTGTCCACCTGGGTCTTCCAACCGCTCCTGCAGAAACCCTGACGCGGTGGACCGGGGAGGTAACCCGTGTTCGCGAGAATAAGAGAAGATATCCATAACGTCTTCACCAACGACCCGGCCGCGCGCAGCTGGCTGGAGGTGCTCACCTGTTACCCCGGCCTGCACGCGCTCTGGGGTCACCGGGTGGCGCATTTCTGCTGGCAGCACCGGATGCGCCTGCTGGGACGTTTCATCTCGCACCTGAACCGCTTCTTCACGGGTATCGAGATTCATCCCGGAGCGACCATCGGCCGCCGCTTCTTTATCGACCACGGCGCCGGGGTGGTCATCGGGGAGACAACGGAGATTGGCGACGACGTCCTGATGTACCGGGGGGCGGTGCTCGGAGGCACCTCACTGGCAAAGAAGAAGCGCCACCCTACCGTGGGCAACCGGGTAGTGCTCGGCACCGGGGCTATCGTGCTTGGGGCGGTAACCATCGGCGATGACGCCCGCATCGGCTCCGGCTCGGTGGTAATACGCTCCGTCCCGCCGGGACGCACCGTCGTCGGCGTGCCGGGACGCATCGTCGAGGAGCGCCGCCACGAAGTCACCCCGCTGGAACACGCCCGCCTGCCCGACCCCGTGGCGAAAGCAATCAGCCTCGCCCTGAAGGAGCAGGAAAAGCTGGACGTACGCCTGAAAAACCTGGAAAGCGCCTCCGGGATAAAGACCCCGGAGGACAGGCAACACCGGCTACGGCGGCAGGAGCTGGCCATGGAGTTCCGCCAAGGAGAGGGGATATGAAATTTGAAACGCGGGCGATTCATGCCGGGGACAGGCCGGACCGGCTTTACGGGGCGGTGGCCCCCCCGATTTATCTGACCTCCACTTTCGCCTTCGAGGATATCGGGAAGACCCGCGGGTTCGATTATTCCCGCACCGCCAATCCCACGCGCCGCATCCTGGAGGAGACCATCGCCAGCCTGGAAGGCGGCAAAGCCGGGTTCGCCTTCAGCACCGGCATGGCGGCGGAGGCGACGGTCATCCACTTGCTGAAGGCGGGCGACCACGTTATCTCCGCCGACGATGTGTATGGCGGCACCTACCGTCTTTTCCAGGACGTGATGACGCCCCTGGGTGTTGATTTCACCTTCGTGCACCCGGACCGCCGGGAAAACATCGAGGCCGCTATCAGGCCGAATACCCGGCTGCTCTGGCTGGAGACGCCCTCCAATCCGCTGCTGGGCATCACCGACCTGGAGATGGCGGTCAGCGTCGCGCGGAAGCACAAGCTGCTCACGGCGATTGATAACACCTTCGCCTCCCCCTACTTCCTGCGCCCGATTGAGTTCGGCATCGACCTCGTGGTGCACTCCACGACGAAATACCTCAACGGGCACTGCGATGTCGTCAGCGGGGCGGTGGTAACCACCACCGATGAACTGACGCAGCGGGTGCAGTTCCTGCTGAACGCGATGGGCACCTGCGCCTCTCCCTTCGACTGCTGGCTGGTGCTGCGCGGCATCGAGACCCTGCCGGTCAGGATGCGACAGCATGAAGCCAACGCCATCGCCGTGGCGGACTTCCTGACGCAGCAGCCGACGGTGAAAAAGGTCTATTACCCCGGCCTCAAAAGCCACCCGGGACACGACATCGCCCGCCGCCAGATGAAGGGCTTCGGCGGCGTCGTCTCCTTCGAGGTCAAGGGCGGCACCGAGGCGGTGCACCGTGTCCTGAAAATACTGGAGATTTTCGCCCTCGCCGAGTCCCTGGGCGGGGCTTCCTCCCTGGCCGAGCAGCCGGCGACGATGAGCCACGCTTCCATGCCCGTAGAACACCGGAAGAAAGCGGGCATCAACGACGATTTAATCCGGCTGTCCATCGGCCTGGAAAACAGCGACGATTTGATTGAGGACCTGCGCCAGGCACTGGCGTCGGCCTGAGGAGGTGGAAGATGTCTTACGCCACATCCCTGCGCTGTCGCAAATGCGGCCGGGAGTACCCGCTCCAGGCAAGCAATCTTTGCGATTTCTGCTACAGCCCGCTGGAGGTGAACTACGACTATATGGCGATGGCGAAGGCGGTCAGCCGGGAGAAGCTGTCCGCCGGACCGCACGGCATGTGGCGCTACCGTGATATGCTCCCCGTGGAGGGTGAGATCGTGGACATCGGCACCGGTTTTACCCCCCTCGTCAAGGCAGACAACCTGGGGAAAGAGCTGGGACTGAACCAGCTTTACCTTAAGAACGATTGCCTGAACCCCACCTACTCCTTCAAGGACCGGGTGGTCTCCGTGGCGGCCAGCAAGGCGCAGGAGTTTGATTTCCAGGCTATCGCCTGCGCCTCCACGGGCAACCTCGCCGCCAGCGTGGCCGCCCACGCGGCCAAGGCGAATATGAAAGCCTATGTCTTTGTCCCCGCCGACGTGGAAAGCGGCAAACTGGTGGGCGCCGCGATTTACAATCCGGTACTCATCACCGTGAACGGGAGCTATGACGACGTCAACAAGCTCTGCCGCCAGCTGCTGGAGAAATACCACTGGGGCTTTATCAACATCAACCTGAGGCCGTATTACGCCGAGGGCAGCAAGACCCTGGGCTACGAGGTCGCCGAGCAGCTGGGCTGGCGGGCGCCCGATTGCGTCGTGGCACCGGCGGCTTCGGGGCTGCTCTTCACGCGCATCTGGAAGGGACTGGAAGAGTTCGCCATGATGGGGCTGATTGATGAGGTGAATACCCACATGTTCGTCGCCCAGGCGGCCGGCAGTTCCCCCATCGTCACCGCCTTCAACGCCGGCACCCTTCACGTCAACCCCGTGGTGCCCGACACCATCGTTAAATCGATTGCCATCGGGAACCCGGCGGACGGCTATTACGCCCTGCGCGTCGCCCGGCAGTCCGGGGGCGGCGCCGCTGACGCCACGGACGAGGAAGCTATCGCCGGCATCAAGCTGCTGGCGCAGACGGAAGGCATCTTCGCCGAGGCTGCCGGCGGGGTGGTCATCGCCGGGCTTAAAAAATTGGCCGGTTCTGGTATAATCAGGAAGGACGACCTCACGGTGGCCTTCCTTACCGGGGCCGGACCGCGCACGCAGGAAATACTCGCGGACAGCGTGACCTCGGTCAGGATAGAGCCCACCGTGGACTCGCTGGAGGAAGCGCTCGGCGTGCCCGCTTAACAAGAGGCAATGGAGGCGAATAATGGCGACACGGCAGGTAATGTTCACTTTTCCTCCGGAACTGATTAAGGAACCGATTATCTACGTCCTGGGACAGGAATACCACGTCATCCCCAATGTCCGCCGCGCCGATATCTCGGAGAACAAGGGATGGGTGGTCCTGGAACTGGAAGGCAGCGAGGAGGACATCGAGAAAGGAATCAACTGGCTGACCGGCAAGGGCATCCGTGTGGACCCGGTCAGCGGTGACATCATGGAGGGCTAGCGTGGAACGGATTTACCTCGATTACGCCGCCACGACACCGGTGCACCCCGAGGTCGCCCGGGCGATGCTGCACGTCTTCACCGAGACGTTCGGGAACCCCTCCGCCCTGTACGCCTGCGGACTGGAAGCCCGGGAAGCGCTGGAAGAGTCCCGGCGCAACGTGGCGCGCTTTCTCGGCGCCGGCGAGGAGGAGATTATCTTCACCGGCAGCGGGAGCGAGTCGGACAACTTCGCCCTGGAGGGGGTCGCCTTCGCCAACGAGGACCGGGGCGACCACATCATCACCAGCGTTATCGAGCACCACGCCGTCATCGAGACCGCGAAGTTCCTGGAAAAGAGGGGCTTCCGGGTAACCTCCCTGCCGGTGGACGACCAGGGACTGGTCTCCCCGGATGACGTCCGCAGGGCGATAACCCCGAAGACGATTCTTATCTCCATCATGCACGCCAATAACGAAATCGGCACCATTCAGCCCATCGCGGAAATCGCCCGCATCGCCCGGGACGCCGGCGTTTATTTCCACACGGACGCGGTGCAGACCTTCGGCCACCTCCCCATCAACGTGGAGGAGATGGGCATCGACCTGCTTTCCCTCTCCGCCCACAAGCTCTACGGCCCCAAGGGGGTGGGCGCCCTCTACGCCCGCCGGGGCGTCCGGCTGACGCCCTTCCTCCACGGCGGCGGTCAGGAACGGGGACGGCGCGCCAGCACGGAGAACGTGCCCGGCATCGTCGGGCTGAGCAAAGCCGTGGACATCGCCCGGGAGGAGATGGCGGAGGAAGACACCCGGCTGACCGCCCTCCGGGACCGGCTTATCGAGGGGCTGCTGAACATCGAGCACACCCGCCTGAACGGCCATCCCCGGCAGAGACTGCCCAACAACGCCAACGTCACCGTGGAGTTCGCCGATGGTGAAGCCATGTGCCTCAACCTGGACCTGGAAGGTCTCTGCGCCGCCACCGGCTCCGCCTGCAGCTCCGAGGATGCGGAACCGTCCCACGTCCTGCAGGCCATCGGGCTACGCCCGGAGCAGGCGCGCGCCTCCCTGAGATTCACCCTGGGCAAGTGGACGAAGGATTCGGACATCGACCGCGTCCTGGAGGTGCTGCCGCGAGTCGTCAGCCGCCTCAGGTCAATGTCCATGCTGGGACAGCGTAAATAGCACCGGGGGTAACTGATGCCGGACGAAAAGACCGTCACCCTGCACGTCGAGCAGTTCCTTGAAGACGGTAAAAAAGACATCGAGGACATCGTCGCCCGGGAAACGCCCCTGACCATCATCCTCAACAATCAGGAACTCGTCACCATGCTCTGCTCCCCGGAGGACCTGAAAGCCCTCGCCGTGGGCTTCCTCTACTCGGAGGGCCTGCTCGCCGACCGCGAGGAGATAAAAAAAGTCCTCGTTGACGCGCGGCGGGGCGTGGCGCGGGTGGAGACCCGGCACCCGGATACGGACCTGGCGGAGGAGCCCTTCAAGCGCATCATCACCTCCGGCTGCGGGCGGGGGGCTTCTTTCTACAGCGCCGCGGACCTGAAGAAGCAGACACGGGTCACCTCGCCGACCACCATCACCACCGCCCAGGTCTTTCACCTGATGCGGGAGTTCCTGCAGCGCTCACAGGTGCACCATGAGACCGGGGGCGTCCACAGCGCCGCCCTCAGCGATACGGACGGCATCCTGATTTTCAAGGACGACATCGGGCGGCACAACGCTATCGATAAGGTCCTCGGGGAGAGCCTCCTGGACGGCATCCCCACGGCAGACCGCATCATCATCACCACCGGCCGGATGACTTCCGAGATTGTCCTCAAAGCCGCCAAGCGGGACATGCCCATCATCATTTCCAAGTCCGCCCCCACCAGCGCCGGCGTCAACCTAGCGGAGGAGCTGGGTATCACCCTCATCGGCTTCGTCCGCGGCAAAAGGATGAACGTCTATGCCCATTCCGGGAGGATTAAACCCCCCGTTGGCGCCTAGCTGCCGCGCTATTCTCCGGCAGAAACCGGCCTGTATCCCCCAACGCCGCCGCGCGCCGTTTTCCTCTTGTTTTGGCCCGTTTGTTATGTTATGATGCTGTTGAGGCGAAATGACTACCGAACGGGAAAAAGCACTCGAACTGGCGATAGGTCAAATTGAAAAGCGGTTTGGCAAGGGCTCCATCATGAAACTGGGGGAGTCCGCCATAGGCCCGGTGGAAGCTATTCCCAGCGGCTCGCTCGCTTTAGACCTCGCCCTTGGAGTCGGTGGCGTTCCCCGGGGGAGGATTACGGAAATTTTCGGTCCGGAATCGTCGGGGAAGACCACGCTCGCCCAGCACATCATAGCCGAAGCACAAAAACAAGGAGGAATGGCTGCCTATATTGATGCGGAGCACGCCCTGGACCCGAACTATGCCTCCCACTGCGGGGTCAGTGTAGAAGACCTGCTCATCTCCCAGCCGGATACGGGAGAGCAAGCGCTGGAAATCACTGAGGCGCTGGTCAGGAGCGGCGCCATCGATGTTATCGTTATCGACAGCGTAGCGGCGCTCGTCCCGAGAGTGGAAATCGAAGGCGATATGGGAGAACCACAGGTAGGCTTGCAGGCAAGGCTGATGTCACAGGCGCTGCGCAAGCTTGCCTCGGCCATCGGCAGGTCCGGGACGGCGGTAATCTTCATCAACCAGTTGCGGGAAAAGGTGGGCATTATTTTCGGTAATCCCGAGGTCACTCCGGGCGGCAGGGCGCTGAAATTTTACAGTTCTGTCCGGATTGATCTGCGGAGAATCGAGACCATCAAGCAGGGCAACGAAGCCATCGGCAACCGTGTCCGCGCCAAGGTGGTGAAAAACAAGGTTGCCCCGCCCTTCCGCACTGCCGAGTTTGATGTCATGTTTGATCACGGCATCAGCCGGGAAGGCAGCCTGATTGACGTCGGTTTAGAGCTGGGACTGGTGACTAAAGCGGGTGCTTTCTTTTCCTACGGTGATACTCGCCTTGGTCAGGGGAGGGAGAACGCCAAGTATTTCCTGGTGCATAATCCCGAACTGGCTAAAGAAATCGAACAGCGAATGCGGGCCTCAGCCAGTTCCAGTCACGTGACGGCGTCCGAAGAATCCGAAGAATAAAGGACTCAGTCACCGGTATAACAACTGAATAGGTAGTAATGCGAAGGTTGAGGCCTACTGCTTCAACCTTTTTGTTTGGGAAAAAATGAACAAGATTACCGCCCTGACCAGGGGTAAGAAAAGGGAAAACCGGGTGAACGTCTTCCTGGACGGCAAGTTCCGCTTCAGTCTCCCGGAGGAGACTGCCGTCACGGCGGGACTGCGTATTGACCAGGAGCTTTCCCCGGAACAGCTCTCCCGGCTGGCCCGCGCCGCGGACTACCATCGCTGCCTCGCGGCGGCGCAGCGCTATCTCAGCTACCGCCCCCGCAGCGAGTCCGAGCTGACCAGCCGCCTCCAGCACCGCGGCTTCGGCGAGGAGACGATTCAGCAGGTGACGCAACGTCTGAAGACGCTCGGGCTTGTCGATGATGCCGCTTTCGCCCGCTTCTGGACAGAAAACCGGGAGGCCTTCAGCCCCCGCAGCCGCTGGCTCCTCAAGGCGGAACTGCAGCGCAAGGGGCTGGCGGCGGGCATCATCACCACCGAGACGACCGACATCGACGAAGGCGAGAGCGCTTACCGCGCCGCCCTCGGCAAAGCCCGCAGGTTATCCGGTCAGGACTACGCGGACTTTCGCCTGCGGCTGGCGTCCTTTCTGAGGAGGCGGGGCTTCGGCTATGAGGTCATCCAGACCGTGGTACCCCGGGTCTGGCAGGAATACCAGGAAAATAACATTAATGCGTGATATTTTATCGTAGAGAAAGGAGGCACACGTGAGTATTGATGTTGTCCTTGCCATCTTCTTCTCCTTCATCATCGGCGTTACCTTCGGCGGCATGGCGGTACTGCTTACCCGCCGCATGGTCTTCAATCGGCAGCTGAAGATAGCAGAAAGAAAGGCAGCACGGACCATTTCCGATGCCCGGACGGAAGCCAAAAAGATCGTCGACGGCGCACAGGTGGAAGCCAAGGGGATTAAAAACAACGTCGAGACCGAGTACCGGGAGCGCCGCAGCGAGCTGCAGCGCCAGGAAAACCGCCTGACCCAGAAAATCGAGACCCTGGACCGCAAGCTGGACGCCGTGGAACAGAAGGAACGCGCCCTGGCGAGCCGGGACAAGGAAACCGAGTCCATTCGCCACCAGCTGGGAGATCTCAAAGAGCGGCAGCTCCAGCAGCTGGAGCTCATCTCCGGCATGTCCAGCAGCGAGGCCAGGCAGAACCTGCTGGACGCGACGGAAAAAGAACTGCAGCAGGAAATGTCGCGCCGCCTGAAGGACTGGGAGGAGACCCTCAAGGCGGAGTCGGACATCCGTTCCCAGGAAATCCTCACCCAGGCGATACAGCGCAGCGCCTCGGACACGGTGGTGGAGACCACGGTTTCCGTGGTGCCGCTGCCCAGCGACGAGATGAAAGGCAGGCTCATCGGCAGGGAGGGCCGCAACATCCGGGCCCTGGAACAGGCCACCGGCGTCGACCTGATAATCGATGATACACCGGAGGCCGTCACCCTCTCCAGCTTCGACCCCGTCCGGCGCGAGATTGCCCGGGTATCCCTGACCAAGCTCATCCTGGACGGGCGCATCCACCCGGCGCGCATCGAGGAAGTGGTGGCGAAAGCCAAGGAAGAGGTGGATGCGGATATCATCAAGACCGGGGAACAAGCCGCTTACCAGGAAGGCATCCACGGACTGCACCCGGAGCTTATCCGGCTGCTGGGACGCCTTAAATACCGCACCAGCTACGGGCAGAACACCCTGGCGCACAGCATCGAGGTCTCCTACATGGCCGGGATGATTGCCTCGGAGGTCGGCGCTAACGTCACCCTCGCCAAGAGAGCGGGCATTCTCCATGACATCGGCAAGGCGGTGGACCATGAGGTAGAAGGCCCCCATGCGAATATCGGCGCGGACATCGTCAAGCAATGGGACAAGGCGCCGGAGGTGGTCAAGGGCATCGCGGAGCACCACCTGGAGACCAGCGACATCAGCGTCTGGGGCTTCATCGTAGCAGCGGCGGACGCCATCAGCAGCGCCCGTCCCGGCGCCCGGCGCGAATCCCTGGAGTCCTACCTGAAACGGCTCAGGGACCTGGAAGACATCGCCCACAGCTTCAAGGGAGTGGAGAAAGCCTTCGCCATCCAGGCGGGGCGGGAAATCCGCATCCTGGTCAAGCCGGAGGAAATCGATGACCTGGGCTCCATGCGGCTGGCGCGGGACATCGCCAAGCGGGCGGAGGAGACCCTGCAATACCCCGGACAGATTAAGGTAACGGTTATCCGCGAGACGAGAGCGGTTGACTACGCCAAATAGACCACCGGAGAGCGATATGCTGGTACTGGCCATTGGTGACATCGTCGGCAAGCCCGGGCGGCAGGCCGTAGCTAAGCTGCTGCCCGGACTGCGCCAGGAATACGGGCTCGACCTGGTCATCGCCAACGGCGAGAATGCCGCCGGCGGCTTCGGCATTACCCCGGAGACCGCCCGGGAGCTGCTGGACGCGGGGGTAGACGTGCTCACCTCCGGCAACCACATCTGGGCACAGAAGGAAATCCTTCCCCTGATGGACGGCAGCCTGCCGCTGCTGCGCCCCCTGAACTATCCCCCCGGCGTCCCCGGCAAGGGCTACCTCGTCAGCGACGGGGTGATGGTGGTCAGCCTTATCGGCACCACCTTTATCGGCAATTTCGACTGCCCTTTCCGCACGATGGACAAGCTGCTGGAAGAGGTCAAACCCAAACCCCGGACGGTCATCATCGATTTTCATGCCGAGGCGACCTCGGAGAAGGTCGCCCTGGGGCGCTACCTTGACGGGCGGGTCAGCGCCGTTTTAGGCACGCACACCCACGTAGGCACCGTGGACACCATGATACTCCCCCGAGGCACCGCCTACGTCACCGATATCGGCATGACCGGCCCCGCCGACTCCGTCATCGGCGACGACACCGAGGCGGTCATCAAACGCTTTTTAACGCGCATCCCGAATCGCCTCACCGTGGGTAAGGGCAAGCCCACCATGAATGCGGTGCTGGTGGAAATCAACGAGAGCGGGCGGGCCACCCATATCGAGCGCATCGACCGCAGGACGGGAGGCAATGGGGAAGGCTGACCTGCACGTCCACTCCACCGCCTCCGACGGCAGATACCGTCCCGAAGAAATCGTGGCGAAAGCCGCCGCGCTCGGGATTACCGCCCTCGCCCTCGCCGACCACGACTCGGTGGACGGGGTGGCCCCTGCCCTGGAAAGCGCCCGGGCTTTCCCCGACCTCACCTTTATCCCCAACGTGGAAATCAGCACGGAAACGGACGCCGGGGAAATACATATCCTCGGCTATTACCTCGATTACCGTGATGCGGAGCTCCTTACCCGGCTGGAAGGCTTCCGCAACTCGCGCCTCAACCGCGCCCGGAAGATGCTGGAAAAGCTGGAAGGACTGGGAATGCCCCTCTCCTGGGAGCGCGTGCAGGAGTTCGCCGGGACGGGCGCCATCGGGCGGCCCCACGTGGCACAGGCGATGCTCGAAAAGGGCTATATCACCACCTTCCGGGAAGCCTTCGATAAATATATCAGCCACGGCGGTCCCGCCTACGTCCCCCGCGACAAGATGACCCCGGCGGAAGCGGTGGCGCTGGTGGTCCGGGCGCGCGGGCTGCCCGGGCTGGCGCACCCCTTCACGGTGAACAAACTGGATACCCTGCTTCCCGAACTGAAAGCCGCCGGGCTTGAGGCGCTGGAGGTCTATTACGACAGCTACACGCCGGAGCAGCGGCAGGCCCTGGGGGAGCTGGCGCGGCGTTTCCGCCTCGTCCCCACCGGGGGCAGCGACTACCACGGCCTGGAGGGCATGAACGAGACGATGCTCGGCGAAGCCGGCGTGCCCGAAAAAGCCGTCGAGAAACTCCGGCAGCGGGCCGAGGAGATGGCGAACAAAAAACTTGAGGTTCAGGAAAAATGACTTTCGGCAAATTCAACGTCGATTACGAGCAGCGAATCTACAATCCGGAACGCATGCGTAAGTACCGGATTGAAAGAGCGCACGCCGCCCTGAAAAAGTTCGGCCTCGGCGCGCTGATTGTCTACAACTATGACACCTTTCGCTACCTGGGTTATTACAGCCGCCATAACTACAACCGGCGCCGCCCCGGCAACTTCCTGCTGCTGGTCCGGGACCAGGGCTTTCCCTACGCCCCCGCCGATGACCTCGCCCCCACCAGCGAGACGGAGCTGATGCCCTGGTTCAAGGACCGGCTGGTCCTGCACCACCAGACCCGCTTACAGGAGGCCCTCTCCTATGACCCGGATTATTACCACCAGCAGTGGCTGGATACCGCCGCGGAGGTGAAAGCCCTGCTGAAAAAGCACGACGTCCTCGACCTGCCCTGCGGCATCGATATGACCAGCCCCCACATGGTGCAGGTCTGCCAGGACGCCGGCATCAAGGTCGTCGACGGCAACCCGGCGGTCGCCGAGATGCGGATGATTAAGAACGAGGACGAGATAGAATGCGTCCGCACCGCCGCCAGCATCGCGGAAAGCGCCCACTGGGAGGTCTGCCAAGCCCTGAAGCCCGGCGTCACCGAGTGGCAGATGGCCGGGGTCGCCGCCAAGGCCCTGTTCGACCTGGGGGCGGAAGAACTGGAAGGCCCCAGCTTCGTCGTCTGTTCCGGTTACCGCTCCGGGCACAACGTGCCCGCCATGCCCACGGACCGGGTCGTCCGGCCCGGCGAGATGTTTATCATCGATATCAACGGTGTCAGCTTCCAAGGCTACCGGACCTGCTTTTACCGCACCTGCGTCGTCGGCGATAAGCCTACCGAATTCCAGAAGCAGATGTACCATGACTGCTATGAGGTCCAGCACGCCATGGAGACCAGCATCCGGCCGGGAATCACCAACCACGAGTACGCCCGCATCGTCCTGGAAAAGGGCGGCGGGAAATGGCCCGGGCCGACCTGGCCGGAACCGGGACGGTACCTGGGGCCCAGCGGCCACCAGCTCGGGCTGTCCTCCGGGGACCCCGGACCCAATCTGCGCACCCGCAAGGCGGAGCTCGCCGCCCCACCCTTCATGATACAGAAAGGGATGGTCTTCGCCGTGGAGGTCGGCTGCTACGACTGGGACGGCCAGAAATGGGCCTACGACGGAGTAAAGCTGGAGAACGTGGGCGTGGTCCGGGACGACGGGTTTGAAGTCCTCTCCCGGTTCCCCTACAAAGACCTGATTGCCGTGGGGCTGCCCGGCGTTTATTAGGCCGGGACGGGCTCTTGCTTGATAATATTATGAAATCTGCCGGGGGAGTAAGATGAAACCTACCGAAACGTTAGCGGGATACGTCGCTGCCGCGCGGTTCGATGATTTTCCGCCTGAAGTCGTCCTCAAAGCCAAGCAGTGTATCCTGGACGCAGTAGGGTGCGCCCTGGGGGCGATACCCACGGACATCGCCCGGCAGACGCTGGAAATGGCCAAGCTCATGGGCGGCAGCCCGGAAGCGACCCTCATCGGCGACGGCACCCGTGTCCCCATGGTCAACGCTGCCTACGCTAACGCGCAGGTGGGTAATCTCCTGGATTACGACGATGCCGTCATTCCAGTGCCCGGCCACCCCGGCGTGGCTATCATTTACCCCGCCCTGGCCGCCGCCGAACGTACCGGTGCCACCGGAAAAGAAATCATCACCGCCGTCATCCTCGGCTACGAGGTCGGCCTGCGGGTAGCCTACGCCCTGCGTTCCGTGGTCTTCCCGGAGGGCGCGAGCCACCCCTACCTGCTGTTCAACACCTCCTATAAAATCCTGGGGGCCGCGGCGGCGGCGGGGAAACTCCTCGGGCTGGACAAAGAGCGCCTGATAAATGCTTTCGGCATCGCCGGCGGCGTCGTCCCCGGCACCGCGCAGCCCACGTGGTCGCCCCATACCGGGGACTGGGGCTCGATTAAAGCCAACTATGGTATCTATGCTCTCCTCGGGACTCTGGCCGCTTTCCAGGCGGAAAAGGGTCTCAATGCCCACCAGGACATCCTCGATAGCGATGAGTTCTGGACCAGGAGCGGCGCCGCCGCCTTTGACTACCAGGCGCTGACGCGGGACCTGGCGAAGGACTACATGGTGATGCACGTCGGCTTCAAGCCGGTCCCTTCCTGCCGCGGCACTCACCCCCAGCTTACCGCCGTCATGGAGGCCCTCCACGGTGAGACCGTCCGCCCGGATGACATCACGGAAATCGCGCTCTTCGGGGGGCGGATGCTGACCCGCCGCAAATGGGACACGATGATTGAGGCGGAATTCAGCACCGCCTGCGCGGTCAGCCTCTATCTTAGCGGAGTGGAGCCGGGCCCCGACTGGTATCGGAACGACCGTTTCAAGCAGCCCGACATCACGGACCTCGCCGGCAGAATCAGGTTCGTGGAGGAACTCCGCTACTGGGAGGACTGGGTAAAATTCGGAAAGCTGACGGCGGCGGCGGAAATAAAGACGAAAGACGGCCGGGTCCGGAAAGCATTCATCGAATACCCCAGGGGAGAACCCCAGAACCCGATGAGCGGGGCGGAGTTGGAACGCAAGTTCGTGGTCAACGCTGCTGTTGTCCTGGGAGAGGCCAACGCGCGGAAACTTTACCAGAAACTGATAGGTCTGGAGGACATCCCGGCCGCCGAGCTGATGAGCTCCACCTTCCCGGCCTGAGCACTGTGTTCCCGTTGACCTTGCGGCTGCGGATAACGCATTATCCCGGAATGTTTGTTCCGGAGATTTGACCTATCCGGCAAACCGTTCTCCCGCATCTTGACAAAAAACATGCAGTAGAGTAATATCTGGAAGACCCGCGATGGAAGCAACGGGAAATAGCTGCCTATGTCTGGACGGTTTCCGAAAACCACTTTGTTTTTCCATGTAATTTTATCTGAAGGTTAACGGCAGCGTACGCCCATAAACGGGGATAAAACAGACCAACGAAAAAGGAGGAGGCTATCATGAAAAAACCAATCTTCGCTACGGGCATCCTGCTGGTCGCCGTCATGCTCATCCTGACTATCGGCGCCTGCAGCCAGCCGGCCCCCGCACCGGCCCCCGCACCGGCACCAGCACCGGCACCAGCCCCGGCACCGGCACCAGCCCCGGCAAAAATCACGCTTAAATTCCAGAGCTACAGTTTCCCCACGGGCCCAATGCAGGACCTCAATATTCAGCTGCAGGAGGCAATCACTGCGAGGAGTGGAGGCCGGATACAGTGGGAGAATTATACGATGGCTGCTCTCATTCCACGCGGAGAGGAAGTTACCGGTGTGGCTAATGGTATCGCTGACGTAGCCTTTATCGACGGCAGAGGGGCGTCAAGGCTCTCGTTGATGACCGTGGGGGCCCTTCCCGGAGTTGGGGGGGTTGTGCAGAACCAAGGCCCTAGCCTTGCGAAAATCGCCGAGATGCAAGCAGTAAAAGACCAGTTCGCAAAGAACGATGTTCTGCTCCTGGCAATCCATGGCGGTGAGCCGTTCCAGTTGATGTTTAGTAAAGATATAAATGCCATGAGTGAGCTAAGCGGCAGGAAAATTCGAGCGGTTGGTGATGTGGCCACAGTCGTAGAAAAGTATGGTGCAGTGCCTGTAAATGTACCCGGACCGGAGGCCCAGGAGGCCTTCCAGAGGGGCACTCTCGATGGCCAGATTGGCGGTCTGGGTGGTGCCATACCGTCGGGGGATTACAAAATAGTGAATTACTGGCTAAAATGTAACATACAGACTTCGGTAATGGACATCATAATGTCTAAGAATACGCTTAACAGCTTACCCAACGACCTTCAGCAGATATTCTTAGAAGAAGGGGCTAAACAACCGCAGCGTTATATAGACTATTTTGGCGGTTGGACCGAAGAGCAATATACCAAGACGCTGCCCGAAGCAGGAGTTAAGGTAGTTGACATCACACCCGCCGAGAAGGCGAAATTGGCTGAGCTATCGAAGAGCACGTGGGACAAGTGGGTTGAAGCGAGAGAGAAGGATGGTCTACCGGGGAAAGAAGTCCTCTCCAAATACCTAGAACTACATGGATTAAAGTACTAGCGAATTGTTTTTACAACAAGTCGTTCAATGAGTTTACGTCTGGCCGGATGAGTGTCACTCATCCGGCCAGGCTAATTAAAATAGGGCGGTGATAATGCTCATCTCCGGAGTGGCGTTGTGAGTACTGGGTCATCCGATAGCAAACGTCAAGTGAAAGCATCCCTAATAGTCAGATTGAAGAAGTGGCACGATAGGGTTGAGACGTTTGGAGTGTCTATCGCAGCTTTACTTGTATTGCTGATCATGTTATCAACTACAGTTGATGCTTTGGGACGCTACATATTTGATCACCCTTTCAAAGGCGTATTCGAGGGAACAGAGTTCGCCCTGGGGTGGATTGCCTTCCTGTCTTTTGCCTATGTACAGCGTCGGCGGGCCAACATTTCTATAAATCTTATCAGCAGACAGTTACCCAGAAGAGTCAACATCATCTTAGAAATATTCTTGATGCTAGTAGCGTTATTCATCTTCTTTATCATCGCATGGTCAGGTTGGGTGGATGCCATGCATACTCTGAGGGCAGGAGACCGGCTAGCCGGCATGGTCGATTGGCCGATTGGGCCGGCGAAATTTATCGTGCCCGTAGGTTCTGCCCTTCTCTCCCTGCGGCTTTTCCGCCAACTTCTAGATAGCATCGCTCAATTATTCACCACCCCGAAAGGCCAGGATAGGGCCACGGAAGTTCCGACTATACAGGGAGAGACTATATGAGCCCCGTAATGGTAGGGGTCATCAGTTTTTTATGCCTATTTGCCCTTATACTTACGAGTATTCCGATTGGCTTTGCGATGGCTTTCGTTGGTTTTGTTGGTTTCGCGGTTATTGTTGGCTGGAAGGGGGCCTTTACAATCGCCGCTTTAACTTCCTGGGACACTGTGGCTCATTATTCATTTTCCGTAATCCCGATGTTCCTTTTCATGGGAAACTTAGCATTTCGCGCCAGGATTGGTGAGGACGCATTCCGGACTGCCCGGTTATGGGTGGGGCATATACGCGGAGGCCTGACACATTCTACGATTGTGGCGGGTGCTGTCCTGGGCGCCGCCACAGGTTCCTCCATAGCGTCAGCGGCGACCCTTGCCAAAATAGCCGTCCCCGAGATGAAACGATATGGATATAGCACAGAGCTCGCAGCCGGCTCCGTAGCCGCCGCTGGTTGCCTTGCTTCAATGATACCGCCAAGTACTGCCCAGGTCCTGTTTGCGATGGTCACCCAGCAGTCAATCAGCAAATTGCTCATCGCCGGTATTCTACCCGGGATTTTGCTGACGGTAATCTATATGATCGCCATGCTAATCTATTTTCGTATTAGACCCGGGAAGTTCGGTGGAAAACTAGCCAGTGCAAACTGGGGGGAACGACTTAAAAGTGCTAAGAATGTCGCTCCGGTAGCATTCATATTCCTCATGGTCATGGGTTCTATGTATACGGGGATAGCCACGCCAACGGAAGCCGCCGCTGTCGGTGCCACCAGTATCTTAATAGCGTCTTTCGTTATGAGGCGAATGAACCTGCGCACACTGTGGGAAGCTACTGTTGATACCACTGTAACTACGGCAATGGTATTCGTCATACTCGTCGGTGCTCTCATTTTCAATAACCTGCTCGCAGTCAGCAGGATTCCCGCTATAGCCGCCGACTATATCTCCGCACTGCCAGTACCACCTCTGGTTGTCCTTCTCGCCATCATGGCCATGTATATATTCCTGGGAATGTTTATGGAAGGCCCGTCCATGTTGTTCCTTACCATGCCGACTATCTTTCCTATCGCCCAAGCGATGGGATGGAACCCCATCTGGTTTGGTATCCTGTACATGATGATTGCTGAAGTCGGCATGATAACACCCCCCGTGGGCGCAACTCTTTTTGGCACAAAGTCATCACTACCGGACGTCACTATGGCCGAAATTTACCGGGGCATTATACCTTTCTTCTTTGCTGATATCGTCGTATTGGCCTTACTGATAGCTTTCCCGCAGATATCCCTGTTGCTACCCGGCCTGATGAAATAATTCCCCGGCTTCAGGGTAAAAACCGGGGAATCACTTCCGGGAAAGCCAGCTGATTCCGGTATTAAGGAGCTTCGCTAGGTGCCTTGCTGGTCAGCCATCTCTTCGGCAATCTCCGCGTCGCTCACCCTGACCTCGACGTTCCCCGCCCGCTCTTCCTGCAGCAGCATGGCGATGCGCGAGTCTTTTTCGCCCCACCCGCGCCCGGCGGCGGCGATGAGCTCCGGCAGGGTCATCTGTGACATGGGCATCGGCACCTCGAATTCCCGGGCGAGGTCCAGCGCCAGTGAGATGTCCTTCACCGCCAGGTTCACGGTAAAGTTCGGCGGCTCGAAGCGCCCCGGGAGATAAATCTCGGGGAGGACGCGCTTGAAAAAGTTGCCCCGCCCCACGCCCCCGTCCTTCAGCACCCGCCACATGACGCGGGGGCTGACCCCCGCCTTAACGCCCAGCGTCATCCCTTCCCCCGCAATGAACATGTAACTGTAGGCAATCAGGTTGTGCACGAGCTTGCAGATACAGGCAGTGCCGACACCGCCCGTGTACACGATCGTATCGCCGATGGCCTTCAGGACGGGAAGGCACCGGTTGAAGATATCCTCGTCTCCCCCCGCCATCACCGTCAGCCTGGCGGAGCGCGCTACCGGCGGACCGCCGGCTACCGGGGCGTCCATCATGTGCGCCTTCCGCTCTGCCAGCACCCCGGCGATGCGCCGCGCCAGCATCGGCGTACTGGTGGTTAAATCGATATACACCGCGCCGGGGCGTATCCCCTCGCTGACGCCGTCTTTTCCCAGGGCCACCGCCTCCACCTCTTTCGGTCCCGGCAGGGAGGTAAAAACGATATCGCTGGACGCAGCGACTTCCCGCGGCGTTGCCGCCCAGGTACCACCGTTCTCCTGAAGGAGTTTCTTTGCCTCAGGTCTCCGGTCATGACCGGTGAGCTTGTAGCCCGCCTTCAAGATGTTGACCGCCATGGCGCCGCCCATGTTGCCCAGACCGATAAAACCGATGTCCATCAGCTTCTCCTTCAAGCCTTTTCCCCGCCCCACCCGGTCACCCGGCGCGGTAACCCTGCGCTATTTCTTGTGGTAGGCGACGGTGTTTACCAGGCTGCCGATGCCCTCTATCCGGATTTCCACCTTATCGCCGACGTCAATCTTCCCCACGCCCTCCGGCGTGCCGGTAGCGATGACGTCACCGGGGAGCAGCGTCATTACGTGGGTAACAAAGTATATCAGCTCTGAAATCCCGAAGATGAGGGATTTGGTGCTGCTGGACTGACGGACCTCTCCATTGAGTAAGGTCTCCAGCTTCAGGTTGTCCGGGTTGACCTCCGTTTCAATCCACGGGCCGAAGGGGGCGAAGGTATCGAACCCCTTGCCCCTGGTCCACTGCTTATCGCTGCGCTGGGCGAGACGCTCGGAAACATCGTTGAAGCAGGTATAGCCCAGGATATAGCTCTTGGCGTCCTTCCGGGAGACGTCTTTCGCTTTCCTGCCGATGACCACGCCCAGCTCGCCCTCGTATTCCACCTGCCCGTCCAGGTAGGGCAGGAGAATTTCCGCGTTGGGCCCGATGACCGCGGTGGACGGCTTGAGGAAAAGGATAGGATTGGTCGGGGTGGGCGGCGGGGTAGCAACCACACCGCGCTTGGGCCCCTCGTCGATATGGCTCTGGTAGTTCAGGCCGATGGCGACAATCTTGGAAGGTTGACAGGGGGCCAGTAGCTTGACTTCGCTCTCCTGGTAGGTATCCCCGTCGTACTTGAACGCGCTGCCCGGACCTTTGAACTGCGCGAACGGGCTGGTGCTCAGACTGCGTATCTCCTTCTTAGCGAGCACTCCGTATTTCACCTTTCTCCCGGCGGCAAAACGGACAATCTTCATGGTTCTCTCCTTCGCATTATTTTTTATTATTTTTTCGCCCGAGCGGTGCTGTTATCCGATGTTTTTCCTCTTTAGAGCTTCAGCAGTCTCTCCGCGTTAAGGTGGCAGATCTTTTCCTTATCTTCGTGACTGACGGGCAGCTGCTCCAGGAACTGCACCGCCTGCCGGTTCGATTCGTTGGGGTAGTCCACGGCGAACATGATACGCTCCGCGCCCAGCTCCTGATAAACACACTGGAACGCCGGGAGGGAAAACATCCCGCTGGTGGCCACGAGGAAATTATCCCGGAGATACTCCCCGGGCTTTTTCCGGAGGTCCTTCGTCAGCGGGTGCGTGGTGATTTTGTCCCTTTCCCAGCGGTTGTCCAGGCGCCATAGCCAGAACGGCAGCGCCTCTCCCAGGTGCCCGAGGATAATCTTCAGCCCCGGACACCGGTCAAAGATACCGCTGTAAATCAGGCGTATAGCCTGCAGCCCCGCCGCGGCGGCGAAGCCCCATATCGGCCCCGCCAGCCCGGGATATGCCTGGAACGGCTTTATCATCTCCGGGGAGGGCTGCATGGGATGGAGATATACCGGCACGCCGAGCCGCGCGGCCGTCTCGAATATCACCCGGTATTTCTCCTCGTCGAGGAATTCCCGGCCGACGTGGGCGTTTATCTTGGTCCCTTTCAGCCCCAGCTTGGTGACCGCTCTTTCCAGCTCCGCCGCGGCCCCGTCCGGGTCCTGGGCCGCCAGGGCGGCAAAGCCCGCGAAGCGGTCCGGGTGCGCCGCCACGATTTCAGCCAGCTCGTCATTCGTCGCTTTTGCCAGCGCGGCGCCCTCGGCGGGCTCTAATAGCTCCAGGGCAGCAGCAAAGGAAAGCACCTGCATAGCGATGCCGTGCTCGTCCATTTCCCGCAACCGCCCCTCGCCGGTGTCCAGTTTCCGGGACCACTCTTCCTGTTCCTGGACCGTGTAATGCCCCGGAGAGTGCCACAGGCGCACCTCTTCGCTCTGGTTATGGTCCCGGGTTATCTCGAATTTCGGGTAGTCCTTCCGCGAGACTAAATGCTGGACGTAGTTCCGGGTGAAAAAATGTTCTTCAACAGCGATTATTTTCAAGGAAAGCACCCCGTCTTATCGCGGTTCCGTCAGCACACGCTGAAACACCCCGCATGTCATTCTGCCTGTCATGCCTGCCCACGCGCATTATCACCCGGGCGGGCACAGTTTACCCCATCATCAGGTGAGGCAGGAACGTGGCAATCTGAGGGACGAGAACGATGATGACCACGGCCAGAAACTGTACCAGCACATAGGGTATGATGCCCTTGAACACGACGGATAAAGGCGTCTTGGTTAACCCCGCGACCACGAAACACGTCATGCCCACCGGCGGCGAAATCTGCGCGGCCTCAATCATGATGACGACGATGACGGCAAACCAGAAAATATCGAACCCCAGGGCTAGCGCCATCGGGAAGAAGATGGGCGCCGTCAGTATCACCATCGCCAGCGTGTCCAGGAACATGCCCATCGGGATATAGAGCAGAATGATGGCGATCAGGACGCCGTAAGGTGGTAGGCCGGAATCGGTGATGGTGTTGGATAGCCAGTAGGGCAGCTTGCTCAGGGCGATGAAGGTATTGAAGACCATGGCGCCGAGCAGTATCATCATGATGGTGATGACCGTCTGCCCGGTACTCGAAAGCGAGTTGACCAGCATCTTGATGCTGAAGGTCCTGCCCACAAAGGAGATGAGGATGGCCCCCAGCACCCCGATGGCCCCCGCTTCTACCGGCGTGAATATCCCGAAATAGATGCCGCCGATGACCAGTAAAAACAGCGCAATCATGCCGGAAGTGCCCCTGGTAGCGATGAAGCGTTCCCGCCAGGTGCTGGCCTTCCCGGAGGTCCCAGGCTGGGCTTGATGCGAATCATGATGTACGTCGTTACCATGTACATCGCGGCGAGCATGATTCCAGGCACAATCCCGGCGATAAACAGTTTACTGATGTTGGTGCCCGTGAGAATGCCGATCCAGATAAAAGCCATGCTGGGCGGTATCAGGATACCCAGCGTGCCCCCGGCGGAAATAGCCCCCGCCGCCAGGGATCTATTATAGTTGTAACGGCTCATCTCCGGCATGGCGATACTGCCGATGGCACCGGCGCAGGCCATGCTGGAACCGGTGACCGCGGAGAACATGCCGCAGGCGCCTATCGTGGCGATGGCCAGGCCGCCGGGCAGATGGCCCAGCCACCGGTGCGCGAAATCGTAAAGACCGCGACTGATGCCGCTGCCCATGCAAATACGACCCATGAGGATGAACATGGGCACGGCCATCAGCACATAGTTCGTAAAAGTATCGTAGGGCACGCTCGCCATGACCCTTACCGCTTTTTCAAAGCCGACGAGCAGGCCGAGCCCCAGAATGCCACCGGCAAAGAAGGAGATGCCGATGGGAAAGCCGATGAGCATGATAACGATTGCTACAGTGAGACCAATGGCGCCGATAGCGACATCAGACATTATGCTCTCCGGCCTCCTCTGAACGTTTAAAAGGATTGATACGCTGGATAAACTGGATAAGCATTTCCAGTCCGACGAAGAAAGCGCCGACGACGATAACAAACTTGAATGGCCAGACCGGGATGTGCAGCAGCGTGCTGGCGCCCGATCCGTGTAAATAATCAAGCCCGCTCAGCGTATTCTGCCAGACAATCAGTCCGAACATGAATATGCCGATGAGGAGACCCAGTGTCTCGATGGCGCTCTGGACCTTCTTGGGAAACTTGTCGTGGATTACCTCCACTATCAGGTTCCCGCGTTTCGACTGGATGTAAGCCAGGCCGGGGAAAAAGACGATAACCATGGCGTATTCGATGATTTCCAGCGCTCCCGTCACCGGCCGGCTCAGGAAGTATCTGCCGAACACGTCCGCCGAGCTGACGACCATGATAATGAAGATAACGCCGATACTGATGACAATCAGCCCGAAATAGACAGCCTTCAGCTTGCGATACGCCGACGCAAGCCAACTCTCCGAGGAGGGTTGTTCCTCGCTTGTTTCTGGCATCTCACCTGCCTTCTTCGTTTATTGTCCGGAGGGGGGCGGGGGGAGGGGCGGCTTTACCGCCCCTCGAATTGCCGGATTAGCTCTACATAGCGTTTGGCAGCCTGAGCCGCCTGGTCACCGAGTCCCTTGCCCGCCATTTCCTGTATCCAGGTGTCCTTCACGCCGCTGGCAGCTTTCTGCCACTTGTCCATGTCGTCAAGGTTAAAGGAAACGATGGGCACTCCCAGGGAGATGAACTCGCCCTTGACCACCTGGTCGGAGTCGTGATAGGCCTTCGCCTGCAGCATGGAACCCTTGATGCCGGCTTCCTCGTCGATGATTTTCTTGATGTCGTCCGGCAGGCCTTCCCAGGTCTCCTTGTTCATCGCCAGACCGATGTTGCCCAGGCCCAGGTAAGGGTGCGTCTCGGCGATATACTTTATCGTGCCGACCAGACCATAGTCCCTGGCGCCGGCATAAGCCACGAAGCCGCCGTCAATGACGCCTTTGGCTATTGCCGGTTCCATCTCGGGGCCGCTCATCTGGACCATCGTCGCGCCGACGGACTGAAGCGCCAGCTTCATGGTCTCGCCGGAACCGCGGATTTTCGCCCCCTTCATGTCCGTCAGGGTGAGAATCTGCTTCTTGGCGGTCATGACGACGGATGCCGAAGCGTTGGAGGACATCCAGAGGATGTGCATGTTATCGTAGAAAGACTTGTCCAGCAGGCCCTCTTCATAAAGGGTCTCCATCGCCTGTGCCGCCGCAAGGTCATCATTGCCGATGAACGGCAGCCGGCCTACACCCTCGGAGATGGGGAAAGTGCCGGTTACCAGGGCGGGAATGAACATGGAGATGTCCAGCAGGCCCGCGGTCATCTTCTCGTAATGGGCGCGGGCGTTACCCAGGGCGCCGCCGGGGAAGAATTCAATCTTCACCCTGCCGTTGGTGCGCTGCTCGATAATCTTCGCCCACGGTTCATAGGCGCCTACCTGGATGGGATGCATCGGGGATGACCAGTGCCCCAGGCTCATGGTGATGACCGGGGCCGCCGGTTTCGGTGCCGGCGTCGGAGCGGGGGCCGGGGCAGGTGCCGGAGCGGGGGCCGGGGCAGGTGCCGGGGCGGGTGCGGGTGCGGGCGCAGGGGCCGGAGCGGGGGCCGGGGCGGACTGGCCGCAGGCGCTCAACACCAGGCTTAAGACCAGCACGCCGACGATAACCAGTAATAATGAGGTTCTCTTTTTCATCACGTTAACTTCTCCTTAGTTTTTCTCAGCTGACCTGAACGTACATCCTGGGCAATCAGCAACCACCCCCCTTTACTTCTGTCTACACTAAGAAACATCCTTGAATCACAAGAATATGGGAGAGAGTGCCACCAACGAATTACCATCGGACGCTTGGCAAACCGATGGTACATTCATTTTCCGCATTATAGCCTAACATTGTTGAAAAGACAAGTCCATCAAGTGACATATTGATGTGTTAATACGTACTGTCCGGCCTGCTCCGGCCCCGTTGCGGCCCATTACCCCCGTCACCATAACCGTCGGGACGGTACCATTTGGCGCCTTATTCCTCCCCTTCAGATACGAATTTGCGCTCCGTATACTGTTTTAGTATAATTTTTCTATTACCTTTAACTCCCGGAACCGCAAAGGCTCACAAAGAGAGGAGGCGATAGCAGGTAAAATTTTACGTGAAAGGCAGTGGCCCATCCCGTTAACACAGAAGGAGGATTGTGCAGATGAAAAAAATATTATTCCTCGGCCTGGCATTAATGCTGGTGGCTGTCCTGGTCCTGGGGGCCTGCAGCCAGCCGGCACCGGCACCGGCGCCGGCACCATCACCATCCCCGGCGCCTTCTCCGGCACCGGCACCATCCCCGTCTCCGGCGCCTTCTCCATCACCGGCACCGGCACCATCACCATCCCCGTCACCGGCACCCGCTCCCGCTCCGGCACCGGCACCAATCAAGCTGGTCTCCACGATTAACACACCGCCCCCCAAGACGGGAGGGTCCCCCAACGCCACGGTCAATATCTGGTTCGCCGATGAGGTGGCCAAGAGGACCAGCGGCCGGGTCACCATCGAAAATAACTGGGGTTCCCCCTTCGGCCCGCCCCCGGAGTACCTGGCAATGATCAGCAAACCGGGGACGGCGGACCTGGGACAGCTGTCCCTCGCCTACCATCCCTGGGACCTCCCCGTAACCTATGCCTCCGGTCTCCCCTTCATCTTCCGGGGCTTCGTCGCCCAGCCCACGGCGCTGACACAGCTTTACCGTGACTGGTCTTTCATGCGCGAAGAGTTCGACAACAACAACGTGGTGCCCCTCTTCTTCCTCACCGGTGCCCCTCTGGTCCTGGGCAGCAAGGGAAAACCGATTCTGACCGTGGCCGATTTCAAGGGCAGGAGGATGTGGAGCAGCGGTCTGAACCAGGACGTCGTCAGGGCATTGGGCGGGGACCCGGTGTCTTTTTCCTCGGGCGAGCTTTATGACGCCATGGCGAAGGGCACCGTCGATTCCTATGTTTACGCCGCAGAGGTTGTCCTTTCACGCAAGCTGGCGGAGGTCTCCGACCAGCTGGTCAACCTGGACTTCTGGGGGGCCCAGGCCGCGCACGCCTGGCTGATAAACAAGGACGTCTGGAACAAGATTTCCCCCGAAGACCAGAGAGCGATTTCCGGTATCGCCGCCGGGGCGATCGGCTGGTGGAGTAACGAGCTGGCGAGCGGTGGCCAGGCCGCCACCTTCACAAGCTTAAAGGAAGCAGGCATGAATTTCTCCAGCGTCTCCTCCGACGAGAGGACCAGGATGCTGCAGATTGCCGCCCCTGTCACCGGCAACTGGATTGCGGACGCGGAAAAGAGGGGCGTGCCCGGCAAAGAAATCGTAAATCGGCTGAAGGCACTTGCCGATAAATCCCCGGCGATGAACCCGAACATCTACCCGTTCCCGGCGAATTAGTTCCGGGAACGATATCAGGGAATTTTTGACGGACAAATCGGGGAGAAGACAGGCGGGACCGCGGCGGGAAGAAGCAACCCGGTTCCGCTTGTCCTCCCCCGTATCTTTCGGTCAATAACGCGCAATAACTGCCGGCAGAGCCTGCCGGGGAAAGAAGATTGAAACCATTGAGGCGGTTCAT
>JBDRGD010000111.1:0-11097 GCA_043818095.1 Chloroflexota bacterium
TCTGAATTCCGGCGAAGTTGCCGGATATCGTGTTGCTCACCGCGGATTTCATGATTTATCTTTCGGTTTCGCCATCTCGAAAGCGAGCAAAAGCCCGTCCACGCGCGTGGGGGTCACCTCCGCCTCCGGCTTGTCGTCCACCACGGTCACCGGCGCCATGGTGCAGCAGCCCACGCAGGCCACCGTATCCAGGTCGAACTCACGGTCGGCGGTAGTTTCCCCGGCGTCGATGTTCAATCGGCGTTTCCAGGCATCCAGGGTGATATAGCCGCCCTTCATGTGGCAGGCGGTGCCCAGGCAGACCCGGAAGGAGTGCTTGCCCGGCGGCTGGCGGCGGAACTGGTTGTAGAAGGTTACCACTTCATAGACGTCCACCGGCGGCAGCCCCAGGTGCTCCGCCACGGTCAGCATCGCCTCGCGGGGGAGGTAGCCTAGCCGAGCCTGGACCCCCTGTAGAACCGGAATAAGATTATCTCTCTCCCGGCGGAAACCGCGGAGGACTTTTACCGTCTCCCGGATATTCTGCGCCTGTTCTTTAGCCTGTTCCGCGGCTTTTTTCGTCATCAGTCAAGAATCACTTGGCGGTTTTTTTCTCCCCTACGATAACGGTAAAGCCGGCATCACGGTCATACCCCTCCCGGGGCTCTTCCCGGGTGAATACTTCCCGCGGTTTTTGAAAAAGGGTGGAGAGCACTTTGCCCACGGAGAAACCCGTTTCCTTGAGGCGGGATTCCAGGTCTTCATAATGACAGAAGTTGCTGAACTGGTACCAGGGGTGATTGTCTTTATTATCCCGGTAATACCTGCCGTAGGGGCTGTCCTTCAGCACCTCACCCACCACCACCCTGCCGCCGGGCTGGATGACGCGGCAAGCCTCTTTAAGGACGTCCCCTACCGATTCCACAAAACAGAGAGTGAAGAGGAGAAAGACCGTGCCGAAAGACGCATCGGCGAAGGGGAGCTTTTCCCCTTTCGCCAGGATGACCTTCAGACCGCGCTCTTTAGCGATATCGCTCATGCCGCGTGAGGGGTCGAGGCCGGTATCTATGCCCAGCGCCAGCGCGAAACGCCCGCTGCCGATGCCCACCTCGAGCCAGGAACGGGGCAGCTCCGGCAAGAGAGCTTCCAGGGCCTGGACCTCGGTATCGAAGACGAGGCTGCCGTCGCCTTCAAACCAGGCGTCGTATTCCCGGGCGGCAGCATCATAGTATTGCGTCACTCCGCCGGTGGCGGACTTCCCTCCTGACTTAGGCGGTTTAGCTTTCTTTGGAGACATTCTCACACCTTAGCGATTTCGATCGCATGTGCCGGACACACCCGGGCACAATCGCCGCAGCCCCGGCAAAGCGCCGGGTCCGGCATCGGTTTCTCATAGGTGGCTTCCTGCTTGATAAGCTTATGGGGACAGGCCGTCACTGCCCGGCAAACCCCTTCCGGGCAGCTTTCCGGATGACAGTCGCGGAAATGGACCAGAGCCATCTTGCCCGGCATTATTTCGCGGCTGCCTCCTTCTTGGCTTTTGCCAGCGCCTCCTCAAGCTCTTCCAGATCCATCCACATGGAGACCGGCGCGGAATGAGAAGGCCACCTCGAGCGCAGCTCGGCGAGTTTTGCTTCCAGTTCCTTTACCTTGTCGTCAGTCATGCTCACCTCCGCCGCTATTTTCCCATAAACCGCGTCAGCATGCCGTAACTAAAGTCTCATCCGTAGCGGCGGTAAGGCTTTTTCCAGGGGTCGCGCTGCATAACCTCGTGGTCAAGGATTGCCTGCCGCAGCACATCCACGGCAAGCTGCGCGCAGTGCATATTTCCCGGCGGCAGTCCGCCCAGAGCTTCCAGGACGTCCTGCGGACGGATTCCCCGCGCTTTGTCGAGATTTTTCCCCCGGGTTAGCTCCGTCATCATGCTGACGGCGGCGATGGTTGCGCTGCAGCCGTCACTGGTGAAAGCAATGTCCCTGACCATCCCGTCCCGGACATTCAGCCAGAGCTCCACGCTATCGCCGCAATCCCCGGTGAAGCGGGCGTAGCCATCCGGACTTTCCAGGGAACCAAGGTTCCGCGGGTGCAGGCTGTGCTCCACCACCGTCCCGGTATAGAGATTACCCAGATGCTCGCGGAGACTCTCCTCAAATTCCGACCGTGAAGCAGCCAAGACCGACCTCCATCCACATTGTAGCGGAATCCGGCGCATTTGTTAACTGTTGGGAGAGACCGACTTGTCTGGAGAAGATTTTCAGGAAGGAATCGCGCCGATGATTATGTAAAACTGTTAGAGCAGGTTAGAAGAGGAAAATGAATATTTCCTTCAGGTTCCAGAAGAGCACCAGCAGCAGCAGGACGCTGGCGGGGAGGAGCAGCCTGCCCGGGACGAACCAGGCGACTACCAGAGGCAGGACGACTTTCACCATGATGAGCAGGAGCGGGGCGCTTAACATCTTGACCATCAGGGGATTCAGCTCACGGAAACCGTGCTGGACCGCCAGTACCGTCAGCACGAGGTCGATCTGCTGCAGCAGGACATACGCCGCCTTGAGGCCGATGTTCTGCCACTGCTGGCGGTAAGTCCCTTCCGCCAGCGTAGCGTAGGCGGTAATGCTGCCCCACAGCGCGGCTAACATGAATGCCTTTCCTCCGTCATCTCAGTTACTATCTAATCATGGCGGGCGGAAACAAGGCGTAAAAAAATCCGGAGCGATATAAACAAACCCTAAATTCATTGTAACGTTATCCGGGAAACGTTGTAAAATAGGACACAAATGAAAAAACTTTTTCGGACAATACCGGCGTTGCTGGCGGCAGGACTGCTCTGCTTTCCCGCGTTGTTCCCCTCCCCTGCCGACGCCGCACCCAACGCCTGGACCGCGGAAGCCCTGCCGGGCCGCGAAAGTCACGTCCTCAGCCCCCCCGGCATGGATATCCGAGACCTCGCCGCGGATACCGGCGGCACCGCCATCTACGCCGCTCCCGGCGACAGTATCGCCGAAATGTTTCTCTACAAATCGACCGACACCGGGAAGACCTGGCTGACCCTGGAGACACCCTTCGCCGCCGACCTCGTGGCGGTGGCGCCCGATGATGCCGCGACCGTCGCCATCGCGAGCCGGGGCGAAGCTCTGGTCTATATCTCTACGGACGGGGGCGCCTCCTGGCAGCCCGCCGGGGCGTTCGGGGCGGGGGGAGGCCCGGCGTCAGCCGTTTCCGCAATCACTGTTTCCCCGGCCACCGGCGGCATTCGCTATTACGCCGTTGCCGGGCAGGACCGGGCGGGCGGGGGTGGTATCTGGCTCAAGTCTTCGGCGAACGCCTCCCCGGCATGGCAGGACGCTACCCTGCCACCGGGGTTCCGCAGCGGTGCCGCCGTCCGGGCGGTTGCTTTCAACCCGGATTTTGCCGACAGCCCTCTCCTGGGCGCGGTGAGCGTGCATCCGGGTGCTTCCGTTGATTTCCAGGTGCTCGACGTCACGTCCATGAGGTGGAACGAAAGCGCCGGCTTCACCGGTTTTCCCCTGGCGCTCGTCAGCGCAGCAGGCATCGCTGACGTCTCGGCCGCCTCCCTCGCTTTCTCCGGGGATAATGAGGGCGGCCCCACGGCGGCTTTCCTCGGGCTGGCGGTCACGGGCAATACCGCCGCCCGGGAAGGCAGCGGCATCTATGCAATAAAAAGCGGCGCCTCTACGCCGCTGCTCCGCGGCGCTGGTATCTACCGGGTCGCTCTCCGCGGGAATAACCTCGTCGCCGGCGCCCTGGAAAGCAATACCGTCTACTTTTACCCCGGCCCGGCCACCACCACCATCGGCAGCTCGCGGCGGCTGCTCAGCCCCGGAGGGGAATTCCGGACGGCGGTCATCTGGGCAGGAGACATGGCGGCGGCGGGGACCTCCGGGAACGAGAGCGCCTTCGCCCTTTCCGGTGACCGCGGGGAGACCTTCCGTGATACCGGACTGATTGATACTACCCTGGCGAATCTCAGCGACTTCGCTCTATCCGCCGACGGCAGGACGATCTTCCTGGCCAGCGATGACGGGGCCGACCTCAGCCTCTGGCGAAAGAATGACTCCTGGGAAAGAGTGCTCCGCCAGCCCGGCACCGGGGACTATCTCGTCCGCCTTGCCCCCGGTAACCCCGAGTCGGTTTACGCCGCCGAGAAGGGCGGTAACATGCTTTATTACAGCGGCAGCGGCGGCGCGGCGGACTGGTCCGCCTATCCGTGCTCCCTGACCATCCAGGACCTGGCGGTAGCCGGGGAGAGGGTAGTCTATGCTTTAAACACGGTAGGCGAGGTCACCGCTTCCCGCGACAGCGGCCTCACCTGGACAAACCCCGTGAAAACCACCCTCGGGGAAGGCACCGGCTTCACCCTGGTCAGCGCCGGCGGGAACACGCTGCTCGCCGGGAGCATTAACGGCATCGTGGCTTATTCCTTGGACGGTGCCCGGACCTGGGGCAATCTTCCGCGGTCGCTCCCCACCTCCGCGGGCCGCATCCAGGTCATCGCCGACCCGGATTTTGCCACGAACCGGATTATCTACGCCGCCAGCAGCGTTCCCCGGCAGCGAATCTTCCGCTGGACCATCGGCAGCAGTCACAGCTGGACCGCCGTCTCCGCCAGTATCCCCGGCGGTATCTACGGGCTGGCGATGCACGGCGACAGCCTTTACGCCCTGGAGTTCGACAGCACGACCAACCAGAGCGCCCTGCGCCAGTACCTTTCCCCGCGCACCGTGACCGGCGTTCCCGCCGTCTGGGGCTCACGGCCGACCGGTCCCGCCACCGACCCCGACGACAGCCAGGTCAAAATGAACGCGATGCCCCGCGCCCTGAAAGAAGGGCCGGAAGACCGGCTGTGGGCGCTGAAGACAAACGGCATTCCGAAGCTGTACCGATTCGATTTTCTGCTGACGCAGCTCGTGCTGACTTCTCCGTCACCGGACTTCCACGTGCCGGTAAACCCTATCACCGGCATCGCCCGTGAGGTCACCTTCTCCTGGAACGGCCTGGATGATGCCACGGAATATCAACTGGAGATTGCCTATGACCCGGATTTCCTGAGCCTGGCAACGGCCATCACCGTCACCTCTACGGAGAGCACGGTGGTCGTCATCGCCGGCCCGGAACGCGCCGGGGACGAGCGATTTAATTTCACGCCGGGGACAAGTTATTATTGCCGGGTACGGATGAACCGTCCCGCCGTCAGCCCCTATTCCCTCTCCCGCAGCTTCAGCGTCGACCCCGCTATCGCTGAGATAGTAGCACTGCTGGTGCCGCCTAACGGCGCCACCGACGTCATGACCAGGCCTTCCTTTTCCTGGAGTCCGGTCAGCGGTGCAACGGAATACCGTTTCCTGCTGGCGGACAACGATGCCTTTTCTTCACCTATCGTCGACACTACTGTCGGCCAGCCGGGGTACCGGGTAGCGCAGGAGCTGACTTACGGTAAAACCTACTTCTGGGTGGTCCAGCCAGTCGGGGGCGACCGCTCCGCCATCGGCATTTTCACCGTGCGGGACGAAACCGTAGCGCCCGTCCCGCCGGTCATCATCGAACAGGTGCCCCCGCAGGTAATCACCATACCGCCGCCGCCTCCTGCACCCCCAATCGATTTCCCACCCCAAGATTCCCAACCACCCACCGGCACCCCCTTCTTCTGGACGATTATCATTATCGGCGTCATCCTTATCGGCGCGGTCGGACTGTTGATTCTCAAGCCATCGCTGCTGGCGGCAACCATTTACGGTGGCAAGACGTCCGCACCATCGGACAAGCCCATCTCCTTCGCCGCGCGTTCCCTGCTCTGGCTGCTCTCCGCCAAAGAAAGCAACGGACGGCGTTTCCTGTCCCATGCGGAAGAGGAAAAGCTAGGGCGCATCGTCGTCTCCCGCATCCGCAGTATCACCGCGGCGGTGCCGCTTTTCCCGAAATTCGCCGCGGACGCCCCCCTCTTCCTGATGCTCTGGGCGCGTTACGGCTCCCGTGAAGAGACCAACCACTATTTAACCGGTCTTTTTCACTCGGACCCGTCCTGCGCGGTCGCTTCCCTGCAGAGCTACGCCAGGGCGGCCCCGGGGGGCAAGTTCTCCCCGGAGCAGTACGCGGAGGTGAGCAGGGTGGTCGACCCCGGGGAGGTTGCCAACGCGCTTTTCCGGCGCTACGGGCATAGCCTGGAAAACCTGCCGGAGACCGCCCCGGAAAGACAGGTAATTGTGGACTTTTTGTCTCATCACTCCGGAGAGCAGGCAGCATCCTCTGCCTCGGAGTAAACTGCCGGCGGATTCCGTCATCGAGCGGGCTGTGGTATAATAACAAACTAACCGGGCCGTCCCACGGGTCGCGTCCGAAAGCCACCGCAGAGGGAGGCGGCATGCATTATATCTACCTCGTGCCTCACAGCCACTATGACGCCGTCTGGGCGTTCACCAAAGAAGACTATTTCTACATCAACATCGAGCTTATCCTCAAGCCCGCCATCGAGCTCATGTCCCGGCGGGAATACAAATTCCTCATCGAGCAGGTCTCCCTGCTGGAGGAAATCGAAAGAAGGAACCCCACCCTCTTCGCCGACATCCGCAAGAACATCCAGAAAGGCAAGATTGAAATCGCCAACGGCGAATATCTCATGGCGGATACGATGATTCCCCACGGCGAAACGCTGGTCCGGGAAATCCAGTTCGGTAAAATGTACCTGAAGGAAAAATTCGGGGTGGACGTTCCCGTGATGTGGGGGGCGGACAGCTTCGGCTACAACACCCAGCTCCCCCAGATTTACCGCAAGTCAGGCTACCGTTACTTCGCCTTCCGGCGGGGGGCAAATAAGGACAAGCCCTCCGAGTTCTGGTGGCAGGGGCTGGACGGCACCCGGATTCTTACCCACTGGATGCCTTTGGGCTACCGGGCGGGCCTCGAGTTTCCCCACCTGGAAGAGAACTTCAACATTCTCAAGGACTACGCCACGTCTTCCCATATCCTCATGGGCTCCGGGAGCGGCTCCATCCCCCCGCAGCCGGAGACCACCCGGGTGGTAAAGCGCTGGAACCGCAACCACCCGGAGGCAAAAATGCTTATCGCCACGCCCGTGGAGTTTTTCCGCGAGATGGAGAAAGAGACCGCCGGACGGCTCGAGGTCCGCAAGGGGGAGCTTTACTCGGGCAGGTATTCCCAGGTCTTCCCCAACTGCCTCTCCACCCGTATGTGGGTCAAGCAGGGCCTGCGCCGCTACGAAAACCTCATTCTCGCCTGTGAGAAGTGGGCGACGGTCGCCTGGCTGCTGGGCGTCTCCTACCCGGCGGACGAGTTCAAAAACAACTGGAAGAAGGTCCTCTGGGGGGCTTTCCATGACGTCGCGCCGGGAACGGGCATGGATGAAGGCTACCAGGAAGCCAGTGACAACTTCGCCTACCTGGACACGCACCTCCACCAGATTCTCAACGATTTCTGCACGGTGATTGCCGGGCATCTTCAGAACCAGGACGACATCGTCGTCTTCAATCCCCTCTCCTGGGAGGTGAAAAACTGGGTGGAGGTGGAGATGGGATTTGACCGGGGCAAAATCAAGCGGATTGAGGGACTGAAAAGCGGGCGGGAGGAAATCGAGGTTGAAATCCTGGAGTTCAGCCGCTACGCGGACGATTCCTACCAGACGGTAAAGCTGGGATTCGTGGCCACGGTGCCCCCCTTCGGCTACCGCACCTACAAGATACTGCACCGGAACCCCAGGGGCTATCCCGCCGCCGGGATTAAAATCACCGGAAACACCATCCAGAACCAGTTCTTCAGCGTCAAGGTCGACCCGTCTAACGGGCTTATCGACGTCTATCAAGAGGGCAAGAAACTCCTCCGGGGCAACGAGTTGGTCCTCGAAGAGGAAATCGGCGACCTCTACTATCACCGCCAGAACATCGAGCAGTCCTTCAAGACGGAAAGCAACACCGGCGTCATGTTCGGCAAATTCAAGACGAAGAGCTTCCGCATCAACAAGACCCCGCTGCGCCGGATTATCGACATCGAGAGCGACTACTATTCCCTGATATGGCCCTACCGCCTGCTGGACAAGCTGAGACCGCTGATGTGGCGGCACAGCTTCATCAGCATCCACAAGAAAATCATCATTTACGGAGACATCCCGCGCATCGACTTCATCACCACGCTGAACAACCGCCACCCCCAGGTGCGCATCCGAGTCAAGTTCTCCACCAACATCGACTCCCCTCAATACCAGTCGGAGACCCAGTTCGGCGTCATCAGCCGTCCGGTGGACCAGTACCATGTCAAGCCCCGGAAAGGCTGGAAGGAGCAGCCCTGCGGCATCTTCCCGGCGCTCAACTGGATAGACTACGCGGACAAAGACCGCGGCGTCACGCTTATCAACAAGGGGCTGCCCGCCCATGAAGTCCGGGACCGGGAGATTTACCTCACGCTGCTGCGCAGCATTTTAATGCTCGCCTCGGACGGCGTTACCGGGCCGGCCATCCCCACCCCGGATGCCCAGGAGTTCAAGACCGCCACCTTCGAATACTCCCTCTACCCTCACAAGAAGGGCTGGAAAGAAAGCAACGCCTTCAAGCCCGCCTGGGAGTTCAACAGCGGCCTCAGCGCTTTCCAGCTGCCCGGGGTGAAGGGGAGAGGCAGCTTCCCGGGCAGTTTCTCCTTTATCAGGATAAATCCGGAAAACCTGATAATGGTCGCCTTCAAAAAGGCGGAGAAGTCCGAGGAGACCGTCCTCCGGTTTTTCGAGACCAAAGGCGAGAGAACGCGGGGTGAAATCTATTTCTACCGGAAACCGGTGAGCGTGAAAAGGGTAAACCTGCTGGAAGAGGAAGAGGGGCACGTCAGGTTCCGCAGCCGGAAAATCAATCTCTGGGTGAAGCCCTTTGAAATCGTCAGCCTGAAAATCAAGTTTTGATTAGCGGCGCTACCTGCTCCCGGACCGCCTTTGTCCACCCCTCCGGCCCAATGCCGTCTATCCGCTGCAGGTCAGACACTGTCACGTCGGACCAGCGCCCGTCGGGGCGCTGCACCAGCAGCGGGATGTCCACATCCGTCAGCATCGGCCCGTCGTTCGGGCCGTCCCCGATGCCCACAGTCGTCACCGGGCCGCGGCTCTCCCCAAAGAGCGCCGTCAGGGCTTTAACCGCCGTCCCCTTGTCGTGGGCACCGGTCACCGTGTGGAAGCGGCTGCCCGGCGTGAGATAAAGCCCCGCTTTGCTTACCGCTGCTGACAGTTCCGCCACTCCTGCACCGTTCTCCAGGAAAAGGGTTTCGCTGTATTCCCGCCGCCGGGCGAGCCGCGCCATCCCGATATCCAGTCCCGTGATTTCCGCCACCTCCGCGTCCGTCATGTCTCCCCAGCTGCGGAAATTAACGCCGGAAGCCGTCCTGATTTCTGCCAGCTTCCGCCGGATTTCCGCATACGGCACTCCCAGGACGATTATCCGGTAGCTGTTTTCGGCACGCTGATAGGGAAACTCCCGCGTGAAATATCGCTCAGGAATAACGACCGCCCCCCCGTTCTCCACGATGAAGGGCGCGTTTACCCTCAGCTTTCGCCGGTAATACTCCTGCTCCGCCCGCGTCTTGGAGGAACAGAAGACCACCGGAACCCCTTTTTCCCGGAGGTAGTCCAATGCCGGCAGCGCCGCCTGATATGAGTAGGTCTTCAGGTCCAGCAGCGTGCCGTCGAGGTCTGTGAAAATAATTAGCTGCACCATTGGCATTTCAAATAGATTCCTGCGGTCGGCTTAGTACTAAATAACCATTGTGTTGAGGTAGAGACAGTTTTACCATTAATAAGGCAATTTGTTTTCAGGAGCATTATTATGAATCTCCTCCTCAAGGCCGGGAAAGAAATCAGTACCCCAGAGACTTACCGAAAGGGTGAGGATTTTGAATCCTACGTGCGTCAACATCTATTCCCTAAAGATAAATATATTTTACTCGATAAAACTCACAACTACGCAAGTAACCGGGACGACTTCGTTGAAAGTACGAAAAATCCGGACTTTAAATTCAAATCTCCAAACGGTATCACGTTTTTCATAGAGGCTAAATTCCGTTCCGGCTATTTCAATGACAAAATCGAATGGGGCAAACCATACCAGCTATGGCGTTACCGGAAAATTAACCGGCAAACACCGGTATACGTCGTCATCGGCGTCGGCGCAAATCCCAGCAATCCCGACCAACTATATCTTATTCCTGTAAAAAACATTCCATATACCGGGCTGTTCCCGTCTTTTCTCAGACAATACGAATTACCCCCCCGGAAATGTGTCCCTGAAGCCCTACTGACCTAGCTACCCCGGCCTTACGGAGCTGTCCGGGTCGACGCGGGTGCTCTCCGGCACCCTCCCCCCCTCACCCAGCCGCACGTTATCCCCGATGACGCAGTATTGTGCCACGTGAGACCTCACACCCGCCTGGACCCCGGAGCCGATGATGCAGTTATGCATGACCGCCTTTCCACCCACGCGGACATTTTCCCAGATGACCGCCCCTTCTATTTTGGCGCCCCGCTCCACCCGGCATCCCGGACCGAGCACCGCCGGGCCGGTAATCTGCACGTTCTCCTCGATGATGCAGCCCTCCCCGATGAGGGCGGGGCCCTTAATTCGGGCGGAGGGATGGACCTCGCTGTTGCCCTGGAAACGCACCTCCTCGCCCCATTCCCGGAGCAAATCGTGGTTCGCCTGGAGGTATTTCTCCGGCGTGCCGATGTCAATCCAGTAAGCGCCGGAAGGATAGCTGAGCATCGCCTCGCCGCGCTCCAGCAGCCGCGGGAAGACCCAGTTCTCAAACATGCACTTTTCCCCCGCGGGCACGTCTCCCAAAACCTCCGGCTCCAGGAGATAGATGCCGGCGTTAATCATGTTGGTGGTCACTTCCTCCCGCGGCGGTTTTTCCACGAAGCGGCGTACCATCCCCTCCTTGTCCGTCTCCACCACGCCGTAGGCTGTCGGGTCTTCTACCGGCGTCAGGGCGATGCTGACCTTCGGTTTGACCTTCCGGTGTTGCTTTAGCATCTCGGTCAGGTCAATCTCAGTAATGACGTCTCCGTTAAAGACCAGAAAGGGCTCGTCCAGGTGGGCTTCCGCGAGTTTCACCGCT
>JBDRGD010000112.1:0-22472 GCA_043818095.1 Chloroflexota bacterium
TGGTCGAAGGTGTCCCCGCGGTCATAGGTCGCCAGGCCATGCTGGTAGAGAGAGTCCGGGGACTTCCGCCCCACGACGACGCTGCTCCCCTTGAAAAGCTTCAGGCGCACCGTGCCGTTGACATAGCGCTGCGAGGAGGCGACGTAAGCCGCCAGGTTCTCGCGGAAGCCGGTGAACCAGAACCCGTTGTAGACCAGCCCGGCGAACTCCTGCGCCACGGTCTGTTGAAAGCGGAGCTGGTCTTTCGTCATGGTCAGCGCTTCCAGGGCCTGGTGGGCGCGCAGTAGCACCAGCGCCGCCGGGGCTTCATAAATCTCCCGGGACTTGATGCCCACCACCCGGTCCTCGATGTGGTCTATCCGCCCGATGCCGTGCCGTCCGGCAAGCTCGTTCAACTGCTCAATCAGGGGAATGCCTGCCAGGCGCTTTCCGTTCAGCGCCACGGGCACGCCCCGGGCAAACTCAATCTCAACGTATTCCGGCGCCGCGGGGGCCTTGTCCGGCGGTTTCGCCCAGATGAAGGCATCCTCCGGCGGCTCTACCCAGGGGTCTTCCAGCACCCCGCACTCGATGGAGCGCCCCCAGAGGTTCTGGTCGATGGAATACGGGCTGGCGGAGGTAACGGGGATGGGGATGCCGTGCTGCTCCGCGTAGGCAATCGTCTCCTCGCGGGTCATGCCCCACTCCCGGGCGGGGGCGATGATTTGCAGGTCCGGCGCGAGCGCGGCGAAACTGACGTCGAAGCGCACCTGGTCGTTCCCCTTGCCGGTGCAGCCGTGGGCCACTGCCTTTGCCCCCGTTTCCCGGGCCACCTGCACCATCAGCCGGACAATCAGCGGCCGCCCCAGCGCCGTCGCCAGGGGGTATTGTCCCTCGTAGAGGGCGTCTGCCTGGAGCGTGGGGAAAACGTAGTCCCGCACGAACTCTTCGCGGGCATCATGGACGACGGCCTGCACCGCGCCCATTTTCAGCGCCTTTTCCCGGATGGCCGGAAAATCGGGCTCGTTGCCCACGTCCACCGAGAAGGCGATAACCTCCAGGCTTTTCTTCTCCCGTAGCCACTTGATGGCTACCGAGGTATCCAGACCGCCGCTGTAAGCCAGGACTACTTTATCCAAATCCACTCCTCAGCGCGCTTCCGCCCGCTACCGGCTGAAATTTTCCCGGAGAAAAGACACGATTTCTGTATAGACCACGGGATAGTCCCAGGAATAGTCGTGCCCGGGGGCGCGCAGCATGTTCATCACCGTGCCGGCTGCCTCATCCGGAGGTGACAGCCCGAGGAAACTCCGGATGCTCGCCCAGAGCATCACGGGGATATTGCCCTGCGTGAAGGTATCCGGCCTGGTGCCGTTGTCCCGCAGCACCAGCGTCCGGTCCATCGTCATCGGGTGGTGCCAGAAGGGAGGCCCCGTCTGGATAGAGTAGACCCGGGGCTCGTCCCGCAGCAGGTCCATGGCGGTATCGGAAATAACGGTGCCGTTGCTCTCCCCGGCCAGAATCACCCTGACCTCCGGGGCGTGGGTGGTGATAAAGCGCACCTGGTAGGCCAGGTCACGGGCTTTCGCGGGGTAGCCGTTGGCCGCCTCCACGAACTCCTTAGCAAGGCCGCGCATATTCTCGCTGGTGCGGCGGTAGTTGAACATCACCGCGGTATAGTCCTCCGCCGCCAGCTCCTCACGGACGCCGTCGATGATGCTCTGCCAGCCCGGGGAGGCGTCTACGGATTTCCACCCCCAGCCCCCGGAGTTGAAGACAATCACGAAGTCCTTGTCCTGCGCCTCCAGGTAGTTGCCGACCAGTTGCCGGGCGAACTCCTCATACTTTTCCCGGCTGTTGCCGTAGAGCTCATGGGCCAGCGCGGCGGCATCATCCGCCACCGCCTGCGGAACCCCGCTAATCCGGGACGCCGTGGCCGTTATCCGGGCAGCTTCCACAGCATCGGTGATACCGACCTCGATATAGCTTCCCGCCAGCAGCACCACCGCCAGCAGCATGATACCGACCAGCACGGTCAGCACTCCCAGCCTGCGCAGATTACTCGCGGTCATCGGTAACATTATCGCATAAATATTGCGGTAAGCAAAGCATTCTCAGCGCCATCAGGCAAGCGCCGCCAGCGCCGCATCCAGGATTTTCACCGCTTCGTCCGCTTCTTTTTCGGTGATGTTCAGCGGCGGCATGAAGCGCAGGATGTTCGGCTTCACGGCATTCACCAGCAGCCCCCGCGCCAGGCAGTCGTTCAGCAGGTCTGCGGAGACGTCCTTCGTGAACTCCACCGCCAGCAGCAGCCCCCGCCCGCGGATACCCGAAACCAGGGAATACTTCGTCACCAGCTCCTGGAGCCGTCCGCAGAAGTAAGCCCCCACGCGCCGCACGTTACCGCAGATGTCCTTATCCAGGATATATTTCACGGTAGCATAAGCCGCGGCACAGGCCAGCGGGTTGCCGCCGAAGGTAGAGCCGTGCTCCCCGGGCACGAAGACCGATGCGCTGTCCTTCGCCAGAATAGCGCCGACGGGCACGCCGCTGCCCAAGCCCTTGGCGAGGGTCATCACGTCCGGCTCCACGCCGTACTGCTCGTAGGCAAAGAGCGTCCCCAGACGCCCGATACCCGTCTGCACTTCATCTAATATCATCAGCAGCCCCTGCTCATCGCACCAGGCCCTGACCTTTTGCAGGTAATCGTCGGCGGGCACGTTCACGCCGCCCTCCCCCTGCACCGGCTCCAGAAGGACGGCGCACGTCTTCTCCGTAGTCGCTTCTTTGAGCGCCGCCACGTCATCGAAGGGCACGTTGACGAAGCCCGTGGGCAGGGGCACGTAAGGCTCCTGGAACTTGACCTGCCCGGTAGCGGCGACCATCCCCAGGGTCCGCCCGTGGAAAGAGCTGAAAGTGCTGATGACCTCATAGGCGCCCTTGCGGTGGCGCTGCCCCGTAGCGCCGCGCCAGCTTTACCGCCCCCTCGTTGGCTTCCGCGCCGCTGTTGGCGAAGAAGACCTTGTCCAGGCAGCTGTTCTTCACCAGCAACTCGGCCAGCTGCAACTGGGGGATGGTGTAATACTGGTTGGACGTCTGGATGAGGATTTGCGCCTGCTCGGTGAGCGCCTTGACCACCACCGGGGGGCAATGCCCCAGGCTGTCCACCGCCCAGCCGGCGACGAAATCCAGGTACTCCCGTCCCTTGTCGTCCCAGACGCGCGCGCCTTTTCCCCGCACCAGGGTTACCGGCGTGCGGTTAAAAAGGTTCATGTAGTATTTCTTTTCCAGTGCCTGCCAGTCCGCCATAATACGCCCCCGCTAACGATAAATCGTCGTCCCGCCGCCTTCGCCCGCCATCTCGGCCAGCAGAGCGTGCGGCTTCCTGCCGTCGATAATCCTGGTGACCGCCGTCCCGGACAGCGCCCGGATACAGGCTTTTATCTTGGGGACCATGCCCCCGCTCGCCGCCCCGGAGTCGACGAGTTCCTCCGCCTCGGCCGCGGACAGCCGCGCCCGCAGTTCGCCCGCACCGTCAAGGAGCCCCGGAACATCCGTCAGGAAGACAAGTCTCTCCGCCCCGACCGCCGCGGCGATTTCCCCCGCCAGGGGGTCGCCGTTGATGTTGAGGATATGCGGCTCGATGTCGGCACGTCCCGAGGCATGAAGGCTCAGCGGGGAGACCAGGACGATGTAACCGGCGGCCAGCAGGACGTCCAGCAGGTGGGTATCCACCCGCAATACCTCGCCCACCAGCCCCAGCTCCTCGCTCCGCTTCTTCCCCTGCACCATGGCGCCGTCGACACCGCTGATACCGATGGCCCGGCCGCCCATGTTACAAATCGCCGCCACCATCCCTTTATTCGCCAGTCCCCCCAGCAGAGAAACGACCACGTCCAGCGTTTCCTTATCGGTTACGCGCTCCCCGTGCACGAAGCGGGTCGCGATGCGCTGTCGCTGCAGCCACTCGGTGACGATGTTACCGCCCCCGTGGACGACGACCAGCGCCTTGCCCTCCTTCTGCAGGGTGACGAAGTCCTGGAGAATGCTGTCCTCCGTGGTGAAGACGGCACCCCCGATTTTCACGACAATCACGTTCGGCATATGCTCTCCCCACCGTTTTCAGGTGGTGTATTCGCTGTTGATGGCGACGTATTCCTCGGAGAGGTCGCACCCCCAGGCGGTCGCCGTCGCGTCGCCCGCGTTCAGGTCAAGTTCCACCCGCGTTTCCGCGCCGTCCAGCACCTTCACGACCTCCGCGGCCTTGAAGGACACGGGGCGTCCCTGCCGGAACACGGGGATGCCGCCGATGGACAGTTCCAGCCTGTCCTCCTCGAAAGCCACCCCGCTCCGCCCCGCCGCCACCAGTATCCGCCCCCAGTTGGGGTCGCTGCCGTGCACCGCCGTCTTTACCAGCGGCGAAGCCACGATGCCCCGCGCCACCGCCCGTGCCTCGGGCACGGAAGGCGCTCCCCGGACGACCACCTCCAGCAGCTTGGTCGCCCCCTCTCCGTCCCGGACAATCCCCCGGGCGAGGTGGACGCACACCCTGTTCAGCGCCTCCCGGAAGACCTCCGCGCGCGGGCTGCCCGGCGCGATAGCCTCCCCGCCGGACCTCCCGTTCGCCATGATGATAACGCTGTCGTTCGGACTGGTATCGGTATCCACGGCAATCATGTTGAAAGAGATATCCACCGCCTGTCTCAATGCCGTTGCCAGAAACTCCGGGGCGACCGCGGCGTCCGTGGTCAGGAAGCAGAGCATCGTCGCCAGGTCGGGGTAAATCATCCCGGAGCCCTTGGCCACCCCGCCGATGATGTATTCCCCGCCGACGTCGACCGCTACCTCCTTGGGCACGGTATCCGTAGTCATAATCGCCCGGGCAAAATCATGCCCGCCTTCCTCGCCGAGCACTATCCTGCCCATCCCCTCCCGTATCTTCGCCATGGGCAGCGCAATGCCGATAACTCCCGTGCTGCCGACCACCACTTCCTCTTCCGGCACGCCCAGCGCCTTGGCCGCCAGCGCCGTCATCTCCTCGGCATCTTTACGCCCCTGCGCGCCGACGCAGGCATTGGCGCAGCCGCTGTTCGCCACCACCGCCGTCGCCCTGCCGGCGCCCAGGCGCTGGCGGGATAGTATTACCGAGGGCGCCTGGATGCGGTTACGCGTAAAGACGCCCGCCGCCGCCGCGGGTACCCCGGAAAAGAGGATACCCAGGTCCGGCTTTTCCCCGGGCTCTCCCTTGATGCCCGCGCGGATAGCACCCGCGGAAAAATCCCGGGGAGAGGTCACGCCTCCCGCAGGCACGAATTCTATCTTCGCCGTCATCATCCCAAATATAGCATACTGCCCCCCTGCGAACAAGCACGCTTGAATTCGGCGGGCATGTCAGTATAAACTTAGCTCAGGGGCAACGACCTGCCTGACGTACGCCCCCGCCCAGCGCAAGGAAAGGAGCAACATGGAACAGCAAACGGTCTATTTCGAGAAGCCGGGAGCGGAGAACACCGACGAGACGCTCCGCATCGTGAAGAAACGCGCCGAGGAACTGGGCATCAAGACCGTGCTCGTGGCTTCCACCCGGGGCGATACCGCGGTGAAAGCGGTGGAGGCCCTGAAGGGGCTGCGGGTGGTCGGGGTGAGCCACTCCACGGGCAACCGGGACCCGAACGTGAACTGGTTTACCGAGGAACACCGCCAGGCTTTCGAGAGCAAGGGCGGCACCCTGCTGACGATGACCCACCTCTTCGCCGGACTGAGCCGGATGACGCGCAACAAGTACAATACCTTTATCATCGGCGATATCATGGCGGACACCCTGCGCATTTTCGGCCAGGGCATGAAGGTGGTCTGCGAGATTGCGTCGATGGCGGCGGACGCAGGACTGGCGCGCACCGATGAAGACGTTATCTCCGTGGCGGGCACCGGCCGCGGCGCGGACACCGCCGTAGTGCTGACGCCGGCGAACTCGCAGTTCTTCTTCGACACGAAAGTCCGGGAAATCCTCTGCAAGCCGCGTCTCTAGGAGCCGGGATGCACCACACCCTGCGCTTTTACAGCCGGAACCGGGAAAACATCCTCCGGGTCTACATGTTCCTGGCACGGTGGTCCCGGATTCCCCTCATCGGCGGCATCGTCCGCTTCGTGGGGAACCGCTACGGCCGTAACGTGGAAGGCGGTTACCTGCTCTCCCCCGCCGAGGCCGCCGCTATCGTGGACGAAGCCGAGGGGGTCGCCGTGGGACCCTGCACCTGCCGGGAGGTCTTTCACCAGTGCGATAACCCCGTCAACGTGGAACTGCTGCTCGGTCCGGAGCGGCACATCTTCATGCGGGACATGCCCGCGGACTCCCGGGAAATCAGCAAGGCAGAAGCCAGGGCCATCCTGGAGGACTGCCACCGCCGGGGGCTGGTCCACAGCATCATCAGGTGCCGCCACGAGTTCTACGCCATCTGCAACTGCTGCTCCTGCTGCTGCGTGCCCCTGCGCATGAAAAAGCAGTACGGCATCGGCGCGGCGCTGGAACGCCACCCGGACATCGTGGCCGAGTTTCGCGCCCGGCGGCATACCCACACTTTGCCCGCGCCGGAAGCGCCGTGATAGAATAAAACATGGCGAAGCTAATCGAGGACTACGACCTCCAGCTCGTGGAGCCGGGCTGTGCCCCGGGGGCCACCCGCTGGAACGCCCTGCTCACCCTCCCCAACGACATCAGCGCGGTCTTCCCCTACCTTAACGCCCGGCACCCGGGCATCTGGTACGACCACGAGAACCAGACCTTAATCTGGCGGGAACCCGACCAGACCTACGCCTGCCGTCCCCGGGAAATACGCATCGCCGTGGTGCAGGACCCCCAGGACGCCCGGCAGATTGCCGGGGAACTGATTGACCAGCTGAACCGCACCTGGGAAGAGCGCGAAAGCATCACCCCCAGCTACACGGAAAAGCAGCCGCCCTCCGTCATCGCGCTGTTCAAGCTGCTGCCGCAGACCAACTGCAAAGAATGCGGACGCGCCACCTGCCTGGCTTTCGCCGCCGACCTCAGCCAGGGGAAAGCGCTCCCCGAGGACTGCCCGCCGCTCTGCCTTCCGGAGAACGCCGCCAAAAAGGAAAAAATCGCTCTCCTTTTCCCGTAGGCGCGCGCATGGGTAAAAAGGTGTTCTTCCTCAAGCTGGGGCATACCATTGTCTTCTTCTTCCAGACCGCGTGCCTGTGCTATATCCTCTATGCCGGCATCACCCGGACTTTCAACGCGGCGCTGGCGGTGGCTGTCATTGCCATCATGCTGAACGGTGTGGCGCTGCTGCTCAACCGGTGGCGCTGCCCGCTGACCACCTTCACGGAGAGGCACGGCGCCGTCAGGGGCTCCGTGACGGACATCTTCCTGCCGAAGTGGGTGGCGGACAACGTCTTCCGCATCGCGGTGGTGCTTTTCCCCGCGGAGCTTGTCCTGCTGGGTATCCGCTACTTCCTGGGATAGCTCAGGGGACGTCAGTCGGCGGGGAATTCCTTCAGACGGAAAGACGGAAAAGCTCCCGGGCGTTTTCCGTGAAGATTTTCTCCTTATCCGCGGCTGGAATCTTCATCCCCTCGATGGACTTTACCGTGTCCCGGATGCTGGCGGCGCCGTTCTCGGGGTCATAGGGCATGTCCGACCCGAAAAGGACGTGGCCCACGCCGAAGAATTCGACGCCGCAGGTCAGCGCCGGGGTGCTCCCGTTGAGGGCGGTGTCGCCGTAAAACATGCGGAAATACTCCCGCGGGGGCTTGGTCAGCCCCCGGGCATAGTCGTAGCCGCCCATCTCGCGGCGGACATGGTAAAACTTGGCGATTCTCTGCTCGAAGTAGGGAACCATCGCGCCGCAGTGGTGGGTAACGAACTTGATGCCCGGGTATTTCTCGAAAACCCCGCTGAAGACGAGGCGGGTCATCGCCGCCGTCGATTCGTAGGGCCAGCCGAAAACACCGTAAATATCGAATTTCGAGATGCTTTCCCCGGGATAGTCGGGGGTGGTCATCGGGCGGTCCGGGTGGAGCAGGATGGGCAGGTCGTACCGCGCCATCCTTTCATAAACGGGCAGGAATGACGGGTCATCCAGCGGCTTGCCGTTGATGCTGGTGCAGAGCTGGATGCCCCGGAAGTCCAGGTCTTTGACGATGCGGTCGATTTCGTCCAGGGACGCGCCGATGTCGTTCATCGGCAGGTTGCCCACGGCGGCGGCAAAGCGGTCCGGGTGTTTCGCCACGAGTTCCGCCAGCTCGTCGTTGCCCATTTTAACCAGCTCGACGGTATCCTTTGGTCCGGCGATTTTCTCGATAAAGGGGAAGGTATGGCTGATGACCTGCCGATAGTCTCCGAACGGCTCCATGACGCGGAACCGGCTCTCCATGTCCGTCAGGGCGGGAAAGCGCCCCTGGTGCTCCCGGATAAGCCGGTATTTATCGTCGCAGCGCTGCGAAACGGCTGCCCTGTACTTGGGGGGCACGATATGGGTCGCCGCATCTATTTTCATCTTCTCACCTTTACGCCGAATCCGCTTTGGCCACCTGGACCAGGTTGGTATTGTAGCAGTAAGCGCCCGCCGGGGAATGGGCGTCCCGGGTCAGGACATTAGCGCACCCCCCGCGGTCGACGCCGTTCTCGTCGGGGCGGTACCAGGCCCCCTGGGGCAAATCGACCACGCCGGGCATAATGCGCCCGGTCACCCGGACGGGAATAATCATCTCCCCGCGGTCGTTGAATACCCTCACATCATCGCCGTCGCCGATACCGCGCGCCGCCGCGTCCTCCGGGTTCATCGCGAGAGCCTGCCCGGTAATCTCCCGGAGCCAGGGCATCGCTTCAAACTGCGAGTGCGCCCGCCGCCGCATGTGCGAGGTGATGAGCTGGAGGGGATATTTCACCGCCAGGGGATCGTGGCGCCCTTCCCATGCTTCGCGATACTCCGGGATGGGGGGAATATCAGGATTGTCCATGTCCGCAATCCGCCGGGAATAGATTTCAATCTTCCCGGAAGGGGTGGGGAAGGGATGGTTTGCCGGGTCTTCTATTTGGGGACGGAAAGCCACCCGCTCCGGGAACGGGAGGCGGCAGGCGGCCTCTTCCTTGAACTTATCGTAGTCGGGGACGCGGCTTTCTTTGACCAGCGCGCGCAGCCAGCCGTCTTCCGTTTTCTCGTGGTAAACGGTGACGCCCAGCCTCTCCGCGAGCCCCTGGCAGATCTCCAGGGGGGAACGGGACTCGTAAAGCGGGGGGATAACCTGGCGGACGTAGCCGTACCAGGGGATGGCCCCCTGGGCAACGATGTCGTTCCTTTCCAGGTAGGTGCCCACCGGAAGAAGGATGTCCGCGTAGCGGGCGGTGGCGGTCATCACCTGCTCGGCGACCGCGATGAACTCCATCTGCTGGAACGCCTGCGCTATCTTGTTGGTATTGGGCTCCTGGTTGATGGGGTTGGTGTGCATGATAAAGAGCATCCTGACATCGGCGGGGTAGCCGCCCGCTTTCCCCTTCAGGAGGGCGTCCGCAAGAGTGGCGGTATGGATGCGCGCGCTGTTATCGGAACCCATCATGGTCGCGATAGCGCCCCGGCGCGGCGGCGCCGCCGTCTCCACCGGGTTTTTACCGTGGGGCAGACCCCGTAATCTGAAATCGAACCCCCCGAACTGGGGCCGCTGCACCAGGGACCGGCCCGTCCAGCCCCCGTGCACGCCGATGTTCCCGGTCATCGCCGCCAGGGTCTTGGTCAGGCGGTGGTACTGCTCCCCGTAAGCGGTGCGTCCGGGGGCAATCCCGCCGATAAGCGCCGCCGGTCTGGTGGTAGCATACTCGCGGGCAAGGTTTTCAATTGTTGCCGCGGGCACGCCGGTAATATTTTCCGCCCACTGCGGCGTCTTGGGAGTGCCGTCGTTTTTGCCGAGGATGTAGTCCCGGAACTGCTCAAAGCCGACGGTGTAAGTATCCAGGAATTTCTTATCGTGGAGGTCGTCCCGCACCATTACGTGCGCCATGGCGACGAGCATCGCCCCGTCCGTGCCGGGGATGATGGGTATCCACCGGTCGGCGAGCACCGCCGTGGAATCGGTATACCGGGGGTCGACGGAAATAATCCTGGTGCCGGCTTCGTGCGCCCGGACCAGGTACCAGGTGGTGTTGGTCTCGTGGATGGTCACCGCCGGGTCCCAGCCCCACATGATTATCAGGCGTGAATTCAATAAATCGTCGAAACTGTTACCCGAGGAAAGCGTGCCGTAAGTGGCCATGGAGGCGAAGAGCCCGCCCTCGAAGGAATGTATGCCCCAGGGAGCGGTCAATCCGCCGGTCATCGCCAGGAGTTCCATGAGCTGAAACGGAGTGTGGAGGTGGGCATGGTCACCACCGCCGGGGAGGAAAAAGACCGCCGCCGGGCCGTAACTCTCCCGGACGCGGTCAAGCTCGCGAACAATCGTGTCTAGGGCTTCATCCCAGGAAATCCGCTCGAACTTGCCCTCGCCGCGCTCCCCCGTCCTTTTCATCGGGTACTGCAGGCGGCCCGGGTCGTAGACCCGCTGGCGGTAGGCACGGCAACGCAGGCAGGCCCGCAACTGCGGCTCCCCGCCGTCATCCGTCTCTATCCGGGTGATGATCCCGTCCCGCGTGTGCACCTTCAGCAGGCAGGCCCCGCCGCAATGGCTGGCGCAAGCGGTAAGGGTTACCTTTTCCCCGCGCGAATCCTGTTTCAATTCAAGCGTCCCCTGTCTCCCGGGAGCATAGCGCCCCGGCTGTGTGGATGAGCTTCCGATTCCCGGTTATTGATTGGAAGATTGACAATGGGGGAAAAGTGATTTGAATAAGGTCAAAATATTTCGTATAATTCTAGCATATCGCTCCATACCTGGCAACCAGACTACTTGAACCTGACCGGCTGTGCAGACAGTCTTTGGGCTTGGGAAACGAACTAATATCTCCACGTTTGAGATTACTCAGGGGGGTGATAAATGAGTTAGTCTGACGGGGAAACGAACACAGTATTAGTAAGGAGATTGGAAAATGTCAAAGATGAAAAGGGTAATAATCAAGGCTAACGTGGTGCTGGTGGTGCTGCTGGTGACCCTGGTCCTGGCCGTAGCCTGCGCCCAACCGGCCCCCGCCCCTGCGCCCGCGCCGATGCCAGCCCCGGCTCCGGCTAGACCAACCCCGGCTCCCACTCCCGCTCCTGCTCCGGCACCGGCCCCCAGGCCGGCCCCGGCACCCGCCCCGGCTCCGGCCCCGGCGATGAAGCCGATTGAGCTGGGCTTTTCCATGTCCATCGCGGAAATCAGTGACCGCTGGGGCAAGGTCCTGAAGCCCTGGGCGCAACAGATTGAAAAAGATACCGGCGGCAAGGTCAAGATTGTACCTTACTTCGCCGGTTCTCTGGCGAGAGAAACGGAAAACTACCAGGGTGTCGCCGACGGCCTCATCGACATGATGTATGCGACCAACGTCAGCGAGTGGGGACGCTTCCCCATGACGGAGATAATGCTGGTCTCGCCGCCCAACGGCACCTTCTACTATCGGCCTTCGCGCGTCCTCTGGGACCTCTACAGCACGTTCCCCGAGTTCCAGCAAGAATATAAAGAGGTCAAGCTGCTCTCCTTCAACGCGCTGCCGCTGAACACCATCGCCTCCGTGACGCCGATTAGGACGATAGCGGACATCAAGGGCAAGAAAATCATCACCGGCGCCAGCAAACAGCTCACGGCACTGGGCGCGGCCCCGTTTTTCCAGCTCTGGGGCGATGCCTATAACAGCCTGGAGAAAGGCGTGGGTGAAGGCATCGTCTGCACTAACGTCGACCTCGTCGGCTTCAGATTCGTGGAAGTGGTCAAATATAAACTAACCAATTCCCCGATAATGGCTTATCCGGCAAGCCTGGCCATGAACCTCAAGGTCTGGAACAGCCTGCCGCCGGACGTCCAGAAGGTCTTTGACAGCTACGGCGGCGGCTATTTTGCCGATATGGTGGACGAGGTGCTGGCCGATGTGGAGAAGACCAACCAGCGGATGGCGGAACAGGCGGGGATACAATTCATAACCCTTTCTTCGGACGAGGCCACGAAATGGGCGCAGGCCATCGCTCCTACGCGCGCCGTGTCGGCCAAGGCTATCGACGGCAGGGCACTACCGGGCACGACGCTCCTGACGGAGATGGACAAGTCCATCATAAAGTATAAGTAAGCCCCCCCCCTTTCTTCGGAGGTGTTGTTATCGATACTCGGACGGGTGAACAACCTGTCAGGTGGTTAGCGAGGGTCGCCTCCCTCTTTGAGAGAAGTGACCCTCCTCTCCGCAGAATCAACGTCGTTTCTGCCGGGTTCCTGTTTATCATTATCTGCTTCACCGTCATCAGCGTCATCATGCGCTACTTCTTCAACCGCCCCGTCCCCGGCGATAATGAAATCACGGAGTTGCTCATCGTTGTCGCCGTTTTCTTCGGCGCGGTGGCGGTGGCGCAGATAAACAAGCGCCACGTCATGATTGAAATCGGGCTGGAGGCGCTCCGGGACCGGGGCCGGGTGGTCATGAACAGCGTGGTTACTTTCTTCGGTATCGGTCTCTTCCTGATACTCATCTGGAGGACGGCGATTACCGCCTCGCTGTACATGGAGCAAGGCAACTCCACGCGGATGCTGGCCATCCCCCTCTCCCCCTTCGCCTGGATAATCCCCCTCGGCTGTTTCCTGGTGCTGGTCGTCCTCCTGCGTGACCTTTCTGCCTACCTGAACGAAGGGACGAAGCTGCGATTGAACAAAGGACACTGGCTGCTGATTTTCGGCCTGCCGGTGCTCCTGCTGGCGCTGATTGTCCTCTTTTTACAGGGCGGCTGGGAGATAAACTCCCTGTTGCTGGGCGTCGTCGGGCTGCTCTTCTGCGTGCTGCTCTTTTTCACCGGAATGCCGGTAACCTTCGCCATGTTCGTGACCGGTTTCCTGGGCATGTCCTATCTCCGCGGGATTGATTCCGCGCTCAGCTTCCTGGGAGGGTCCCTCTGGCAGAACACGGCGAATTACGCGTTCGCCGTGGTGCCCCTTTTCGTCACCATGGGCTATTTCGTCTTTTACTCCGATATCAGCCGGGACCTCTACAACACGGCCTACCGGTGGCTGGGGCGCATGAGCGGGGGGCTTTCCGTGGCGACGATTACCGCCTGCACCGGTTATGCCGCGGTAGTGGGTGATGTCTTTACCGGGACGATTACCATGGGCGCGGTGGCGCTGCCGGAGATGAAGCGGTATAAATACGATAACCGTCTCTCCACAGGGAGCATCTGCGCGGGGAGCACGCTCGGCTCCCTGATACCGCCCAGCGTTCCCTTCGTGATTTACGCCATCATCACCCAGCAGTCCGTCGCGGATATGTTCATGGCGGGGGTCTTCCCGGGACTGCTCATGGGACTTTCCTGGGTCCTGTACATCTACATCCGCTGCCGCATGAACCCCACCATGGGACCGCCGGGGCCGTCAACGAGCTTCCGTGAGAAGATGGTCTCCCTGCGCGCCACCTGGTCCGTGGGGGTCCTTTTCATCATGGTCCTGGGCGGCATCTACCTCGGCGTGTTTACGCCCACCGAGGCCGGGGGCATCGGGGCCGCCGGCGCGCTGATTATCGGCGTGGCGCTGAGGCGTTATTCCTGGAAATCCTTCGGAAAAGCTCTGGCAGAATCCAGCGAGCTGGTAGCCATGATTTTCCTGATGCTGGCCGGCGCGGCGATACTGAGCACTTTCTTCGTACTGAGCAAGTTCCCCCTCTCCCTGGCGAACTACCTCGCCGGGCTGACGGTTTCCCCGATACTGATTATTATCGCTATCTCGCTGGTCCTGCTGATACTGGGCTGCCTCGTCAGCAGTATGGCGCTGCTGCTGGTGGTGGTGCCTATCCTCTTCCCGGTAATCACCCATCTGGGATTCGACCCGATATGGTTCGGCGTTCTCGTGGTGATGCTCTTCAATATCGGTGCGCTGACGCCGCCCTTCGCCATCAACGTTTTCGCCCTGCGCGGGGTGGCCCGCGATATCCCCATCGGGACGATGTACCGCGGCGTGTTGCCCTTCGTCCTGGTGGCGCTGGTCAGCGTGGCGCTGGTCATGGTCTTCCCCGGGATTGCCACCTGGCTGCCGGGCATGATGAAATAAAGCCGACAAGGAGGCGGAGATGATTATTGATGCTCACGCCCACGTCTTCGACGAGCCGTGGCTCCCCGGCTGGTTCTGGAAAATGCTGAACAACATCATGGGCATGGTCAGCGGTCTCGGCGCGGAGAAAATCGCAGAGCTCCGGAAGCAGTCCTGCGACCCCTCGGGTGATATCATGGTCAAAAGCATGGCGAAAGCGGGGGTGGACAAGGCGATTGTCTGCGTGGTGGACATCGGCCTGCTGGACCCCCGGGAAGATAACGGCATGCCCATCGAGGAGATTAACCGCCGGTCATACGAGATGGTGAAAAGGCACCCCGGCAAGCTCTATCTCAGCGCCGGGGTCGACCCGCGCCGGAAGAACGCCCGGGAAATCGCCGAGGCGGCGGCGAAGGAATGGGGCGCCGTCTCCCTGAAGCTCCAGCCCACGGCGGGCTGGTTTCCCAATGATAAGATCGCTGCTTACCCCCTCTATGAAAAGTGCGCGGAGCTGGGACTGCCGCTGGACTTTCACACCGGGCCCCAGTTCCACCCCTTCAAGAGCGTCTGCGGCCACCCCCGCTACATCGAGGACGTTGCCGCGGACTTCCCGGAGCTGACCATCCAGTGCACCCACTCCGGGGACGTCCTCTTCCACGAGATGGTGGCCGTCGCCAAGGCGCACCACAACGTCATTCTTGATTTTGCTTCGTGGCAGCGCTGGCTGGGCGGCTCCCGGCACACTGCGCTGGAGATGTACCGGGCGCTGCGCTTCATGATGGACATGGTCGGACCGCGGATGATGTTCGCGTCTGACTGGGACGGCTTTATCGTGGATGACGAATACGGGCAATGGGTGGATGCCTGCCGCCGGATGCCGGGCTGGGTGAAAGAAGGGGGCGTGGAGTTTACCCCGGAGGAAATGGACGGCTTTTTCAGCGGTAACGCCCGGCGCCTGCTGAAACTCTAGACGGGACGGTTTCCCGAAACAATCACCCTGCGGGAAGGTGAGAAAGGACGAGAAGATGAGTACGATGTTTCCCAAGTTATTCCAGCCAGGGAAAATCGGCCGGCTGGAGCTGGCCAACCGGGTGGTCAAGGCGCCGATGCTCTCCTGCCTGGCGACCGAGGACGGCGTGGTGACCGACCGGCTGATACAGCATTACGTCTCGCAGACGAGCGGCGGCACGGGGCTCATCATCGTGGAAGCCAGCACCGTGAACGAGCGGGGCAGCCAGGCGGTGCCCTTCGAGCTGGGGTCTTCCGACGACCGCTTCCTGCCGGGGCTGACGGCGCTGGCGAAAGCCATCCACGATGCCGGGGGCCGCGCGGCATTGCAGATTTCCCACGGCGGGATATTACGCATCCTGGGAGCCCCCAAGCTGAGCAAGCCGATACTGGTGCCGTCGCCGGTGCCGGACAACGAGCCGCTGATGCCCATTTTCAAGGCGAACAATATGATACCGGAGGCACTGACGTTCGAGGACGTCATCCAGACCATCCAGGACTTCGGCAACGCCGCCCGGCGCGTGCAGGCGGCGGGCTATGACATGGTGGAGGTGCATGGGGCGCACGGGTTCCTGATTAACAACTTCCTCTCCCCGATAACCAACCGGCGGGAAGACCGCTTCGGCGGGTCCCCGGAAAAGCGCATGAACTTTCTCCTGGAAATCATCGACGACGTCCGCAAGAAGGTCGGCCCGGACTTTCCCGTGTGCGTCCGCCTCAGCGGCTCCGAATATGAAAAAGACGGCTATGACATCGATTTCACCATCGCCCTCGCCAGAGAACTGGAAAAGAGGGGCGTGAACGCCCTGCACCTGTCCGGCGGCAACCACCACCGCCGCTTCAACACCAACAGCCCCATGAGCATCCCCACGGGCTGGAACGTCTGGGCCGCCGAGGCGGTCAAGAAGGCGGTAAAAATCCCGGTCATGGCTTCCGGGTCAATCACTACCCCAGAGCTTGCCGAGGATATTCTGGCGAGCGGCAAGGCGGACTTCATCACCCTGGGCAGGCCCCTGTTCGCCGACCCCGCCTGGACGAAGAAGGCGCAGGAAGGCCGGCCCGAGGACATCACGCCCTGCATCCGCTGCTTGGACGGCTGCCTCTACCGCTCCAACATGAGAGCCGCCCCCGCCCAGTGCACGGTCAACGGCGACCTCGGCCGGGAGGGCCGCTTCCCCGTCCCGCCCGCGGAGAAGAAGAAGCGGGTAGCCGTGGCGGGCGGCGGTCCCGCCGGCCTGGAAGCGGCGCGCGTCTGCGCCCTGCGCGGGCATGAGGTCACCCTTTACGAGCCGCGGGAACTCGGCGGCACCCTGCTCGAAATCTCCGTCCCCGATTTCATGGCGGACCTGAGGCTGCTGATTAAATATTACGCCGCGCAGATGAAGAAGCTGGACGTGAAGGTGGTCAAGGAAAAAGCCACTGCCGCCGGTCTGAAAAAAGGCAACTTCGATACGGTCGTCGTGGCGGTGGGCGGCGTGCCGGTCAAGCCGGACGTCCCCGGGATTGACCTGCCGCTGGTCACCGGCGTGCTGGACGTCCTCTCCGGGAAAGCCCGGACCGGACAGAGGGTCGTCGTGGTGGGGGGCGGCGTGGAAGGAGCGCAGGTCGGGCTCTGGCTGGCCGAGCAGGGCAAGGAAGTGACCTTCGTGGAAGAGCGTCCCGCTTTTATGATGGGCGTCTGGCTGACGGACAAGGCGGTCTACGCGGAGCGCTTCGCCAAGCAGAAAGTCACCCCGCTCACGGGCACCAGACTGACCGCGATAAAAGAGAAAAGCGTGGCCGTCATCGATAAAGAAGGCAAGCCGCGGGAAATCCCGACGGACAGCGTCGTCCTGGCGCTCGGTCTGGCACCCAACCCCCAGCTTCAGGAGGAGCTTTCCGGGGAGAAGGGACTCGAGGTCCACGGCGTCGGCGACTGCGTGTTCCCGCGCAAGATTTTCGAGGCCATCCGCACCGGCTTTTCCACCGCCCGCCGGATTTAGCGGTTGCGCCGCAATATAGTATCATAGGGGAGGAGGCAAGCCATGGCTGAAGATATCGCCCCCAGGCTGGCGGAGTTCATCACCGGCACCAGGCTGGAGGATATCCCCGCAGAGACGATTACTTTCGTCAAGGGCCTCATCGCCAAGACCGCGGCGGGGATGCTGGTCGGCTCGCGGATGCCCGCCGGGAGGAAGCTGACCAAGGCCCTGGAGCAGCGGAAAGCCGTCCCGGAACTGAAAATCATCGGCTGCGGACTGGAAACCTCTCTCCGGGAGGCGGTCTTCACCCATGCCATGTTCGCCCACGCCAGCGAGCTGGAGGACGACCGCTTCGGGGGCGGGGTCTCCTGGGACATCACCGTGCTGCCCATCACTTTCAGCCTCGCCGCGAAAAACCACCTCTCGGGGAAGGAATTCCTGGAGGCGTCCATCACCGGGCTGGAGGTGCACTGCCGCACCTGCCTTTTCCCCTCGGAACACCGGGGGATACTGGTGGTGCCGGGGGCCATCGGTCCCGCCGCCGCGGCAGCGAAAGCCCTGAAGCTTTCCACTGAGGAAACCGCGTTCGCTATGGGGATGGGACTGGCGTCTTCCGCGGTCACCGGCCCGAACCACGGCACGGACGGCCATTACTTCGAGTCGGCGATACAGAGCCTGCAGGGGCTGATGGGCGCGGAGATGGCCGCGCTGGGACTGGTCAGCAACCCCCCTCATCGGCGAGTCCCTCACCGCCCTGCTTGGCGCGGACAAGGTGAACACGGGGGAAATCACGGAAGGCCTGGGCAAACGCTGGCGCCTGCACGAAATCTGGATAAAGAAGTATCCCTGCTGCTTCGGGACACACCGCCAGATTGACGCTCTGCTGGAAATCATGCGGGAAAACAAACTCCAGTGGGAGCAACTGGAGAGCGTGGAAGCGCACGTCAACGCCGCGGAGCACTTCCTGGAACGCACCGACCCCAAAACGCTGGGGGACCTCCAGTTCAGTCTGAACCACGTGCTCTCCGTGGCCATGGTGTACGGTGACGTCAGCCCGCGCGACATGACCGTCGATATCATCGACGACCCGACATTGAAAGCGGCCCGGAAAAAGGTCAAAGTGGTCCTCCATCCGGAATGGCCCTCGGGCATCATGGAAGCCGCCGTGAAGGTCGCCGTGACTACCAAGGACGGTCGAAAATACGAGAGGACCCGGCAGTATGCCGTGGGCTCCCCGGACGAACCCCTCACCGCGGAGCAGTTCCGCGGCCTGTTCCGCAAATTCACCGAAGGCATCCTCCCCGCGGAGCAAATCGAGAATACCGCCGACCGGATAATGGACCTGGAAAATATCGCTGATGTCAGCAAGGTTATCGCCCCGCTGACGGATTCTTCCCTCAAGTTGAAATAATAAACACACCCCCGACTACCTCATAATGTTACGACAGAAATTGGGTGCGGACGGGAGATGGCGCCAGGAGCCAAAGACGACAGCCGCGAAAAGGTAATCGCCACCACCTGCAACAGCCATTGCGGGGGCGCCTGCCTGCTGAGAATCCACGTCAAAGACGAGCGGATTACCCGCATCGAGACGGATGACGGACCGGAGCCGCAGCTGCGGGCCTGTCTCCGCGGGCGGGCTTACCGCCAGCGCGTCTATGCCCCGGACCGCGTTATCTTTCCCCTGCGCCGGACGGGCGAACGCGGCGAGGGCAATTTCGAGCGCGTTTCCTGGGACGATGCCCTGGAGGAGGTAGCCCGAGAGCTGCGGCGCGTGCGGGACACCTGCGGGCCGGAGGCTATTTTCATGCGTTCTTCGGCGGGGGACATCGTTGCCCTGAACCATTCCCTGCCGCTGGGCAAAGTCCTTTCCCTGCTCGGGGGCTACTCCACCAGCTGGGGATACCACTCCTACGAGCAGGGTGTTTACGCGGAGCTGGCAACCCTCGGCAGGCTCGACCGCAGCAGCCGCGACGACCTGCTTAATTCCCGGCTGATTATTCTCTGGGCCTGCGACCCCGTGAACTCGATTCTCGATACCGGCACCACGAATTACCTGGCGCAGGCGCGGGAAAACGGCACCCGCATTATCAGCGTGGACCCCCGGTACACGGATACCGCCGCCACGTTCGCCCACGAATGGCTGCCCATCATCCCCGGGACGGACTGCGCCATGATGCTGGGCATGGCTTACGTCATCATTGCCGAGGGGCTGGAGGACAAGCAGTTCCTGGACCGGTGCACGGAGGGCTTCGACCGCTTCCGGGACTACGTTCTCGGCGTGACGGACGGCGTTCCCAAGACCCCGGACTGGGCGGCGAAAGAGACCGCCGTCCCCGCGGAAGCGATTGCCCGGCTGGCGCGGGAATACGCCACCACCCGGCCCGCCGCCCTGCTCGCCGGCATCGCCGCCGGACGCACCGCCCGCGGCGAGCAGTACCATCGCGTTGCCATCACCCTCTCGGCGATGACCGGGAACATCGGCCTCCCCGGCGGGAGCAACGGGGGACGCTCCTGGACCACCCACAGCGGCCTGCCCCAGATGGCTTCCGGCGGCTTCATGCGGGAGGTCACCAACCCGGTGGCCAAGGGCCCGCCCGATTTCCCCAACTACCTTCCCGCCCGTTCCCGCTACTTCCTGGGGACGGGGAGCGTGAACGCCTCCCGGGTCCCGGACGCCATCCTCCGGGGGAAAGCGGGCGGCTACCCGGCGGACTACAAGCTGCTGGTCATCGCCAACGCAAACTACCCCAACCAGACCCCGAATATAAATAAAGCCATTAAGGGTTTAAAGAAACTGGAATTTATCGTCGCCGTGGAGCAGTTCCTGACCCCGGCGGCGCTTTGGGCGGATATCGTGCTGCCCACCTGCACTTTCCTGGAGAGGAACGACTTTACCGAATCCGAAGGGGGGCTCTTCTTCGGCTACCAGCGGCAAGCAATCGAACCGCGGGGTGAGTGCCTGACCCAGCTCCAGATAGCCGTCAAACTGGCGGAAAAGCTGGGGCTGGACGAGTTCAAGGACACGAACGAAGAAGAGATTCTGCGGGAAATCGTCGGGGGGAGCATCATCCCCGATTACGCCAAATTCCGGGAGGAGGCAATCTACCGCCTCCCGGAGTCCCATATCGCATTCCGGGACGAGGCGGCGGACCCCGCCCGGCACCCCTTCCCCACGCCTTCCGGTAAAATCGAGATATACTCCCGGCAGCTGGCGGAGATGAACGACCCGGAACTCCCGCCGGTCCCCGAATACCGGGAGACCTGGGAAAGCCGGAACGACCCCCTGGCGGCGAAATACCCGCTGCAGCTCATCACGATTCACGCCCGGCGGCGGGCGCACTCCCAGTTCGAGACGCTGCCCTGGCTCCGGGAAATACAGACACAGGCGCTGCAGATTAATCCCGCGGACGCCCTGCCAAGGGGCATCAACGAGGGCGACACGGTGACCGTGAGCAGCCCGCGGGGCATGACGGTGCTGCCCGCCTGGGTCACGGAGCGCATCATGCCGGGAGTGGTCGCCATCCCGCAGGGCGCGTGGTATCATCCGGATAAAGACGGGGTGGACCACGGGGGCAGCGCCAACGTCCTCACCCGGGACGAGCCTTCGCCGGGGGGAGGCTTCGTCAGCAATACCTGCCTGGTGCAGGTGGCAAAAGGTTAAGGGAGGTCAACGATGCAATTGGGGTTCTATTTCGACCAGACGCGGTGCACCGGCTGCGGCACCTGCATCGTGGCCTGCAAGGACTGGTATGATATTCCCGCGGGACCGGCAAGCCGGATTTACGTGACCGGCATTGAAGCGGGCAAATTCCCCGACCTTTTTGTCGCTTATCTCACCTCTTTCTGCTACCACTGCGCTCACCCCGAGTGCGTGGCAGCCTGCCCCGAGAATGCGCTGGTGAAGCGGGAGGAAGACGGCATCGTGGCGGTGACCGATGCCGCCGTATGCCTGGGACGGGACGCCTGCGGGATGTGCCGGGACGCCTGTCCTTACGGCATCCCCCAGTTCCGCGACGAGCCGGAGGCGAAGATGGTGAAATGCGACCTCTGCCTGGAGCGCTGGGCGGAAGGCAAGCCCCCCATCTGCGTGGCGGCCTGCCCCACCCGGGCGCTGGACGCGGGGCCGCTGGATGAGCTTAAGAAGAAGTATGGAGAAGCCAGGGAAGCCGAGGGTTTCGTCTTTCACGGAAAGCTGATACCGTCCATCATTTACAGGCCGAAGAAAGACGCGGCGGACCGCCAGCCGAAGAAGATAACGAAAGTCCCCTGAGGGGGAGACAATGAAAGGAGACTGCCATGCCGGAAAATCCCTTGAAACCGATTGAGGACTTTGACCCGGAACTCTTGAAGACCCTGCAGGCCGCCCAGATGATGGCGCTGGGGGAGGGGGGAGCGCTGCCCAAGAAGGTCAAACTCCTGATTGCGCTGGCGCTGGACGCCTCCCACGGGAGCGCCAACGGCGTGAAGGCGCTCTCCGGCGCCGCGATGGCTAACGGCGCCACGAAGCAGGAAGTCGCCGAAGCCCTGAGGGTGGCGTACTATATCAGCGGGGCGGGCAGCGTTTACACCGCCGCGGACGCCTTCCGGACTTAGACGCCGCCCGCTACTCTGCTTTTTTCCGGGCGCTGTATTCTTTGATAGTCTTGTTGGCGATGGCGAAAGCATCGGCGACCTTGGGAATGCCGATGTAGGCGACCATCTGGCGGATGACCTCCAGGACTTCCTCGGGGGTCGCGCCGTTGTTCAGGGCGCCGAAGACGTGCAGCCGCACCTCGGGACGGCCCATGACGGTGAGCGCGGCAATCATGCAGAGGCTCCGCGTCTTCACGTCGAGCTCCGGGCGGGCGAAGTTGCTCCAGAACTGGAGAGACATCTCGTGGATGTAGGGGCTGGTGCCCTCCAGGTATTCCTCCACGTTCTGGAAATGCGCCTTGCCCCAGATTTTCTCGCCGGTCTGCCGGCCCACCCGGACATCGTCTTGCTGTGACACGCTGGCCTCCTTTTTTATTTTTTTACTATTGCTTCGCCACCGCCGCGGCGACCTCTATCTCGATGAGCATGTCCGGCAGGTCCAGCCCGACGTCTTTCAGGAGAACGCCCGCCCGGGGGTGCGCGGCGAGGTCCGGGGCGTATTTTTGAAAAAAGTCGTCCGTGGCCTGCATCATGTCGAAGTGGTCGTCCCGGTTGACGAGGAAGAAGTTGACCCAGTAGATGTCCTCCAGCTTTGCCCCCACCCCACCCAAAATTTCTTTGATGCGCGTCCAGCAGGCGGTGGTCTGCTCCCGGATGCCGCCCACGACGTTGCCCACGCCGGAGCGCATCTCCTCCGGGTTCCGCGGCTCGCGGTCGGTGAGGGGGTTCCTGCCCGTCTGCCCGGAGAGCCAG
>JBDRGD010000113.1:0-7348 GCA_043818095.1 Chloroflexota bacterium
ATGGCCGACCCGGACGGTTTCTCTCTCCGCGGGGAATACGGAAAAACCTACCGCGAGTTCCTGAAAAGAGACTTAAAAGCCTACCCCGCCCTCCACGGGCAGGTCACCGGCCCGGTCAACCTGGGCTTCCGTGTCAATGACGAAGACGGCAAACCCATCATCTACGACGACAACATCCGCGGGCTGCTTTTCGACTTTATTCAGCGGAAATTCAATACCCAGTACCGGGAGCTGCAAAAGCGGAACGGGAACGCCTTCGTCTGGCTGGACGAGCCGGGACTCATCTGGGTCTTCAGCGGCCTTTCCGGTTATAATGACGTGCAGGCCAAGCGGGACTACCACGAATTCCTGACCGGCCTGGAAGGCCTCACGGGGCTGCACCTCTGCAGTAACATCAACCTCACCTATCTCCTGGAAATAGGCACGGACCTGCTCTCCTTCGATGCCTACCAGCTGGGCGAGATGCCGAAAGGCTATGCGGAGAGCGTGGCCGCTTTTATCCGCCGGGGCGGCATCATCTCCTGGGGCATCGTCCCCACCGACCCCGCCGTCCTCGGAAAAGAATCGGCGGAGAAGCTGGCGGAGCGCGTGCGCGGCTACTGGCAGGTGGTCACGGATACTGCCGGAATCCCCCTGGCACAGCTTGCCGCCCAGGCGCTGCTGGCGCCGGCGAAGTGCTGCGTCAAGAGCCTGGAGTTCAGCGGCGAAAAGCCCACCGCCGCCTGCGCCCTGCCGGAAAAAGACGGGCAGACCGCCGAGCAGCAGTCCGTGGCGCAGGCCTACGGCTATCTCCGCGAGGTCTCCCGGAAGCTCCGCAAAGATTTCGGTTTCTGAAGCGGCGAAACGAGTAGTACGGGTAGCCTATCCCTAAATGCTTCAATTCTGACTTCGTCAGTGACTATCTAATCCCGCTCCCAGGACTATTTCACACATAAGAAACAGATAGAAAACGCATCCCTGAGTCATGTGTAGCCAAACTTATACCATCACCTATTTGCCGTCACTTAGCACGGGTATACTTCCTGGCAAAGATGTTTCATAGTATAAAGAAGTGTTAAGATATGCCCAAGTTCACTGAAGGAGGTAGGCTCAATGTATATCACCTGGGTTCCCTTTATGAATTGGCTCATAGAACACGGTATCCGTATTGTCGTTATTCTGGTTCTGGCGTTTATAGCGTGGTTTATCCTGAACAAAACTCTGCCACCCGTATTGCGCCGGGGAGTAATTCACTATAGTAAAGGAGACAGTAAACGGGGGTTAGAGAACCGGACGAATACCCTCTCCCGGGTATTTGTCGGCTCCGGCAAGGTACTGATTTTTCTTATTGCACTTTTTATGGTTCTTTCCGAACTTGATGTGCCCGTTGGTCCGATTTTAGCCGGTTTCGGTGTCGCGGGCATTGCGGTAGGTTTTGGCGCCCAGTATCTAATTCGTGACCTCATCGCGGGCACTTTCATAATTATGGAAAACCAGTACCGGGTTGGTGATCGTATTAAGATTGGGGAAGTATTCGGATTGGTTGAGGAAGTAAATTTGAGAAAGACGGTCGTGCGTGACTGGGACGGTATGCTACATCACATCCCTAATGGTGCCATTGAGATAGTGACTAATGCTACCAGGCGTTATAGCATGGTAAACCTGGACGTGCCGGTGGCCTACGGGACGGACCTTGACCATGCTATCGAAGTGATAAACCGGGTAGGCATCGAACTGGCGGAAGATGAGAACTGGAAAGAGCGGCTAACAGAAGCACCTCAGGTATTGAGGGTAAACAACTTTGGCGACTCTGGTATTGATATCAGGATAGTCGGCAGGGTACAACCGCATGAGAAGTGGGCCGTTACCGGAGAGCTGAGGCTGCGTCTCAAGAAGGCATTCGATAAAGAAGATATTGAGATACCCTGGCCTCATACCAAGGTGTATTTTGGTAACATGCCAGACAGCCTGAAAAAAAGGTGATGTAACTCGCCCGCGCTGTAAGTCATTGACGGGGGCATTATTAAAGTTTATCATCGTTATAGAGGCTATTTTTTACTGTTGGAGGAAACGACATGGCTGGTGAACAAGAGAAGACCGTAGCCGCCCTGAAATACGCTATCCAGATGGAGATTGACGGCAAGGAGTATTACCTGAAAGCCAGCGAGCAGAGCCGCAACCCGATGGGGCAGAAACTGCTGAAAAACCTCGCGGCGGAAGAGGATATACACCGGCAGCGTTTTCAAGAGATTTACGCCGCCCTGCAGGCGAAGAAGGCCTGGCCGGCGGTGACGTATAAGGGTGACGCCGGCAAGGCGCTGCGCACCATCTTTGCCCAGGAAAGCGCCAGGCTCAAGAACGCCGCCAAAGGCTCCAAGACCGAGCTCGAAGCGGTGCAGGGCGCCATCAGCATGGAAGTAAAAAGCTATAATTACTACCAGAAGCACGGCAAGGAAGCGGCCTTCCCCGCCGAAAAAGAATATTTTAATGCCCTGGCCGCGCAGGAAAGGCAGCACCAGATGCTGCTGCTGGACTACTACGAGTTCCTGAAAGACCCGGCGGCATACTTCGTTACCAAGGAACATCCCAACCTGGATGCAGGTTAAGTAAGCGCCTCGCTCAGAAGGAGGTCAGCCATGAACCCGGCGGCACTGTACAAACTGGGCTACGGCATGTATCTGGTCAGCTCCCTGCGGGGCAAGGAGTTCAACGCCCAGACGGCGAACACCGTCTTCCAGATTACCTCCGAGCCGCCCACCATCGCGGTGAGCATTAACAAAAAGAACCTCACCCATGATTTCATCGCGGAGAGCGGGGTCTTTGCCGTGACCGTACTCTGCCAGGAAACGCCCCTGGCTTTTATCGGGCGCTTCGGTTTCAAGTCGGGGCGCGACACCCAAAAACTGGAAGGCGTTAATTACATCACCGGAGAAACCAAAGTCCCCATCATCACGGACCACGCCGTGGCGTACCTGGAAGCACGGGTAAAACAGCAGGTCGATGTCGGCACGCATACTTTGTTCATCGGCGAAGTCGTCAACGGTGACGTCGTCGCCGAAAAAACCTGCATGACCTACGAATACTATCACCAGATGAAGCGGGGCACTACCCCCGCTACCGCCCCCACTTATGTAAAGGAGCAGAAATGAAAAAATACGAATGCAGCGTCTGCGGCTATATTTACGACCCGGAAAAAGGCGACCCGGAAGGCACCATCCCGCCGGGCACGCCGTTTGAAAAGCTGCCCGCCGACTGGACATGCCCCGTCTGCGGCGCCGCCAAGAGCGAGTTTCATCCGCTGAAGTCCTGAGCCCCGACACTCCGGTAAGAGCACGCAAAGGAGGTCCGCCAAGATGGAAAAGAAAGAACTCATCGCCATCCTCAACCAAGACCTGGAGAGCGAACACGGCGCCATCATCCAGTATCTGACCCACGCCTATGCCATGGGCGAAGGCGAAGTGTCCTGTGAGATTGAAGCGCTGGCCCGCGAGGAAATGCGCCACCTGGACTGGCTGGCGGAGACCATCGTGGAACTGGGGGGCACTCCCAGCCTGAAGCGGGGTAATATGCGCATGAGCGGCGCTGCTCCGAGCGACTGGATGCAGAATAACGTCCTCCTCGAGGAAGACGCCATCGGGCCCTACCGCGAGCAGGTCAAGACCATCGGCGACCCTAAAATCAAGCGCCTGATACAGCGCATCCTCTCGGACGAGGAAGCGCACCACCTGAAATTCGCCCACCTCGTGGACAAGGTCAAGAAAGAAGGCATGACCGACCGCCGCGGCACACGGGACGACCACATCGCGCAGGAACTGAACTGGGGCATCGAGCACGAATACACGGTGATTCTCCAGTACCTCCTGCAGTCCTACCTGACTCCGAACGAGGAAGCCAAGAAGGAACTGGAAGACCAGGCAATCAACGAGATGCAGCACCTCGGCTGGCTGGCGGAGGAGATGGTGGACGGCAAAGGCAACCCGCGTATCGAGCACGGCACGGTGAATACCACCCCAAAGCTGGCGGAAGGGCTGCGCGCCGATATCAAAATCGAGGAAGAGGTCGCCCGGCGCTATGACCAGAATGGCAAGGAGGCCGCGGACGAGGACCTGAAACGGCTCCTCTTCCGCCTCAGGGACCACGAGCTTTATCACGCCGCCCTCTTCAAGGACCTGCTTAAAGAGGAAAAATAGTGAGGAGGGGCGCCGTGACTTACTACCCGGCGGTCCGGACTGACGAACTGGCGGACGGCAACATGAAATCGGTCCCGGTGGAGGGACACGAGCTGCTCATCGCCAGGGTCGGAAATAAATATTACGCCGCGGACAACCGCTGTCCGCACATGGGGGGCAGACTGGCGCAGGGCAGCCTCGAGGGCACGGTGGTGACCTGCCCCCTCCACGCCTCCCGGTTCGACCTGGCGGACGGCAAAGTCCTGCGCTGGACGGACTTTTCCCGGCCCGTCGTCACCCTGATGAAAATCTTCAAGCCGGCGCGCCCCCTGCGCGTTTATCCGGTAAAAATCGAAGGGGAAAACTTACTCGTCGAAGTCTAGCAAGACACGGCCTCACCCGAGAACGAGGATATCTCCCGGACGCGTGCTTCCCGGCAATTATCCCCGGGAAAGCGGAAATGAGGATGGACCATGTTGAACAAGATTACCGTCGTCCTGCTCGTCCTGCTGCTGGCGGCTACCGGCGGTCTGGGCTATTACGGCTACACGATGAACCAGCAGATTATCAGTCTGAACAGCGCCCTGCTGGCGCAGCAGCAGCAGCAGACCGCCGCGGTAAACGCCCTGGAAGCGCAAATCAGCGCCCTGAACGCCGCCACCACCACCCGGCTGGACCAGCTTTCCGGGGAAATCAAGCAGACCGCGGATGAGCTTAGTTCCCTCCAGTCCCAGGTCACCAGCACCGGGGGCAGGATTGACGCTCTGCAGGGCAGCCTCGCGGATACCACCGCTGAAGTCCAGGACCTCGCCGGGCGGCTGGATAACTTCGCCGGTCTTTCCGCATCGGTCATCAACGCCAGCCAGATATACGAGCGCGCCAGCGAAGCCACCGTCAGCATCAGCAACGGGCTCCAGATACTGGGTTCCGGGTTCCTCTACGATGACGCCGGACACGTCGCCACCGCCTACCACGTCATCGAAAACCGCGCCCGGACCTACGTCATTTTCCCGGACGGCACGGTCAGCACGGTCGTCGAGACCGCCGGCAGCGTGGAGAGCGACGTCGCTATCCTGACGATTATCGACAAGCCAACACTGGCGCCTCCGCCGCTGGGAAACTCCTCGCAGGTGCACGCCGGCGACCCGGTAGCCGCTATCGGCAGCCCTTTCGGCGTTCCGGGGACGCTCACCTCCGGCATCATCAGCCAGACCGACCGTTTTACCCAGATCACCGCCGGCGCCACGACACGCTGGGTGGCCAATCTCCTGCAGTTTGACGCCGCCGCGAACTTCGGGAACTCCGGTGGTCCCCTTTTCAATACCGCCGGGGAAGTCATCGGCCTGGTGAACGCCCGCGTCAATCCCGACGAAGGCGACGGCATTTACTACGCCGTTTCCATTAACAAGGTGAAGAAAGTGGCGGACGCGCTGATTACCACCGGCAGCTTTGACTACCCCTGGCTCGGGGTGAACGTCAGCGACCTTACCCCTAACATCGTCCAGGAGAGGGCTCTGGACAGCATTTACGGGGCGCTGGTGCAGAGCGTCTCACCTGGCGGCTCCGCGAGCACGGCGGGTATCGCGGCCAACGACATCATCGTAGGGATAGACGGCTATATCATCCGCAGCGTCAGCGACCTGACGTCATACCTCGGGGAGAACAAAAACGTCGGGGACGAAGCCGTGCTGGTCATCCTGCGGGGTAATGACCGCCGGGAAATAACCGCGACCATCTTCGCCAGGCCCGCGCCATAACCGTCAGCAGTCACGGATATTTTTACGGAAGAACGCCGCCACCAGCGGCGCCAGGACATTTTCTTGCCCCACCCAGAAATGGTCCGCATCCTCGATGACGCGGCATTCCGCTGTTCCCGGCAGGCCCGCGCAAAGCTCCCGGAAGCTTTCCCGCGGCACGAAGTCGTCATGCCCGCCGGCGATAAGCAGCACCGGCTTCGGGCAATCGCGGAGCGGGGTAAAATCCGCCATCCCCAGGGGCGGGGATACCGCCGCGAAAGCGCTTACCCGCGGGTCGCCGACCGCTGCGGGAAGGGCGTAAGCCGCCCCCGCGGAGTAACCGGCCAGCCCCGCCGGGACCTCACCGTGCTCCGCCAGAAAATCGAGCGCCGCGCGGACGTCCGCCGTCTCCCCCTCACCCCCAGTATAAGCCCCCCCACTGCCGCCCACCCCCCGGAAGTTGAATTTTAAATACCCCAACCCCACCCCTGCCAGCGCCGCGCAGAGGCTGTCCACCACATTATTATCCATGCTGCCGCCGTAAAGTGGGTGGGGATGGCAGACAATCACGGCGGGGAAGGGGCCGTTCCCCTCCGGGTAACAGCGGACGCCTTCCAGGGAAATCCCACCGCCGGGGAAACGGACGCGTTCCTCTCTCATGACTGCCTCCTTTGGCAAACGGCGCAATAAAGTATATGATATGGGGCGGAGGCAGGTAAAGGATGCGCATCATCGGTCTGACCGGGGGCATCGGCACGGGGAAAAGCACCGTCGCCCGTTTCCTGGAGGAGATGGGAGCGAGGGTCATCGACGCCGACCGCGTGGGCCACGAAGCCCTCAAGTCCGGCGGCGAGGTCTTCCGGCAGGTAGTCGCCGCGTTCGGGGAGGGAATCCTCGGCGAGGACGGGGAAATCGACCGCGCCCGGCTGGGGAAAATCGTCTTTGCCCGCGCAGCCGACCGGAGAAAGCTGAACGCCATCATCCATCCCGCCATGCAGGAGATGGTGGCCGCGCAGCTGAAGACCCTTCGCAACCAGGGCGTGGAGGCGGTGGTGCTGGACGCCCCCCTCCTCCTGGACGAGGGCTGGCAGAGCCTGGTGGACGAGGTCTGGGTGACGACAGCCCCGGAAAATACCGTGATTGCGCGGACGCAGGCGCGCACCAGGCTGCCACCGGAGGAAATAAGGGCGCGCATCCGCAGCCAGATGCCCGCCGCCGAAAAGGTGAAACGGGCGGACGCGGTCATTGAAAACAGCGGTACGGTAGAGGAATTACGAAAGCGGGTGAGGGAAGTCTGGGAGGGGCGGAAAGATGGAGCCAGATAGAACATCAATTACATGCAAGTCACTTCTCATTCAAATTAACCCACAAAATAATATCCCTGAGAATTTATTGACTCCCGTGTTATAATTTAACAAATGGTTATCGAATATCAACACGGAAGTTACACACGGTTTCCTTCTC
>JBDRGD010000114.1:0-21068 GCA_043818095.1 Chloroflexota bacterium
GGCGGAAGACCCGCGATAAAAGCAAAAGGTGGCACCTTACAGTACCACCTTAAGCTGATTACCTTCCCAAGTATTACGAAATCGTTATTCGACGATCGCCACCAGCCGGGCCATGGCGGCGTCGGTGTCTTCCATCCGGAAGGGGAAGGCGCAGAACTTGCCGCGCTTTCCCGTCACCTTGTCGATTTCCCCCCCCGCGTTCTGGATGCAGGAAATACCCGCCTTGAGGAACGAGATGAGGCATCCCTCGAAGCTGCCGAACCGGTTACCCGGCTCCTTACCGGTCTCCCGCTTGTAGTCTTCATACAGCCACGGCATCCACCTTTCCAGCGGGGCGAAGGACAGGGAGTGGTCGCATACCGGCCAGGTCCCGGCCAGGGCTTTAATCTTTTTCTCTGCCAGCCATGCCGCGGCATCGGGGAGCAGGCCGGGGTAATAGTTAAAATAATCATAGTTTTTACCCTGGTCCAGCCATTTCTGCCACCCGGTGTTGATGACCACGAAATCCCCCGGTTGAATCGCGGGGGTCGCCTTCTGCAACTCCGCCGCCGTAATGGTGTCCCACTTCCCCTTATGGCGGAAATCCAGCACCACCCCGGTGCCGTAGAGATTCTCCAGCGGTATTTTATCCGCGGTAATCCCCTCGGGCAGGCAGTACTGCGGGGCGACGACATGGGTCCCGGCGTGCAGATGCCCTATCCAGTTGTGGCCCAGCGCCGGTCCCTGATGGTACGGAAAGGGCCATCCCATGTCATACCAGCCGGGATGGTTCTGGTCGCGCCAGCCGGTGGAGCGAATACCCTGGAACGCCCCCTGGCCGTACTGGACTTCGTTCGCGAAGGGTGGCCACATGGCGGCTCCGTGCCCGTGAAGCTGCGATAAATCGTAAAGTTGTTTCGCCATTATTACTCTCCTTAAAACTGCCCCAGGCAGGTTTCAATCATCGTTCGGAAAAATCTCGCCGCTCTGCCGCTAGCCATCAACGATAGCTACCACCCGTACCATGTGGCCCGGACCGTGCATCTTGAAAGGAAACGCGGCGATGGTGCAGCGCTTACCGGTGACCGCGTCGATGTCGCCGCCGACATTCTCGATGTGGGGGATGGCGTTGGTGCAGAATATCTGGTGGCACGGCTCGTAATCGGGGAACTCCTGGTCCGGGTCTTTCCCGGTTTCGTCAACGTATTCTTCATAAAGACCCGCATAATAGCGCTTCAGGGGGTAATGGGCGAGACAGTGGTCGGTAGCCCCCCAGGTCCCCCCGACCATTTTAGCTTTGTGGTCCGCCAGCCACTCGCCGGCTTCCGTGTACAATCCCGGATAATGGTTGTAATACACGTAATCATTCACCCGCCAGTAATGGTGCCAGCCGGTGTTCATGAGCACGATGTCCCCCGGCTCAATCTTCGGCTTGGCGTTCTCCAGGTCTTTCGCCGTGACCACGTCCCACTTCTTCATGTAGCGAAAGTCCACGACGACGCCCGTCCCGTAAAAGCTGTCCAGGGGAACCTCGTCAAAGTCCGTACCGCCGTGCACGTGGTGGGTCGGCCCGTCAATGTGGGTGCCGACATGCCAGCCGCCGTTGTAGATGCTTACCCGCCGGCTCATCCTGGGCGCCAGCAGCCATTCGTGTCTCAGGACGCGCTGTAAATGGTGCTCGGGCCTCGGCCCGGACATCCATCCCGGTGTCATGAAACCTACGGGCGCCGTTAAATCATAGAGTTTTTCCGTCATCATTAAGCTCCTTAAATGTTACTCGGTGCCGATGGGGCCTCTGCACATTATCTGATGTTCCTCACCTCCTCACGGTTACGGACAGTCAATTTTGCGCTGTTTCGTAATATTATACAACTTCGATTGCCGGGCTGAAAGCCGCCATTTGCCGTCAGAGCGACGGGGTAGTAAAATAGTGCAACCGCATGGGGAAGAACGAATGAGATTTGAATACCTTGAGCCGGGCAGCATCGCGGAGGCGGTCTCCCTCCTGGATGAATACGGGGACAGCGCCCGGGTAATCGCCGGGGGGACGGACTTACTCCTCCAGCTCCGGAGCAAAAAGATAAAGCCGGACTACCTCGTCGATATCCAGGAAATCCCGGGGCTGGACGGCATCAAGGTCACCGACCGCGGCGTGACGATCGGGGCGATGACGCCCGTCAGGACGCTGGAGACTTCGGCGGAAATAAAACGGACCCTGCCGGTGCTCGCCAGTGCCGCCGGCAGCATCGGCTCCGTCGCCATCCGCAACGTCGCCACCATCGGGGGCAACCTCTGCCGCGCCGCCTCCTCCACGGACAGCGCCCCGGCGCTTATCGGACTGCAAGCGAGCGTCCGGATTGCCGGTCCCGCCGGGGAACGCACCCTGCCCCTGGAAAGCTTTTTCACGGGACCGGGGCAGAGCGCCCTGGCCGGAAACGAGATGCTGGTTGAGGTCCGGGTACCGCTCCCGGAGCGCGATACGAGGGCGGCCTATTTCAAGCACGCCTACCGGGGGTCTATCGACCTCGCCATCGTCGGGGTGGCGGTGGTCGCCGGTTTCGCCCCCGGCGGTAAAGAGTGCCGGGAAGTGCGGGTGGTCCTCGGTGCCGGTGCCCCGACGCCGCTGCGCGCGCGGCAGTGCGAGGATATTCTCCGCGGCAAAGAGTGGGATGAAACCCTGATTGGCCGGGCCGCCGAACTGGCCGCCGGGGAAGCGCGCCCCCGCCCCGACAGCGCCCGGGCCTCCGCGGCCTACCGCAAGGAGATGGTTCGCGTGTTCGTGGGGCGGGCGCTGCGGGCAGTAAGCGCCCCGCCGGTGAGATAAGGGAAGACGGAAAAAGATGAAACGCCTGATACAGCTCAAGGTGAACGGAGCGATTGAAGAGGTCTACGTCGAGCCCTGGTGGACGCTGGCGCACGTATTACGCGAACAGCTTGGGCTCACCGGCACCAAGATAAGCTGTGAAACGGGGGACTGCGGCGCCTGCACCGTGCTCATCGACGGCAAGGCGGTGAAAAGCTGCCTCCTGCTGGCACTGAAGGCCCGCGGAAAAGAAATCACGACGATAGAGGGGCTGAAGGGGGAAAACGGCGGGCTGCACCCCTTGCAGGAGGCGTTCATCGAGCACTTCGCCATCCAGTGCGGCTACTGCACCCCGGGGATGATTCTGGCCGCCAAGGCGCTCCTGGACGAGAACCCCCACCCCACCGTGGCCGAAATCAAGGAAGGTCTGCGCGGCAACCTCTGCCGCTGCACCGGTTATAACAAGATTATCGAGGCGGTCATGGCAGCTGCCGAACGCATGACGGGAGGAAAGTAACCGTGGCGGAACTGTCGATTGTCGGTCAGAGCCCGGTCAGGGTGGATGCGCTGGAGAAAGCCACCGGCAGGGCGAAATACACCTCGGAAGAGGGTCTCGGCGTGCCGGGGATGCTCTACGGCAGGGTGCTTTACAGCCCCTACCCCCACGCCGTTATCCGCCGCATCGATACTTCCCGCGCCGCGCGCGCCACGGGCGTGAAAGCCGTCCTGACCGGCAAAGACGTGCCGGACAACCGGAGCGGGCTGATGATTGACGACCGGCACGTGCTCAGCCGGGAGCGGGTGCGCTTTACCGGGGACGCGGTGGCGGTGGTCGCGGCGACGTCCGCGGAGGCCGCCGAGGATGCCCTGGAGTTGATTGACGTGCAGTACGAGGAGCTCCCGGCCGTCTTCGACGCCGAGGAAGCGATGCGGCCGGACTGCCCGGTGGTACTGCACCCTGACCTGAAAAGCTACAACCGCCCGATGTATGTCTATCTCGGGGAGGACCTCCCCGGCCCCAACGTCCACACCCATCACAAGGTGCGCCGGGGCGATACGGAGGCCGGTTTCCGGCAGGCAGACTTAATCGTGGAGAACCGCTACCAGAACGACCGCATCACCCACTGCCAGCTGGAACCCTATAACGCCGTCGCCTATCCGGAGACCGACGGCAGCCTGACCGTCTGGACGTCCGGGCGCGCCTACAACAACCAGCCCCTGCTCTGCCGGGCTTTCAACCTGCCCCCCAGCCGACTGCGCATGAAAGCCGTCTACGTGGGCGGGATGTTCGGCATCGTCGCCCGGCCAGAGCGCTTTGCCATGCTCCTGGCGATGAAAGTGGGAAAGCCGGTGAAGATGGTCTACAGCCGGGAAGAGTGCTTCATCGACGGCCTCAACCGGCTGCCGATGGTGATTTACCTGAAGGACGGCGTGCGGAGCGACGGCACGCTGGTCGCCCGGGAAATGACCGCCATCGTGAACACCGGGGCTTATTCGGACCACGCCCCCCTGACGATACGCAACGGCGCTTTCCACGCCTCGCAGTACCGCCTGCCCCACTATAAGTGGGACGCCTACGGCGTTTACAGCAACGAGCCCTGCTGCGGGCCCATGCGCGGGTTCGGCTCGGCGGAGTGCCTCTGGGCCACCGAGCAGCAGATGGACATCATCGCGGACAAACTGGGCCTGGACCCTCTTGAAGTCCGGCTGAAGAACACGGTGCACGAAGGCGAGGAGAACGTGCGGGGAGAAATCGTGCACAGCATCGGCGCCAAAGAATGCATGGAGAAAGCCGCCCGCGGCATCGGCTGGGAGCACCCCGCCAAGAAGTCCGAAGGCACGGTCAGGACCGGCAAGGGCATGGCGCTGGCAAACAAGTACACCCTGGTGGACACGGTGTCCGCGGCCACGGTCAAGGTGCACATGGACGGCACCATCGAGGTACGCCACGGCGCCGACGAATGCGGTCAGGGCTGCAATACCGTCATCCTCCAGATTGCCGCCGAGGAGTTCGGGGTCACCCTGGACAGGACCAAAGCGGTCTGGGGCGATACCGCCGTCGCGCCGTACGACTTCGGCACCGCCTCCTCCCGCAGCACCCTTTACGTGGGCAACGCTGTCCGCCTTGCCTGCCAGGACGCCAAGAGACAGATGTTCGCCATTGCCGCCCCCCTGCTGGACGCCGCCCCGGAGGAGCTCGTCACCCGTGACGGTAAAATATTCCCCCGGGAGCACCCGGGAAAGGCCGTCCCGATTTCCGCCGTCTTCCTGCCCGCTGTGCCGGAGGCGAGGGGCGCCACGAAGATGGCGGTGTGCCTGGCCGAGGGCGGAGAGCTGCTGGGCCGGGCGACCTTCTGGGGCCACCCCAGCGAGGAAGACCCGGCGACCGGCCAGGGTCCCCGTCTGACGATGAGCACCGCCTACAACGCCCAGGCGGTGGAGGTGGCGGTGGACACGGAAACGGGGCTGGTGCGGATACTGCGGTTCTGCTCCGCGGTGGACACGGGGAAAGCCATCAACCCCAAAGCCTGCGAGGCGCAAATCGAGGGCGGGGTGGCCATGGGCATCGGCAGCGCGCTGTACGAGGGGTTCGTCTTCAGCAATAACGGCAAGCTGCTTAATCCCAACCTGCACGACTACCGCATCCCCAGCACTGCGGAAATCCCGAGCGGTGAGAACCTGGAATCGATCATCGTGGAAGAACCCCACCCGGAGGGGCCTTTCGGAGCGAAGGGCTCGGGGGAAATCTCCATGAACCCCACCGCCCCGGCGATTGCCAACGCTATTTACCACGCCACCGGGGCGAGGGTGACCCGCCTGCCCATCACCCCGGAGAGACTGCTGGAAGCGCTGCGGGAAGCCGGAGCCCGGTCAGGACAGTGATTCCGCACCGCCGGATGACGGTCAGGACTTCAGACTATCGTTGATGAGACGCCCTGAAATATTCTACGGCTGGTACATCGTCGCCGCCGGCGCGGTAATCAATGCGTGCGTCGGGGGACTTATCTATTACGGGTTTACCGCCCTGGTAAACCCCATCGCCAACACGTTCGGCTGGAGCTACGCCCAGATTTCCCTGGCAATGACCCTCCGCGGTCTGGAGACCGGGGCCCTGAACCCGGTAGTCGGCCTTATCGTCGACCGCTTCGAGCCGAAGAGGCTGATATTCGCCGGCGTGATTATCGCCGGGTTTGGGCTGCTCTGCCTGAGTCAGGTCACCACCCTGGCCCTGTTCTACCTGAGCTTCGTCATTTTTTCCCTGGGCAACGCCCTGGCCGGCGGCATCGTTACCGCGACGACCATCGCGCGCTGGTTCAAGAAGGACATGGGCAAAGCCCAGGCGGTGCTGACGATGGGCATGGGCAGCGGCGGCTTCTTTATTCCCATCCTGGTGACGATGACGGACGCTTACGGCTGGCAGACCACCCTGATTATCCTGGCTTTCGTCATCTGGATAGTCGGCATGCCATTATCCTTCGCGTTTCGCAGTAGACCGGAGGAATACGGACTGCTGCCCGACGGGAGGAAGGAGATGGTATCCCTGGACCCGGGCCGGCCCCGGACAAACGACCCGGAAATCGCGGTCAGGAAAGCGCTGGGAACCCGGGCTTTCTGGTATATCGGGATAGCCTGGATGCTGCAGATCGCCGCCACCAATGCGGTGGTCGTCCACGTGATGCCCTACCTGGTGAGCCAGGGGGTGGAGCGGTCCACCGCCGGCACGGTGGCCATGGCCCTCCCCATCATCAGCCTCACGGCCCGGTTCCCCTTCGGCTGGCTCGCCGATAATCTACCTAAGAAATACGTCATCATGGTGTCCATCGCGCTGACCAGCGCGGGCATGTTCCTCTTTTCGATAATGGATACCGGCTCTCTGGGACTGCTTATTATCTTTATCGTTGTCTTCGGCCTGAGCCTCGCGGGTTTCATGTCGCTCTGGCCGCCCCTCATCCGGGAGTATTTCGGCTCCCGGAACTTCGGCGCCATCTACGGGATGATTCATATCTTCATCACCTTCGGAATGATCGTCTCGCCCCCGGCTGCCGGATGGTGGTTCGATACGCACAGCACTTATCATCCCGCCTGGCTGATACTGGGCGCCATCTGCCTGACCGGAATAGTCCTGGTGGCGCTCATGCCGAGGAGTATCGAGACCGAAGGCAGCCAATGATTTGACACTAAGTCTTGATTGCGCGGCGGCCTACGGAATATAATCAGGGAAACCCACACCACGCCACCAGCACCGCCGCTAATATCGCCATTGGAGCTGATTAATGTCCGAGAGATTCAGAAAACTGCTGGAACCCCTGCAAATAAACTCGATACTCTTCCGGAACCGCATGGTGAAGACCCCCCAGGACATGGCCTATGCCGAAAAAGACGGGCGCATCACCCAGAAGAACCTGGATTTCTACGAGTCGATAGCCCTGGGCGGCATCGGGGCAATCATCCTGGAGCATTCCTTTATCGACAGCGGCGCCGGGAGCCGCCCGTTCATGATATCCGTTGCGGACGACAGCATGCTGCCGGGCCTGACAAAGCTGGCCGAGGTCATTCACCGGTACGGCTGCCCGGTCATCCAGCAGCTGAACCACCTCGGTCCGCAGCATAATCCGTCCTATTCCGGAATCCAGGCGCTGGCGCCTTCGGCCCTGGACGAGGAATATTCTCTGAAGACCATCGGGAGCGTCCTGAAACTCCGGGAGATGACCGTCCCCGAAATCGAAGAGATTACGGGGAAGTTCGCCGAAGCCGCGGAGCGTGCCCGCAACGCCGGGATGGACGGCGTGGAGATTCACGCCGACCATATCTACCTGCTGAACAGCTTCCTCTCCCGCGTCTGGAACAAGCGGCACGACGATTACGGCTGCCAGACCCTGGAGAACCGGGCCCGCTTTGCCGTCAACGTGGTGCGGGCGGTCAGGAAGCGCGTGGGGCGCAGCTACCTGGTGGGCATCAAGATTAACGGGGCGGAATACGGGGCGAAGGACGGGATTACCGTCCGGGAAAGCGCGCAGATAGCGCGGCTGCTGGCCAGCGCCGGGGTCGATTACATCGCCGTGGCCGGTGACGGTTACGGCCTGTTCAGTCGCGTCAGCATGCCGGAGCAGATATTCTATCCCGAACCGCCGGACGCCGTGCTCCGGGAATTCGGGAAAGACGGCCTGTCATCGGGCATCATCGCCCCGGTGGCCGCTGCGGTAAAAAAGGCGGTCACGGTGCCGGTCATCACCGTGGGGGGGCTGAGCCCCGCCATGGGCGAGCGGATGCTGCAGAGAGGGATGGCGGACGCCATCGCCTTCGGCAGGCGGCTGTTCGCCGACCCCGAAATGCCCCGGAAGATTAGCGAGGGCAGGCCGGAGGATATCCGGCCGTGCACGCTTTGTTCCACCTGCGGTGACCTTTACGCCCGCTACACTCCCGTCGTCTGCCAGGTGAACGCGTCTCTCGGCCAGGGCCGCGAAGCGAAGCTAATGCCCACGGGGGAGCGCAAGCAGGTGGTCGTGGCGGGCGGGGGACCGGCGGGCATGGAAGCGGCCCGGGTGGCGGCCCTGCGGGGGCACGATGTCACCCTTTACGAGAAGGAGCCCCGGCTGGGCGGGCTGCTGCCCCTGGCGTCCCTCCTCAAGGACACGGAGATATTCCGCCTGCCCGCGTTTCAAAGCTACCTGGAGAGACAGCTCAGGAAACTCGGGGTGAAGGTCGTTCTCGGAAAGGAATTCACGGCCAGGGTCAGCGAAAAACTGAAGCCGGACGCGCTCATCCTGGCGACCGGCGGCATACCGGACACGCCGGAAATACCGGGCATCGGACTGCCTAATGTGCTGACCAGCGCGCAACTCCACCGGCGCGTCAAGCTCCCCCTGAGACTGCTGGGACCGAAAAGCATGGCATCCCTCACCCGGCGGTGGTTGCCCATCGGCAGGAACGTGGTCATCATCGGCGGCCTGATACACGGCTGCGAGCTCGCCGAGTTCCTGGTCAAGCGTGGCCGGAAGGTAACCATCGTCGAAGAGTCCACACAGCCGGGCTTGGGCATCCCGGAAATACCCCTCCGCCGGTCGTTGCTGAAGTGGCTGGCAGCGAAGGGGGTGGACATCTTTACCGGGGTAAAATACCGGGAGATAACCCGGGAGGGACTGACGGTAACCCTCCCGGACGGTAAGGAACATGCCCTCCCAGCGGACAACGTACTGGTGGCGATACCGCCGAAACCGGACACCCGGCTGCGGGAGGAACTGAAAGGGAAAGTGCCGCAGGTCTTCACGGTCGGTGACGGCAGGGAACCGGGACTCATTGTGGATGCCACCGCCGACGGGTTCCAGGCGGCGCTGAAAATCTGAGCCGGAATAAGTGAGCCAAAAGAAGGGGGGCTTTCGCCCCTCGTGGATACCCCCCTGGGGAGTTGGGCGGGGGATGGAGTGAGCACCCCTGCCCTTTATCTGAAACGGCCGGTTACTCGACGAATACCTTGACCTTCTCTCCCTTGGCGCTCACCACATCGACCTCAAGGTCGCTCAGGGCCCCGATAAGCTCCTCGATGTCTTCCGGCTTGACGCTGCGCACGTCGAAGTCAATCCCCTTCTCCCGCAGGGCCCCGTTTACCTTGTCGCGGGCTTCGGGCGGTATCAGGGAGGTCAACTTGATACCGGCGCGTATCAGGGACATCGGCACGCGCACGTTCACCCGGTCGACATTGCCCGCCTGCTCGTTCTCCGGCAGCACGGTAACGCGCAGGTATTTCGCTTTCTCTTTCCGGGCGCCCTCCCCTTTCGCGGGGTTTTCCCGTTCGCTTTCCCCGGCGTCGAGGGCGTTGAGCAGCCGGTAAGCATCGTCGGCGTTTATCTTGTTCTGGGCAAGCATCTCCAGGATTTTCTTCTTGTTCTCTATCATGGTACTCCTCCTTTAACTTTTCCCCTTATATTACGGAAACATACACGGTCTGGCGTCCGCTCCGGACATCCACCGTGAGACCGCGCAGGGCGCAGACCATCCCGAAGGAAGTCCAAAGGACGAGCAGCGCCCGCTTTCCCCAGCCGCTCGGCCAGAGGGCGAGGATGGCGATGAGAATCAGCGGCGAGAGGACAATCAGGACCACCAGCGCCAGCGGGAGGAGCAGGAAGAGCGGCAGCCACAGGCCGAAGCCCTTTTCCTCCCCGTGAATCCGCAGGTGCATCAAAAGCGGGGGACGTTTCATTTCTCCAGCCTCCTTATCGCCTCCTCGGCGGAAATCTCCCCGCGCTCCAGCTCGCCGATGACCTTTTCCTCCTGAGAGACCTCCACGATCTCGACGAACTCGAGCTGCCGGGCGATGCGGTTAATCCGGTTCTTCACGGTGGGGTAGCTGATGCCGAACATCTCTTCCATGTCCTTGATGGAACCGTGACAGCGGACGAAAGCCATGACGAAGACCTGGTCCTCGGCGGAGAGGCCGGCCAGCGGCGGCAGCGTAAAGCTGCCTTCGATGGCGATGTCGCTGTCCACCAGGCGGACGCGCTCTACCGTTACCGGCCTGCCCCGGGTCATCCTGGTCAGTTCGTGCCACTCTTTACTCATCTCGACCCTTTCATTGATTAAATTAATATATAACTTAATTTTCTTAACATATTATAACGATGGATATTTACTTTGTCAAGTATCTATGAAAATATATTTATTACATTGTCATTGCGAGCCGGAGGCGAGGCAATCAGGCAATCTCCCATCCGGGAAGAGATTGTTTCGCCGCTACGCTCCTCGCAATGACGGCACCGCAAACTGATGGTAAATAAACCAAGGGACGGGGACGCGCGGGGGAATATCGTTGTATAATGGGGCGGCACCGCAAGGACTAAGGAGACGGTAATGAGACTGCAGGACAAGACCGCCATCATCACCGGGGCCGGTTCGGGCATCGGGCGGGCATCAGCTCTCCTTTTCGCCCGGGAAGGGGCGCGGGTGGTCCTCTGCGATATTAATGAAGACGGGGGGCGGGAGTCCCTGGACATGGTACGGGCCGCCGGCGGGGAAGCGGTCTTCGTCCCCGCGGACGTCTCCCGTGCCGCGGATGCCGCGCGCGCTGTCGAGGCCGCGGTGAACTCCTTCGGGAAAATCGATATCCTCTTCAGCAATGCCGGCATCGTGCAGAGCAAGAAGCCCTTCGAAGCGATTACGGAGGAGGAATGGGACCATATCTTCGCCGTGAACGTGAAAGGGGCCTTCCTGATGGCGAAGCACGCTGTCCCCTTCATGAAGAAGGCGCGGGCGGGGACGATTATCTTTACCGGCTCCATCGGGGGCGTCAGGGTGAGGCCGCTGACGACGGCTTACGTCGTTTCCAAAGCCGCCGTGATTACCCTGACCAAAGCCCTGGCCCTGGAGCTGGCGCCCTTCGGCATCAGGGTCAACTGCATCAACCCGGTGGCGACGAACACGCCGATGATTGCGGCGCTCCTCCCCGAGAACGCCACCGCCGGGGACCTGAAAAAGTGGCGGCAGGAGCTGGAGGCGACCATCCCCCTGGGCAAAATGCCGGAGCCGGAGGACATCGCCTGGGGCGCCCTGTTCCTCGCCAGCGATGAAGCCTCCGTGGTCACCGGGATTGAACTCAACCTGGACGGCGGCCGCGGTATCTGAGCCACCCGACAGAACCCGACGCCCCGCATACGGATATCATTCACCCCTTTGGTTACTGCCCGTGGGCTATTTCCACGTATAATAATCTAAAAATATACCTTTTTTTATGCTCATATATACTAGTTCAATTCAAAGAACACCCTGAAGTTGTTGACAAATACTACCTATATGCCTTATACTACCCGCGGCATGAAGTTCCCGGACTATTTCGAAAAAGGAGTCTCAGCGTATTTTGGACTCCTTTTTTTATGAAATATCAGTCAGGCGAGGTGAATTTTCTCAATTATTTTGAATAACTAACCGCGTAAAACGCACGGAGACTAAGGAGGTACCATGGAGCTAAGCCGAAGAGACTTCCTCAAGACCTCGGGAGCGGGGATGGGTGGTGTCTTTCTTCTGGGCGCCGTCAGCGAAGGCGCCGTCTTGGCCGCACCCGTCCAGCAGATACCGCTCAAAAAACAGGGCAGGGAGACTGCCACCATCTGTCCCTATGACGCCTCGGGCTGCGGCTTTATCGTCATGGCGGACGCCAACGGTAAGGTCATCAACATCGAGGGCGACCCCGACCACCCCATCAACCGCGGCGCCGCTTGCGCCAAGGGAGCGTCCATGCGCCAGCTCTCTGCCGACAACCCCTGGCGCCTGACCAAACCCCTTTACCGCGCCCCGGGGGCCGCCGACTGGCAGCCGGTGGAATGGGGCTGGGCCCTGGACAGAATTGCCCGGAACATCAAGAACACCCGGGACGCCGCTTTCACCGCGAAGGACAAAGACGGCAACATCGTTAACCGCGCCGAGTCCATCGCCTGTTTAGGCGGCTCGGCGCTGGACAACGAGGAATGCTACCTCCTCTCCAAGATGGCGCGCGCCCTGGGCATCGTCTACCTGGAACACCACGCCCGCATATGACATTCCGCCACCGTCGCCAGTTTGGCGGAATCGTTCGGACGCGGGGCCATGACCAACCACTGGAAGGACATTGCCAATGCCGATGTGATCATGGCCATCGGCTCCAATCCTGCGGAAAACCATCCCGCCGCTTTCGGGCACATCACCATCGCCAAGGAGCGGGGCGCCAAGCTCATCAGCATCGACCCCCGCTTCACCCGCACCTCCGCCAAGGCGGATATCTACTGCCCGATGCGCTCCGGGACGGACATCGCCTTTATCGACGGGATGATTAACTACGTGCTCAACGACATCGACCGCAATCCCGGCAACTACAACATGGTCTATCTCACCGAGTACACCAACGCCGCCTACCTCATCAACCCCGGTTTCAAGGGTCCGGCGGAGCTGGACGGGCTTTTCTCCGGGTACGACTCCGGAAAGAGAAGCTACGACAAGTCCACCTGGCAATACGTCAACGATGAGAACGGCATACCCAAGAAGGATAAGACGCTGAAAGACCCCAACTGCGTCTTCCAGATAATGAAGAAACATTACGCCCGCTATACCCCGCAGGCCGTCTCTGAGACTACAGGGTGCCCGACGGATACCTTCATGCAGGCCACCCAGACCTACGCCGCCAGTGGCGCCGCCGGTAAAGCGGGGACCATCCTGTACGCCATGGGCACCACCCAGCACACCTACGGCACCCAGAACGTGCGCTCTTACGCCATTCTCCAGCTCCTGCTGGGGAACGTCGGCATCGCCGGCGGCGGCATCAACGCCATGCGCGGCGAGTCCAACGTACAGGGCTCCACGGACCACTGCCTCCTCTTCCACATCCTCCCCGGCTACCTGGGCGTGCCCCAGAACACGGACACTTCCCTGCAGAAATACCTCGACCGGGTCACTCCCACCAACAAGGACCCCAACAGCGCCAACTGGTGGAGCAACTACCCGAAATACATCGTCAGCCTGCTCAAGGCATGGTTCGGCAATGCCGCCAACGCTGGCAATGATTTCGGCTTCCACTTCCTGCCCAAAATTCAGGCGGGCCAGAACTACTCGCACATCGCCCTGTTCGAAGCCATGGATGCCGGCATCATCAAGGGGCTCATGTGCTGGGGGCAGAACCCGGCGGTGGGCGGCCCCAACGCCAACCTGGAGCGGGCGGCACTGGAGAAACTGGACTGGCTGCTGGTCACGGATATCTGGCACACGGAGACCGCCAACTTCTGGAAACGCCCCGGCGTCAATCCCGCGAACATCAATACCGAGGTTATCATCCTGCCCGCGGTCGGCTCCTTCGAGAAAGAAGGGAGCGTCACCAACAGCGGCCGCTGGATGCAGTGGCGCTGGAAGGGCGCTAATCCCCCCGGAGAGGCGATGGACGACCTGTGGATGCAGGACCAGATTACCCGCAGGCTCATGGCGCTCTACGCCTCCGAGGGCGGCCCCGGCGCCGAGATTATCACCAGCCTGGCCTGGAACTACGGCAACGAGCACCCGGACGTCCACGCCGTCGCCAAGGAAATCAACGGCTACGACCTCACCACCGGCAAACTGATGGCAAGCTTCGGCGGTCTCAAGGCGGACGGCACCACGTCTTCCGGCAACTGGCTTTACTGCAACAGCTACATCCTGGACGCGGACGGCAAGGAAGTGAACATGGCCGCCCGCCGCGATGCTACGCCGGACGTCTTCAACATCGGTCTCTACCCCAAGTGGGGCTGGTGCTGGCCGGTAAACCGCCGCATCATCTACAATCGCGCCTCCGTCGACCTTGACGGACAGCCCTGGGACAAGGAGCAGCCCGTTATCAAGTGGGAAGACGGCAAATGGATTGGCGACGTGCCGGACGGCGGCTGGCCGCCCATCAATGTCGACCCCGCCGCCACCAAGTGGCCCTTCATCATGAAGGCGGAAGGTCACGCCCGGCTCTTCGGCGCCGGTCTGGCGGACGGCCCCCTGACGGAGCACTACGAGCCCTGGGAGTCCCCGGTGAACAACGCGATATCCTCCACGCAGAACAACCCGGTCATCAAGGTCTGGCGCCCGCAGGAACAGGGCACCCCGGACAAGTTCCCCATCGTCTGCTCTACCTACCGCGTCTGCGAGCACTGGCAGGGCGGGCAGATGACCCGGAACATGTCATGGGTCATCGAGGCGATGCCGGAGCCGTTCTGCGAGATGAGCGAAGAGCTGGCCGCGGAAAAGGGCATCGGTAACGGAGACAGAGTCCGGGTGATGTCCGCCCGGGGTGAGGTAGAGGTGGTGGCCCTGGTCACTAAACGCCTCAAGCCCTTCCAGATGAATGGGAAGAGGGTCCACCAGGTCGGCATCCCCTGGCACTGGGGCTATACCGGCCTCGCCACCGGGGCCAGCGCCAACGAGCTGACGCCCCACATCGGTGACGCCAACACGATGATACCCGAGTTCAAAGCCTTCTTGGTCGACGTCAGGAAAGCTTAGGAAAGGTTAGGTGAGAAGAATGGCTGATAAAGCAATTCTGTACGATGCGAGCAAGTGCACCGCCTGCCGCGGTTGCCAGATAACCTGCAAGCAGTGGAACGAAAACGACGAGGCGATACCCACGGTAGAAAACGGGGTGCAGGCATCAAACTGGGGCAGCTATGAAAACCCCCGCGACCTCTCCCCCACCACCTGGATAAAGATGAAGTTCACCGAGGTAGAGCCGGCACCCGGCAAGGTCCGCTGGCTCTTCACCCGGCGCGCCTGCATGCACTGTACCGACGCCGCATGTGTCCGGGTGTGCCCCAATGGTACCCTGTACCATGACGAGAACGGCTTCGTCGTCTACAACCATGATACCTGCACGGGCTGCGGCTACTGCGTGGATGCCTGCCCCTTTGACGTTCCCCGGCTGGCGTACAGCGGACCGCTGGGCATTGCCGGCAAGATGAGCAAGTGCTCTTTCTGCACCTCCCCCGGCTATAACCGCATCGCGGAGGGCATGGAGCCGGCCTGCGTCAAGACCTGCCCCCCCCCATGCCCTCCAGTTCGGCGACCGCGACGCGCTGGTGGCGGCGGGCAAACAGCGCATCCAAACCCTGCAGGGCCAGGGCTGGAGCGCCGCCAACCTCTACGGCGAGACCGAGTTGGGCGGCCTGCACCTGCTCTACGTCCTGGATGATTCCCCGGCGGTCTACGGCCTGCCGGTATCACCGCAAATCTCCGCGGCTACCGTCGCCTGGAAAGATGTCATCCAGCCCGTCGGCTGGGCGGTCGGCGGCCTGACCATTCTCGGGCTCGGGATGAACTGGCTGGTAGCCCGCGCCAACGCGAATAAGGAGGCAAAATGACGCACCACGAAGTAGAGAAATATAGGGCACCGGTACGTGTCATGCACTGGGTACACACCGGCGCATTCGTCATCCTGTTCCTCACCGGGCTGGCGCTTTTTATCCCGGCCCTGGGCTTCCTCGCGGAGGACAGCTGGACGCGTATCATTCACCGCATCGGCGCCGTCGTCTTCGTCGTCGCGCCGGTCATCTACATCATCCTAGACCCCAAAGCGGTAGGCAGGGGGATCAAACAGGCTTTTTCCTGGAGCGGAGAGGATGCCGGCTGGCTGAAGGCGGCCCCCTCCTACTACTTCCAGGGGCATGAAGAGAATATGCCCCCGCAGGGCTCGATGAACACCGGGCAGAAGATGTGGTGGTTCATGGTGCTCGTCTTCGGCGCCCTCTTCATCATCACCGGCGCCATCATGTGGTTCGCCAAGACCACCGCCCCGGCCCCGCTTCTGCAGTGGATGGTCTTCATCCACGACGTTTCCTTCATCGCCACCGGCGCCATGCTCTTCCTGCACATCTACCTCGGCGTGTTTCACCCGCTGATGACCGAGTCCTGGGCGTCCATGGCCAGCGGCAGGATATCCGTGGAATACGCGAAGGCACACCACCGGAAATGGTATGACGAGATTTCCAAGAGCAAAGAGAGCGCCTAGTGACGGCAGACAAAGATAAGAAGATTCTGGAAAGAATCGCGATACTGGAAAAGGAGGAGGGGGAGCTCTCCCTCCTCCTCCGGTTTTACCGCGACCTTCTCCGCGTGCAGGCGGCTGGAAAGCGGGAAAGCGCCGGCGGAAATAGCCTGCCGGACGAGGCTGTCCGCAAGCGGATACAGGACGGGGTCCCGCTGGTCGACCCGGCGGACCTCGACTTCAAGGTAGCCCCGGTGCAGGACCTGTTCGTGAAGGTGGCCGGGGTCTGCGCCCGTTACCCGGAGCTCTTCGGCGAGGTCCCCGAAAAGCTTTCCCGGCCCGCCGCCGGGCGTCTCCTCACGAAGAAAGCCGTCAGTTCCTGGGCGAAAGGGGAAGCGCTGCCCCCTGCCCTGGCGGAAGGCGTCCGGGAAAACGTCCTGCGCGCTATCATCCAGTTCGCCCTATGGCCGCTGCTGACCTCTCTCCGGGCGACGCTGCTGCCCTCGGTAGATGTAGAGCGCTGGCGCCGAGCCTACTGCCCCGTCTGCGGCGGTCTCGCGGACATGGCTTTCCTGGACCGGGAGCGCGGGGCGCGGTGGCTCCTCTGCTCCCGCTGCGATGCCGAGTGGCTTTTCCCCCGGCTGGAGTGCCCCTACTGCGGCAACCAGGACCAGAGCGCTATGGCCTATTTTACCGACGATTCCGGGCGCTACCGCCTGCAGGTCTGCGATAAGTGCCGCTGCTACCTGAAAACCATCGACCAGCGCACGTCGGAGGGCGAGGTGCTGATGCCGCTGGAACGCGTCCTGACCGTGGGAATGGACCGGCAGGCACGGGAAAAAGGCTACCACCTGCCGTCCTGAGCCGCTTCTGAATATCCCCATATCCCCGCCCTGCTTTCGTCTACCTCACCCCCTGTGTCCCCCGCGGGTGGCGGCATGCTGTTCCCGGACCCGCTGCGGATACCGCGGGGCGGGCAGAGCGGGAAGAAAAAAGCACCGGATGGAGGAGGGGCACGGGAACGGGTCTTCCTACCCCTATTCCTCCAGCGCCCCTTTCAAGTCCTCGGGCAGCTCCGCGGTGAACTCCACGAATTCCCCGGTGGAGGGAAGGTTAAAGCCGAGGCGGTGGGCGTGGAGGAACTGGCGGGACAGTTTGGGATGTTTCACCCCGTAGGTGGCGTCCCCCGCCACGGGAAAGCCGATAGCGCGGAGGTGCACCCTTATCTGGTGGGTGCGCCCGGTCTCCGGAAAGACCTCCAGCAGGGTAAAGCCCGGCAGATAGCGCCGCACCTCGTAGCGGGTGCGCGCCTCCCTGCCCCCCCGCACTACCGCCATCCGCTGGCGGTTAGCCGGGTCCCGCCCGATGGCGGCCTCGATAGCGCCCTGCGGCGGCTCCAGCTTCCCCCGCACCAGCACCAGGTAGGACTTGCGCACGGTGCGCTCCTTGAACTGCCGCTCAAGCTCCCGTTGCGCCCGGGAGTTTTTCGCCACCAGCATCACCCCGGAGGTATCCTTGTCCAGCCGGTGGACGATGCCCGGACGCCGGGAAGCATTGACCTCCGCCAGCCCCGGGAAATACGCCAGCACCGCGTTCACCAGGGTATGCTCCGGGTGGCCGGGCGCGGGATGGACCGCCATGCCCGGCGGCTTGTCCAGCACCAGCAGGTCGGCGTCCTCATAGAGGATGTGCAGCGGCACGGATTCCGGCACCAGCGGGCTGGGCGGGGCGGGGGGTACGGTCACGTTCACCCTGTCCCCGGCGGTCAGCCGGAAGCTGGCTTTCCCCGGGGCGCCGTTCACGGTGACATGACCCGCGCTGACCAGTTTCTGGACCTGGGTGCGGGAAAGCTCGACGCAATGTGCGGTGACGAAGAGGTCCAGGCGCTCGCCGGACGCTTCGGCGATTAACTGAAAGGTCTCACTCATTGCCAGACCGGGGGAAACCCCGCCACAGGAACCAGACGGCCAGGACCAGGGTCCCCACCGTCACGGACGCATCAGCGACGTTAAATGCCGGCCAGAAGGTGAAACCGAGAAAATCGGTGACGTAGCGGAAGTGAAAGCGGTCGATGAGATTACCCGCGGTGCCGCCGAGGATTATCCCCAGCGTCAACCGCGGCGGGAGGCTGTTGAGGAAGGGCAGGTACCGCGGCAGCAGGAAGTAAGCCAGCAGGATGACGATGACCCCCAGCAGAGAGACTACCGCCAGCAGCGGAGACTGGTTGGGGAAAATGCCGAAAGCCGCCCCGGTGTTCCGTACGTAGACTATCTGGAAAACACCGTAATCTAAGAAAACCTCACCGGGGAGAAGGTGGTTGCGTATCCAGGCTTTGCTCAACTGGTCTGCAATGACGATGACACCGGCAAGCGCCAGGAAAAGAAGGAACTCCAGGCTAACCTGTCGGCGGCTTCGGTTTTGCATTCTTTGCATGTTTCGACTTGCAGCTCAAGCAGAGACTCGCCTGGGGCAGCGCCTCCAGACGTTCCGGGTCAATCGGCAGGTCGCACTCGTCGCAGCGACCGTAGGTCCCCTTTTCGAATTTCTCCAGGGCATGCTCGATTGCCGCCAGATCTTCCCTTATCCGCTTCTCCAGCACCAGCCGTTTCTCCAGTTCCAGCGCTTCCGTGGCCTCCTCTTCCCTCTTGCCGAAGGGACTACCCTCACGCCTTTCCTCCGCCGTCGACTGTGAAGCCTGAAGCTGTACCATTTCTGCGCCTAGTCGCTTCTTTTCACTCTCCAGATGAGCGCGCAACTTTTTATATTCAACCGTCATTTCCTTTTCCTCCGCCGCGTCGGCCAGGGCTAAATTTTCCCGCCTCGACCCCCGTCATACTTTATGTTAAGCAACGACACATCGAGTTAGTTCTGAAAGCTTAAGGCAGGTATGCTGGACTTAACCGACTTTATTCGCACCTGGCGGGCAGCAGCATAGATCCTGCCCGCCAAAGCCCGTCTCAAAGATGAGGAACCTCAGGCTGGCGCCAGTAAATAAAAAAGAGCCGCCATTAGCCAATTTGTAACGCAGCACGCCTTTAGTGTAACGCATTTCCCGCCGCCGGTCAATGGTTTTGCCGGAAAATTAATAAACGTTGAAAAAACAATGAAACGGGGTGGTTCGCCACCGTTTACCTGTTTCTGGCAGCAGGCGCGGAAACTGTGCTAAGATATTAGCGAGCGGAGCTGATTTCCGGTATCTTCGGCAGGGGAGTTTACGATGCCTGAGATTTATATTGTCGATGTCACCAACCGCGACGGCGTGCAGACCGCCAAGCTCGGCCTGTCCAAGCTGGAAAAGACGATGATTAACCTCTACCTGAATGAGATGGGCGTCTTCCAGTCCGAGTTCGGCTTTCCCACCACCCGCCACGAGACCAACTACCTGACGGCGAACCTGCAGCTGGCCGCCATGGGCGTGCTCAAGCCCATCCGCCTCGCCGGCTGGATGCGCGCCCTCGCGGAAGATGTGGAGATTGCTTACCAGCGGGTGCCCACCCTGAAACACCTGAACCTTTCTATTTCCACTTCCGCGCAGATGATTGAGGGGAAGTTCCAGGGCCGGAAAAAGCGCCAGGACATCATCAACGACATGACCGGCGCGGTGGACGCCGCCCTTGCCCACGGCGCGGAGAGCGTCGGGGTCAACGCGGAAGACGGCTCCCGGACCGACTTCGGTTTCCTCCTCGAGTTCGGCCTCGCCGCGAAGGAACACGGCGCCACCCGCGTGCGTTATTGCGATACCCTGGGCTACGATAACCCTTTCACGATTTACGAGACGGTCCGCAACCTCGCGGATAAGCTCCGGATACCGATAGAGATCCACTGCCACGGGGACCTGGGCATGGCCGTCGCCAACTCCATCGCCGGCGCGCAGGGTGTCCTGGAGGCCGGTCAGGACGCCTATATCAATACCACCATCAACGGCGTCGGGGAGCGGGCGGGCAACGCGGACCTCGTCGGCGTGCTGCTCGCCGCGCTAAAGTCAAAGGGCTTTGCCGAGAAGCACCGGCTGGGCGGCAACATCGACCTCTCCAAGGCCTGGAAAATCGCCAAGTTCGCCAGCTACGCTTTCCACGTCCCTATCCCCATCAACCAGCCGGGGGTGGGGGCCAATGCCTTCGCCCATGCCTCCGGGATACACGCCGACGGCGTCCTCAAGGACCCGGAGAACTACGAGCTTTACGACTACCAGGATCTGGGCCGCGGCGAGCCCGAGTTCGTAGAGACCGGGCGGGAGATAATCTCCGGGCAGTACAGCGGCATCTCCGGGTTCAGCCACATCATGGGCAAGATGGAGGTCTCCTTCAGCAGCGACGAGGAAGCCAACGACATCCTGGAACTGGTGCGCTACGCCAACGTGGAGGCGCAGAAACCCCTGGTCGAAGAAGAACTGATATTCATCGCCCGGTACCCGGAGATTGCGAAAAAGCTGCTGACCCTGAAACCGCTGGAATAGGCCACGCCCCCGGGAAACGGCAAGATGACGGAAACGCAGCCCGAGATGGTCCTGCAGGCAATCGGCACGGTAAGGAACGCTGTGAAGGACGTCCCTACCGTCGGCTTTCACTGGGAGGACACCGTCTCGGAAATCGAGGTCGAGCCGCAGCTCGCGGAGGCGCTGGACGGGCTGGAGGGCTTTTCCCACATCATCGTTATCTTCTGGACGCACCGGACGGACCGCACCCGGCCGCTGCGACTGAAAATCCACCCCCGGGGCGATGCTGACCTGCCCCTGACAGGGCTGTTCGCCACCCGTTCCCCGCATCACCCCAATCCCCTGGGCATGACCGCCGTGCGGCTGTTACAGCGCTCGGGGAACATACTGAAAGTGCAGGG
>JBDRGD010000115.1:0-8742 GCA_043818095.1 Chloroflexota bacterium
CGTCTTCAGGAAAGAGCGGCTGCGCCGCAGCAGGTCCCGGCCCTGCTCCACGATGCCGGTACAGAGCTGCGTCAGCCTCGCGCCCAGCATCATCGCCTCGATGCAGTGCTCCGGCGCCACCAGGCCGCCGGAGGCGCCGACATCGATGCCGGGGACGAACCGGCTGATAGCCGCCACGTCGCGATAGCACAGGACCCTGAGCCAGGAGCCCGCCGCCAGGCAGAACGGGTTGCCGTCCGCAAAGGGCCACCGCGGTTTCCCCCGTTGGTAGATGTCGGGCGGGGCGATGCCGGTGGCGGAGTTGAAGACCTGGACGAACTTCGCCCCCGCGTCCCTGATCATCCTGACCGTGCCGACGACACGCGGAAAGCCGTTTTCCGGGGAGAGCTTGACACCGACGGGGATACGCACCGCCTTCACCACCGCCCGGATAATCTTTTCCGCCAGGTCGGGATTGTCCCCGACGAGCGAGCCCATGAACCTTGCCGGGAATTTCTCCGCGAAAAAGTCCTCCACCGCCCCTTTCATGGCCGGGGGCTGGGGACAGGAGAGGTTGATTTCCACCATGTCGGCGCCCAGTTCTTCCCACCTCCGGGCGCTGTCCACGTAGGTCTCCGGCAGGTCGCCCAGGCCGCCGCAGTTGGCGATGATGGGCACGTCCGCCGGTTTCTTTTGCTTCAGGAGCTTCATCAGCTGCTCCCGGGCCGGGGTCGCCATTTTCTCCTCTTCCGCGGTAATCCAGAAAGGCGCCGTGACCAGGTAGAGCCCTTCCACGCCGTAGGGGGCGTTGTGCTCTCCCGCCCGCAGGACGCGCCGGCCTATCCCCTTCGCGCGCGAGGGTCGCTCCTCAGCCCGGGCACTCTCATGGAGACGGGCGACCGTTTCTTCCCGGACAAATGTTCCGGTAACGTAGATAAAGCCCGCCCCCGCCCGGACATGCTTCAGCAGGATTCCGGCGTTGGCCTCGGCATAGTTTTCCGGCTCCCGATATAGTGCCCGGCCCCAGTGATTACCGACGGCGGCCACCCCGAGGGGAGAGGGGAAAGGCACGCCTGCCATCGTTACGTGGAAATCGGGGGATGTCTTTTTTACGGTTATTGTCATCAGCTACTCCGTCGCCCGGGGAGCGTACCAAATGTGAACCTCTTTTCTATAAGGATAATTGTAAGCGCATCGGATTTTGTTGTCAAAGAGTTATCTCTCTGACGCGCTCTACAGTGGTGGTCGGGCCTTGCTCTTGACGGCGCTGATGAACACGGCTCCCAGCAGCGCCGCGCCGGCGCCGAACATAAAAGCCCCGGAGTAGCTGCCGGTAGCATCGAAAATCATGCCGCCAATCACCGGACCGGATGCGGCGCCCAGGCTGAAACCGATGTCCACCAGGCCAATCATCACACCGATTCTTTCCAGGCCGAAAGCGTCCCCGAACAGCGATGAGACCACCGGCGAGAACCCGCCCTGCGCCAGTCCGAAGATGACGGCAAACAGGTAGAACTGCCAGAGGTCATGCACGTTCACCAGCCAGAGCAGCACCAGGGTCTGCAGAATCAGGCTGACCGCCACCGAGCGCTGTTTCCCCAGCCGGTCCGCCACGACGCCGATGAATATCCGGCCGAAAATTGCCGCGAACCCGATGACGCTCATGACCGTCGCCGCGGCCGCCGTGGAAATCCCGAGGTCGGTGGCATGGGGCACCAGGTGAGTTATGATGAGAAAGATGCTGGAGGCATACAGGAAGGTGGTGAAAACGAAGAGCCAGAAATTCCGGGTCCGGAAGAGCCCCAGGGGAGACCCGGCGGCTGTCGGCGGGGGGGCCATCCCGGAATGCTCCCCTGCCCGGGGTAACTCCGCCCCGTAAGGCACCGCGCCGATGTCCCGGGGCTCTTTCTTCAGCAGCAGCGTCAGGGGGAGGATAATGCCCCAGGTCAGCAGGCCCAGGACCAGGAAGGAAGGACGCCAGGTCAGCCCGGCAATCAGCAGCGCCGCAAAGGGCACCATCAGCATCTGCCCGAAACCGGCACCGGACAGCGTTAAGCCCAGCGCCAGGGTGCGCCTTTTGAAAAACCAGCGCGTCACGGTAGCGGACACGACCGTGAACATCGCCGTGCCCACGGACATGAGGAGGCTGTAGGTGACAAACAGCTGCCAGAACATGCTTGATTGACTGGTCAGCAGCAGCCCCAGGCCGGTGAAGAACCCCATGAGCGCCATGGTCAGCTTCGGGCCGTAGCGGTCGGTGACCCAGCCGAAAATCAGGGGAAAAACACAGCCGAGCGCCATCTGCGTCGAGAAAATCGCCGAGGTGGCGGTGCGGCTGAGCCCGAACTCGCCCTCGATGGCCTTGAAGAAGACGCCGAAGGAAAACCGCATCCCCATGATGATGACGGTCATCATCAGCAATGCGGCCACGATTATCCAGCCGTAGAAAACTCCGTCTTTTGTCTGCGCGCGTGGTGGCAAAGCTGTGTCTCTTCACCCGGCATTAGGGAATATCATTCCGAGAATAAACCATTTCCCCGCTAAAGTAAAGCAAGCCCCCGGCCGGGTGGACAGTGGCCGAAAAGATATTTCCTCACGGGGACTATCTTCCCGTCTCCGTCATGCGTTAAAATAAGTGGGGAAAACCCCGATGCACCCGGGAGTGCGGGATGATAGAGATTACCGAGCCGGCAAAACAGGAATTGAAGAAACTGCTGGAGGCCAACGTTGACTGGCCCGGGGCCTGCCTCAGAATCATCGACCGCGGCGGGGGCAAGCTGGGTCTGGGCGTCGATATCCGTTCCCCCGGCGATGAAGTGGTGGAACACGAGGGCTCCGTGCTGGTAATTGTCGATGCGGGCCTGGCGGGGCGGCTCAAGAAAGTCACCCTGGATACCGAGGATACCGGCCGGGGCACCAGCCTGGTGATTATCCAGGAGACCTGAAGGGACTCGGTCTGCCGGAAGTCCCCTTTCCGTCGGCATTCGTGCCGGGGTAATTCAGCCTGCCGTTTGCTTCACGCCGCGCGCTGTGCTAGTGTTATTCTGACCGCGCCGCGGTAGAAACGTTACCCCCGGCACCGAAGGGAGAAAACGATGGAAGGCAGGCGAGTCCAGGACACCAGCGTTGTCATGTCTCAGATCATGACCCCGCAGGACGTCAACCGCGCGGGCAACGTTCACGGCGGCGTCGTGATGAAACTGATTGACACCACCGCGGGGGCCGTCGCCATGAGGCATACCCATCAAAACGTGGTCACCGCTTCCATCGACCGCCTTGACTTCCACCATCCCGTCTTCGTGGGGGACCTCCTTACCCTGAAAGCCAGCATGAACATGGTGGGCAGGAGCTCCATGGAAGTCGGCGTCAGGGTACAGACGGAAAACCTGCTGACCGGGGAAATCCGGCATACTTCCTCCGCTTACTTGACCTTCGTCGCCCTGGGTGAAAACGGCAGACCGACGCCCGTCCCGCCGCTCATCCTGGAAACCGAGGACGAAAAACGGCGCAACCGCCAGGCGCTGGAAAGGCGCCAGCGCAGACTCCAGGAGAAGGAAAGCGAGCGGAAATGACGCCCTAACCGGCGACGAAGGTGTAAATGCCCCCCAGCACCGCCACCAGGGAGAAAGACCCGATGGCGACGGACAGCTCAACCCCGTTCAGGGCATACAGGTTCGAGGTCACCACCGTATCTCCCAGCAGGCTGACCGTGATGCCAAGAACACCGCCGACGGTCAGTAAAAATCCCAGAACATATTTCATGGTCATACCCGGAACGACTCCTGATTTCCGTTCCGCCCCCTACTCGGTATTTTAGCGCTACCGCGCGCGGTTACAATCACTCGTTAGTACGGGACCCTGTAATACCAATTAACTAAACCAAACAAGGTACGGGAATACCAGGAAAGACAGGGGAAACGGGGAACGGGTTGCTTACCGGGAAATGTCGGGAATCAGTCTTTCAGGACCACTTTATAGCGGTCACCATGCCCTTCGGCGTTCTCCACGGCCGGTAGCTTGCGCAGAATCTCCAGCATGGGCAGTGGTTCTTTCACATCGAATAGCAGCGTGGTCTCCTCCTCGGAAGCGTATTCCTCGAGGAGTTTGATGCTGGGCACCTGGGCCAGCAGGTTCCGCAGCTTTCTGATTTGCATAAAATGGTAAGGGGAAATCGTGCGCATCTCCATCTTCCCCTTGAAAAGGGCGCCGATGTCCTGCCCTTTGTCCCCGAAGAGCTGGACGGACAGGACCGCGTTCCGGTCCAGTTCCTCTTCGATATCTTTCAGCGTGGCTTCCGCCTCGCTCTTGACCACCGTCTCCGCCTTCACCTGCACCAGCTTGCCCCTGGCTTCCGCCATCACCCTGGTAACGGCTTCCATCTCCTGCTGCAACTCACCGCGGAAGCCATCCAGCAGTTTATCCGTCCTCTGCACCACCGCCATAATCGAATCCGCCACTTCCGTGTTGCTGGCGGTGAAATCCTCCATCATCTTGCCGGCTTTTTCCCGGGTCTCCGCAATCATCTTATTGGCTTTGTCCCGGGCCTCCGCCATCGTCTTGGCGGCATGCGCCTGTGCCTCCGCCTGCTGTGCCTCCATGGCCTGCCGTATGCGCTGTTCCTTCTCTTTCTCGACGCTGGCGGTGATACTCCTGGCCTCCTTTTCGGCGGCGTGTTTCGCCAGGGCGATGATGTTGCTGGCTTCCTCGTGGGCCTTACTCAGTATCCTGTCCACCTCTCCCCGGGTGCGTTTCTTCGCCTCCTTGGCAATCCCCTCCTCTGCCCCGGCCGTTATCTGCCGCGCCCGGCTCTGGGACTCGGTAACAAGGATATCCGCCTCGGTCCGCGCCCGCTGCATGATTTCTTCGTAATCCTTCCGGGCTTTCTCCTGGCTCCCGGCGACAATCTCTTCCGCCTTCCGCCAGGCGCCGTTGACAATTTCACTCGACTCTTCGTCGGCAATCTTGCGGTATTTTTCCCGCTCGATGTGCACAATCTGGTCTATCTTCGCCCGGTACTCGTCAATCGCCCGGGAAAAATCGTCAAGCGTAGCGGGGGAACTTTTTTCCGGTTCTACCATTTTCAGCCTCTACCCCTCTTAATATGAAGCCGCAAGGGAGCGCAACGGCTTCACCACTTAATTGTAGAACAGGAACGGCGCCGCGCAAATAGGCTAATAGTCATCGTACGCGTTGGTACTTTTTACTAAAGAGGCCCGGCGGCGGGCATGGTGAGCTATTTTCCCTGGAAACGCGGCTTGCGCTTCTCCAGGAAAGCACGGACGCCCTCGCGGAAGTCCTGCGAGTTGAAGCAGATGTCCTGGGCATAGTTCTCAAAATAGAGCTGCGAGGTCAGGTCGCTCTGCAATCCCCGGTACATCGCCCGTCGGGTCAGCTCGAAAGCGACCGCCGGACCGGCGGCGATTTTCCCGGCGAGCTCACGCGCCCGGGCCATCAGGGCGTCATGGGGCACAACCTCCGTGACCATACCGATTTCCCGCGCCGCCGCGGCGTCCAAAGGCTTCATCTCGAAACAGAACTTGAGGGCCCGGTCCACACCGATCAGGCGGGGCAGAATATAGGTGGCGCCCACGTCCGGGGTCAGTCCCACGTTCAGCCAGGAGGCCAGGAAGCGGGCTTTTTCGGAGACGATGCGGAAATCGCAGAAAAGCGCCAGGGAGAGACCGGCACCGGCCGCCACGCCGTTGACCGCGGCAATCGTGGGCTTGCCCACTTCATGGAGCGCCGGAGCCAGGTAAAGGAGGACGGGGTCCAGCAGGTCCCCCCGCGTTTTTTCCAGGGGGATATAGCGGTCGCCCTCGAGGCGCGGCAGCAGTCGCTTCTCCACGTCCGAGCCTGAGCAGAAGGCATCGCCGGCCCCGGTGAGGATAATCGCTTTTACCTCGTCCTCGCGGCTGACCTCCCGGAAAAAATCGCGCACGGCGGCGCACATCTCCGTCGTCAGGGCATTGAACTTGTCCGGACGGTTCAGCGTCAGGATGCCGATATTGTTTTCCAGTTGAAACGTCAGGTCCGGGGAACGAATCTCCATCGGAGCCTCCTTGCTCATCCGGTGACGGGGAAAACGCCGCCGGGCTTAGAATTTCCCCTTCAGCTTCTGATAGGTGTCCGCCAGCGCCTCCGGGATGACCCTGACATCGGAAACCACCGTCACGAAGTTGGTGTCCCCCTGCCAGCGCGGAATGATGTGAGTGTGCATGTGGTCTTCGATGCCTGCCCCCGCCACTTTCCCAAGATTAATGCCCAGGTTGAGGCCGCCGGGCTGAAACTCCCTGCGGAGGACCGCCACGCAGCGGCTGACGATAGCGAAGTGCTCGTTCCGCTCCTCTTCCGTCATGTCCTCCAGCGTGGCCAGATGGCGGTAGGGCGCCACCATCAGGTGCCCCGGATTGTAAGGGTAGCTGTTCAGGATAACGAAGTTACTTTTGCCCCGGTAGAGGATATAGTTGGCGGTGTCGTCGTCTTCCTTCGGTTTTTCGCAAAGGACGCAGCCCTGCGGCTTTTCCATCTGGATATACTGTATCCGCCACGGTGCCCAGATATATTCCATCGCACCTCCTCGGGGAGTCAGTCAGCCAACAGTTTAGCATGCGGCCAAGCGGCAAAACAACTGGTTCAGATGACGCCCTGCCGCCGCAGCGCCGCCGTCTCCGCCTTCGTCAGCCCCAGCAACCCCCGGAACACCGCGTCGTTGTCCTGGCCCGGGAGGGGCGCCGCCCGCCGGTAAGCGGCCGGGGTGCGGGAGAACCGCAGCGGGGAGGCATCAGCAACGGTCTCGCCGAGGCCGGGGTGGGGCAGCGACACGAAGAATCCGCGCGCTTTCAGGTGCGGGTCGCGGGCCAGGTCCGCCGCGCTCTGCACCACTCCCGCCGGCACGCCGTGCCGCCGCAGCGTCCGCATCACCTGCACCGCGGTACGCGTTGCCGTCCAGGCGCTGATGAGCCCGTCCAGCTCTTCCTGGTTTTCCTGCCGGGCTTCCGGCGTGGCGAAACGCGCCTCCTCCGCCCAGGCAGGACGGCCCAGGGCGGCTTTCAGACCCCGCCATGCGGTTTCGTCGGGGACGGAGACGGCGCACCAGCGGTCCCGCCCCCGGCAACGATAAACGTCCCGGGGCGCGGCGGCGGGGGAACGGTTACCCTGCGTAACGGGCTCGCGACCGCTCCGGGAACAGTCCGCCACGGCACCTCCGAGGACGCTGACCACCGCCTCCACCTCGGCCAGGTCGACATGCTGTCCCTTCCCCGTACGGCGGCGCTGCTCCAGGGCACCCGTCAGCGCCAGGGAGGCAAAGAGCCCCGCCACGTGGTCCGCGTAGGCAAAGCCCGGCCCCACAGGAGGCCCACCCGGGAAAGCGGTCAGCGCCGTCAGCCCGGAGAAAGCGTGAACCGTCGGCCCGAAGCCGGCATAGTCCCGCCACGGTCCCGTCTGCCCCATCAGGGACAGGCTCACCATGATAATTTCCGGTTTTACCTCCCGGAGGCGGGGATAGTCCAGTCCCCAGTTCGCCATGACGCGCGGGGTGAAATTCTCCACCACGGCGTCGGATACCACCACCAGCCGCCGGGCGAGGTCCCGGCCCGCTTCTTTATCGAGGTCCAGGGTAATCCCCAGCTTGTTGCGGTTCCAGGTGTTTTCGTAGCCGCGGGCGAAGCGGTCGCTGGACTCCGCGGGTAAAAGGGGCTGCACCCTGATGACCTCCGCCCCGAAGTCCGCCAGCAGCCGGGTAGCGTAAGGCCCCGCCAGCACCCGGGAAAAATCGAGGATGCGGACGCCGGAAAGCACCGCCCCGTCAGCCAATCCGGACCTCTACTGCCACCACGCTAGCCCCGGAAGGGCAAAATGTGCTACAATACCGGAGAAAAGATGGCGGCAAAGGAAATAATCGCATGAGCGCTAAAGCGAAAGCTAAAGACGAAAAACTCCCCGAACTGAATACCTTCCTGGAGAGCGTCAACAAGAAGGAAACCGTACGCAACGGCAAGAAAGTGCGGTTCAACTTCGTGAAGCGCAAGCGGAAAAACTGAAGCCGCCGCGCTTTATCTGTCTTCATCGCCCCGAAACGGTTCCTCTTTCCGGAAGTCCGGCAGGTAATACGCCGCCGCGGCGTCATCCTGCAGCCAGCCGTTTTCCATGCCCAGCCGGTTCACGACTTCCACCACCTCCGCGTATTCTGCCGCCGTGATGCGGCAGGCAATCTCCGGGTATTTCCCGGCGCGGTGTGCCGGGTAGTACTGTGACATCACGCTCACCGTCACCTCCGGGGAAAGCTCTCCCGCCAGCCAGTTCAGCGCCGCCGCGCTCCCGGCGATGCCCCTGGGCAGCACCAGGTGCCGGACAATCAGCCCCCGCCGCGCCACGCCATCCGCGTCCGTGACCAGGTTGCCCACCTGCCGGTACATCTCCTTAATCGCTGCCCGCGCCCGGTCCGCGTAGTCCGCCACGCCGGAATACTTCTGCCCGGGTTCGTTGGCGGCGTAGCGCAGGTCCGCCATGTAGACGTCCACCACGCCATCGAGTGCCTGAAGAGTCGTCACGGCATCGTAGCTGCTGGTGTTATAGACCAGCGGGACCTGTAATCCCCCTGCAACCGCTTCCGCGACCACGGCCACTATCTGGGGGACGAAGTGCGACGGCGTCACCAGGTTGATATTATGGCAGCCCCGGTCCTGGAGCTCCAGCATATAGCCCGCCAGCGTGGATATACTGACCTCGTTTTGCCGGTTGCCGGCATGGTCCTGGCTTATC
>JBDRGD010000116.1:0-12191 GCA_043818095.1 Chloroflexota bacterium
CGGCAACTCCGGCAAGCAGGAAGAGCCGGCGGGTAGCGGCAACTCCGGCAAGCAGGAAGAGCCGGCGGGTAACGGCAACTCCGGCAAACAGGAACAAGACAATTCGAACAGTGGAGGGGCCGATAAAGGGAATAACACGTCACGGCAGGTGGAGGAGCGCGGGAGTTCCGATAATCAATACCGGGAAGCCCTGCGGGACATCATCGAACGCCTGCAGGATGCGAGGAAGAGATGACCGTGCCCGTACAACTCGTGAGCAACCGGATAGGCGTGCGCGCCACTGACGATGGTATTCGGGCAAACCAGGCAAGACTGGAGCTGCTCTATGAAATCAGCCGGAAGATAAGCTCCACGACGCAGTTCCGGCAGATGGTGAGACAGATTATCCAGATGACGCAGCATACCTTCAACGCGGCGGCGTCATCCGTGCTCCTCTTCAGCGAGGATGAAGGTGAGCTTTTTTTCGAGACGGCCGCCGGTCCGGCCAGTAGTGTCCTGCGCGAGATAACAATCAACAGCCGGTCCGGCATCGCGGGCTGGGTGGCGCGTAACGGCAAACCGCTTATCGTCAACGACGTTGCCCACGACAACCGATTCGACCGGACGGTGGATAAGGCTACCGGCTTTGCCACGAAATCGATTATCTGCGTGCCCATGATTATCCGCCGCCGCGTTATCGGCGTCATTGAGGTTATCAACAAGCTGGACGGCAGCGATTTCACGCAACATGACCTGGACGCCCTGTTATCCGTCGGCGCCATCGCCACCATGGTGATGGAAAACAGCCACCTGCACCAGACGATACTGGATGCGTACAAAAACACGATTAAAACGCTGGCGAGCGCCATTGACGCCAAGGACCCTTACACCCGGGGACACTCCGAGCGCGTTATGGAATATGCCATGCTGGGCGGGCTTGCTCTCTCCCTGGATGAAGAGCAGATGGAGAACCTGGAGTATGCCGCCATTCTCCACGATGTCGGGAAAATCGTCATCGATGACAGCATCCTGAAAAAGCCGGACAGCCTCACTCCCGTCGAATGGAGCGTAATACAGCAGCACCCCGTTGTCGGGGCGGACATGCTCGATGACATTCCCTTCCTGGAGAAAGCCAGCCAGCTGGTCCGCTGCCACCACGAGCGGTTCGACGGCAGCGGCTATCCTGCCGGCATCGCTGGCGATGCTATCCCGCTGGGGGCGCGGATTATCGCCGTGGCGGATGCCTTTGATACCATGACCACGGACCGCGCTTACCGCCATGCGCTGACCGTGAGCTACACTATCAGCGAACTTGTCGGCTGCACGGGCACCCAGTTTTGCCCCAGAGCGGTCGAGGCGTTTCTCTCTGCGTACCGCAGACAGGACTCAACAGGGGGGTCTAATTACCTGGACACGAGCCTACCGGGGGACCGCAAATAAACTGAAGCCGCCCGAATGCGGGGGGAAAGAAAGGATTGCATCTTGAAAATCCGGTTTTTAGGTGCGCACAGCACGGAATCACCGACGGCGCGTTACGTCAGCATCTTCGTCAATGACCGCGTCATTCTGGATGCCGGTGCGGTGGGCACGGCTCTGTCCCTCCGGGAGCAGGAAAAAATCGAGGCCATTCTGCTGACCCACCAGCATTACGACCATATCCGCGATATCCCCACGATTGCCCGCAATCTTTATCACCAGGGCATCAGCTTGAACGTGTGGACGACGCCGGAAGTGCGGGCCGCCATCGAAGCGCACCTCCTCAACGGTGAGGTGTATCCCCGGTTTCAGGACCTGCCTGCGGACAAACCCACGGTCAGCTTCAACGATGTAATTCTACGGGAAGGACAGCGGGTGGACGGCCACCAGGTCATCGCGGCGCCGGTAAACCATTGCACCCTCACGGTGGGTTACCAGGTCACGGACGGGGCCGGTAACAGCATGTTCTACACCGCGGACACCGGGCCCGGACTGGAGGACTGCTGGAATTACGTCACCCCGCAGCTGTTGATTGCGGACGTTACCATGCCGAACCGCTATGAGGCTTTCTCCCGGCAGACGCAGCACCTTACGCCCGCTCTCCTGCAGAAAGAGATGGAGACCTTCCGCCGCCGGAAAGGCTATCTGCCGCAAATCGTCGTCGTGCACATGGATGCCGACCTGGAAGGGGAAATCAGGGAGGACCTCAAGGCCGTTTCGGAAACCCTGGCAACCACTATCACCCTGGCCAGCGAGGGCATGGAAATCAACATCGCTGCCTGAGCGCCGGCCTGCCCCGGCGACTTTATGCCCGCCCGCGCACGGAGGCGTGCTTTATCCCCACCGCCAGAGGACAGATATCCGTCCGTAACTCGCCGCTTGTCCCGGTGTCCGGCAGGTGCTACAATGAGGCGGAGTCTAAACCCGCGGAAACCCCCTTTCACCGCGTATCACCGCGCAGGTGTTCCGCCCGCATTCAGCTAACCTTTTTCCCGGTGTCCGGCATTGTCGATAACCGCCAGAATAAAGCAGGTCGCGCACGATTGGGGTGGCAGCACCGCTATCTTCTTCGCCTACACCCATGCCAGCCATGACCTCTGCCCGGCGCTGCTGGTGCCGCTGCTGCCCTTCATCAAAGAGAGCATGGGGCTGAACTATCTGCAGGCGGCGCTGCTGCTCTCCGCGTACAGCATTACCGCCGGAATCTCCCAGCTCCCGGGAGGCTGGCTGGGCGACCATTTCAGTAAGCGCGCCGTGCTGACCTTCGCACTGGCCAGCGTGGGGCTGACCTGCATGGTTATCGGCCTGGTGTCTTCCTATGTCCTGTTGCTGGCGTTGCTCGTGGTCTGGGGCATGTTCGCCGGTATTTACCATCCGTCGGTGGTGCCGGTACTCTCCAATCATTTCGAGGTGAAGCGGAGGGGCAAGGTCATCGGTCTGCATATGGTAGGGGGCAGCGCGGGTTACTCCCTAGCGCCCATATTCGGGGGGCTGATTGCCGGCTGGCTGATGTGGCCCTCGGCGTTTCTCATCCTCGGTGTCCCGGCGCTCGTCGCCGCGGTCCTGCTGCTGCGCAACGTCGGCATCAGGGAAAGCCTGCGCCCGCGCAAATACCAGCCCGCTGGCGGGGCCTCCGTGAAAAAGCTGAGCCTCTGGCAAGTCCTGCGCCCGATAGCGCTGCTTTTCACCGTGGTCATCCTTATCCACTTCGTTGCCTCGCTGGCCATCGCTTTTCTCCCCGTCTACCTGGTGGACAAGCACCACCTGGAGCCCACTCATGCCGCCGTGCTCACCGGCATGCTGAGGTTCGGGGGAGTCGTGGGCAGCCTATTCGGCGGGTGGCTCTCCGACCGGTGGGGACGGAACCGCGCCGTACTGCTTGGCCTGACGCTCACCGGCCCGATGCTCTACCTGCTCACCGCCCTGCCCTTTAACAGCCTGCTGATTGTGGTGATGGCTTTTTCCGGGATAATCATGTTCATGCGCCAGTCCACCTTCCAGCCGTTTCTCATGGACAGCACCCCGGCTTACCTGCGGGCCACGGTCTTCGGGATTTACTTCGGGCTGGGCATGGAGGGTGCGAGCATCCTCCAGCCGGCCGCCGGTCAGCTCATGGACGTCTTCGGGCTGAACACCATTTACAACATGATAGCCTACTCCGGGCTGGCGCTTTCCGCGGTTACCCTGCTGCTGTCCCGCGTCCTTTCCCGCACGATAGCTTCCGCCGGCGCTTCGGATACGCTTTTGGGCTAGGTATTGCCCTATCTCGGCGGCGGGATGCTCTGCTATAATGAAGGGGTGCGGGCCTTCCCTCACGATTTCAAAGCTGTTTTCAGGAGGCGGGAACGATGAATTATACCAGGGTCCTCTATGAGAAAGTCGCGGAGGACGTCATCAAAATCAGCATGAACCGTCCGGAAAAGCGGAACGCCCAGGACTTTCTCATGCTCGAAGAAATCGAGGACGCTTTTATCCAGGCGGACCTGGACGAGGATGTCCGCGTCATTATCTTCGCCGGGTCGGGCAAGGACTTCTCGGCGGGGCACGACATGAGCGGCAACCGGGAGAAAGCCCGCAGCCCGGTGTTCGAGAAGGTGCTTGGCACGAAGCTGACCGGCATGGAGAAGCAACTGAAGGTGGAGGACTACATTTACCTCAAGCAGGGGCTGACCATGCGCAACGTGAGCAAGCCCAGCATCGCCATGGTCCAGGGCAACTGCATCGCCGGGGGCTGGATGACCGCCTCCATGTGCGATTTGATTGTCGCCTCGGAAGACGCCCGGTTCAGCGACCCCGTGGTCAGCTTTACGCCCGCCGGCGTGGAAATCCTGGTACACCCGTATGACGTGGGTTTCCGCAAGGCCAAAGAGCTCCTCTGGACCTGTGAAGCGATGACCGCCGAAGAAGCGAAGCAGATGGGTATGGTGAGCCGGGTATATCCCCGCGCAAAGCTGGAAGAGGAGACCCTGGCCCTGGCCCGGAAAATCGCCATGAATAACCCCGTGGCCGTGAGCCTCATCAAGCGCTCTATCAACCATGCCTGGGACGAGATGGGACAGCGGAACGCCTGGGATTATCACATGCTGATACATCAGCTTTCCCACAGCAGCGATGAAGCTCAGAGCTGGTTCCGGAAGAGGCGGGAGGACGTGGCTAAAGGGAAAGCCGTGGACGCCATCAAGAGCCAGGTCGACAGGTTTAAGTAGGAGGCAGAAATGAACGCAACGCGCCCCGAAGAGAAAGGACCGGAAAAGGGAGACGGGACGGCAAAGCTGGCGGAGTTCATCAGCGGCACCCGTTACGAGAGCATTCCCTCCGGCGTCGTCAAGACCGCCAGGGACGCCCTTATCGACTGGCTGGGGGTGACCCTGGCCGGCTCGCAGGAACCCGGCGCAGGCATCATGGCGGGCTACGCGCGGAAGCTGCAATGCGCCGGGGAAGCCAGCGTCATCGGGCACGGCTTCCGGACCAGCGCAGAGTTGGCGGCGCTGGCGAACGGGACCTCCGGGCATGCTCTCGACTTTGACGATACCAACTCGACCAGGGGGCGCTATAACCTGCATCCCTCTACCGCAATCTATCCCGCGGCATTGGCGGTCGCCGAATCCCGGAGGCTGTCCGGGAAGGAGGCGCTCGTTTCTTATATCACGGGGATGGAAGCCATGTTTGCCGGGGGCGCCGCTATCGGTCAGTCCCTTCCGGCAAGTGGCTGGCACCCCACCCCCGTCCTCGGCACGATTGGCGCCGCCGCGGCCGCCGCCAGAGCGATGGGCTTAAACACGGGACAGACACAGAGCACCCTGGGCATCGCGGCTTCTTTGGCCGGCGGCTTGATGCGTAACTTCGGCACGATGGTCAAGCCGATGCATGCCGGTAACGCCGCCCGTAACGGGGTTCTCGCCGCGTGCCTCGCGGCGGATGGTTTCACCGGGAATACGGAGGTTATGGATGGTGACTGGGGTTTCTGCCAGATGTTCAGCGGGGGTAAGTTCACGAGCCTTGGAAAGGCGGTGGAGGGACCATGGGACTGGAGGATGGCTTCCCTCGGCCTCGGATTCAAGGCTTATCCCAGCTGCCGCTCCACGCATTCCGGTATTGACGCTGCTCTCTTCCTGAAAGAACAATACCATCCCAACCCGGAGGAAATTGCCGGTATTACCGTCAATATCACGCGGCTGAATACGGAAATCGCCCGCTTCCACCGCCCGGAGACCGGCTATCAGGGAAAGTTCAGCATTCCCTACTGCGTAGCTGCGGCACTGTTGAATGGCCGTGTGGTCCTTGCCGATTTTACGGATGAGGCCATAAAAGACCCGCGGAAGACGGACCTTGTGACAAAGGTAGGTTTCGAGTTCCCGGAAGGCCTGGACGGCGCCCTGAACCTTGCTACCGAGGTGACTGTTGTTTTAAAGAGTGGGATGAAGCATTCCCATCGCGTGGCGATACCCAAGGGAGAACCGGAAAATCCTATGACCGATGCCGAACAGGAAGCCAAGTTCCGGGACTGCTGCTCGCGGATAATGGATGAGCGCGCCGCCGACCGGATACTCGATTTCGCCCGGGGATTTGAAACAGCCGCGGACACCGGCGAGCTTTTTACCCTGCTGGGCTAGAGCGGCGTGTTTTCCCGGGGGGTTTGTCGGAGCAGGGTATTAAGCAGGATAGCGACGGCGCTAAGCCCCAGGGTGGCCCAGAAAGCTACCCGGTAGCTGCCGAAGATATCAAAGATTTGCCCCGCGCCGTAGGAGCCGAGCGCGCCGCCCAGCGTGTAGGCAACCGTCGTCGAGCCCAGCAGCATACCATGCGACTGCAGCCCGAAAAGTTCCGCCACCATTACCGGGTTCACTACCCCCGTGCTGAAAGCTAACCCGAAAATGACTGAGACCAGATACAGGGCTTCCGCATTTTGCATGTACAGGACCAGCAACAGCGACCCGGTCAGCAGGGCGAAACCGGTATAATAAGCAACCCTGGTGCTGAACTTATCGGCAAGCGTTCCCAGGAAAAGCCTGCCGACAAGCGTCATCCCTCCGATGATGGAGACGAAGTTTGCCGCCACGGTGCTGCTCATACCGAGCCGGATGGCGTGAGGAGCGATGTGGACGTTAACAGCATATGCGCAGACACCGAAACTGAAGACCATACCGGCGAACATCCAGTACTGGCGGGTGCGCATGGCCTCTCTCATGGTATACGCCCGGGCAACGGGACGGTGTTTTATACTTACGGGACGGTCGCTGCCGTAAGGCTGCAGTCCCTTCCTCGAGGGGTCCCGCCTCAGGACCTGGGCGGCGGAGACCACCATGACCAGGATGGCGCTGCCTAAAACGGCGTAAGCCGTGCGCCAGTCATAAGCCGCGATGATACGGGCGGTTATCGGCGCCAGGGTAAACGTACCGATGCCGCTGCCCGCCATCACGCAGGCGGTCATGATGCTCCTTCGTGCGGTAAACCACCGGGCGATGGTAGACATCAGCGGTACCCAGATGCAGCCCATACCGCTGCCGATGACCCCGGCGTAAAGCAGGTAGAAATGCCATACCGCTGTAGTGCGGGAGAGGAGGAGATAGCCCGCGCCTAACAGGAATCCCCCCGCGGTGAGCACCACGCGCGGGCCGAACCGGTCATTGAACTTCCCCAGGAAAATCCCCATCACTCCCACCACGATCCAGGCGGTGGAATACGCCCCGGAGGTGGTCGCCGTGCTCCAGCCGAAATCGGTCAATATCGGCGTGAGGAAGATGCCGAAGATGGTGTAAACGCCGTAGGTCATGAAGAGAATCAGGAATGCCGCCCCGGAAACGATATAGCCGTAGAAAAGGCGGGGCGGCTTACCGGGAGACGGGCGGGTGAGTCCGGTCATGATAACATCTCGGCCTAAAGCACCTTCGCTGCGCGGAGGCGGGCGACCTCCTCTGCGCTGATACCCAGCAGGCTGCCCAGCACCTCCCCGTTATGCTGCCCCAGCTCCGGTGCCGTTCTGCCCGTGCGGCACGGCGTCCGGGAGAATTTGAACGGCGTGTTCACCATCCGCAGATTGCCGACGCCCGGATAATGCACTTCCGTGAACATTTCCCGGGCAAGCACCTGGGGGTCTGTCGCTACCTCGGGAATCTTGTTGACGGCGCCGCAGGGTATTTCCACCTGCTCCAGCTCGCCGACCCACTCGCGGGTGGTCTTGGCTTTCATCGCCTCGTTCAGAATCGGTTCCAGGACGGCGTAGTTCTGGGTGCGCAGCCACCCCGTCTCGAACCGGGGGTCGTCCATGATTTCCAGCCGCTCGATGGTGGCGCAGAACAGGGGCCACTGGTCCTTGACCCCGCCCCGCAGCGCCACGGCGATGTAGCCGTCCTTCGTCGGGAAAGCCTGGAAAGGCGTGATAACCGGATGCCGCGTTCCCAGCGGCACGGGCACCTCGCCGGTATTGAGGTAGCGGACGAAGGCGTTCTCCAGGACGCTCACCTGGCAGTCCAGCATGCTGATGTCCACCCACTGGCCCTGCCCGCTGGCGTGGCGTTCCTGGAGCGCTGACAGGATGGAAATGCACAGGAATAGTCCGGCGGTGATGTCACCGTAGGAAACGCCGGGTCTTACCGGCGGCCCCCCCGGCTCCCCGGTGATGCTCATCACCCCGCCCATGGCCTGAATCACGACGTCGAAAGCGGGCTTGCCGGAATAGGGCCCGTACTGCCCGAAGCCGGAGCCGGAGACGTAAATGAGGCGCGGATTGCGCTTCTTAACCGTCTCGTAGTCCAGGCCCAGGTCCCGCATCGTGCCGGGGACGAAGCTCTCCACCAGCACGTCCACCTGCTCGGCAAGGCGGAGAAATAGCTCCTTGCCCTCCTCGCTGGCGAGGTTCAGGGTGACGCTCTTTTTCCCGCGGTTCAGGCTGAGGAAGTAGGTGCTGAGATTTTCGATGAACGGACCGTTTCCCCGGGCGATGTCTCCGCCCTGGGGCCGCTCCACCTTGATGACCTCGGCGCCCATCTCGCTGAGCAGCATGGTGGCGAAAGGACCGAACAGCACCTGCGTCAGGTCCAGTATGCGGATTCCATCAAGCGGGCTAGACAAGGGGCACCTCCGTCATTCTGATTCTATAACGCTGCCCAAAGTATAAGGCAAGTCTTCCGGGAATGGCAAGCCGGAATGTTTACATAACATTACATAAATCGGGCTAGTCGCGGAGGAGGATGGCGCAGAAGGTGGTCACGGCGAGCATGATGGCGGCGGCGATGCTGAAGCTGTAGAAGAATCCCAGGTGGTCGATGCCGTAGCCCAGCAGGGGCGTGATCAGGCCGCTGCCTTCTATGTTACCGAAAAAGAAAAGGCCGAGCACCGTGGCCCGCCGGCGCTCAGGCAGATGCTCCACGATGTAGGCCTGCGCCGAGGTGGTGCAGGAATAGGTCAGCATCCCCATGGCGATAAGCAGGGTAGCCGTACCGACGCCGTAGGGAACGAAGTTGAGCAGGTAAATCGCCGGGCCGGTCAGAAAACAGGCGGTCAGGAGGACGGGGGCCCTGCCCCAGCGGTCGGAAAGATACCCGGCAAGGGGCGCCGCCCAGATTCCTGAGGAATAGAAGAAGGATATCGTGGCAGCGGCGACCTCCTGGCTGACCTGAAAATGGTCGACGAGGTATAGCGGCACGAAAGAAACGACGGAAAAGAAAACGAAGTTGGCGAACATGGCGAGAATGAAGAAGCTGACCAGGTGGCGGACCTGGTGACGCTGGAGCGTTGCCGGGGCGGGGGGTGCCATAAATCCGGGCGCATCATGATGGCGTCTCTCCCCGCGCCGCAGCAGTATCAGGTAAAAGACGATGCCGAAGATGAGGGTGGGCACCGCCATGACGATAAACGGTCCCCGCCAGCCCCAGACCGTGGCGATGGTGGCGGCGATGATAGGGGCGAGGAAGAAGCTGAAGCTGCCCCCGATCATGTGCAGGCCCAGCGCGCGTCCCCGGTTCCGGGGGGCGACGGTGTTGATGATGACGGGCGCCGAGGCGGGGTGATAGCCGCCCCCCAGCACCCCCATCAGCACCAGCGCGCCGAGCAGCATCAAATAGCTGCTGGAGAGGCCGACGAGCAGTCCGGCGACGGCGACGCCGACAATCCCGACGGTCATCACCAGCCGGGCGCCGAGGCGGTCGGCGAGCCAGCCGGAGGGCAGCTGGGCGAAGCCGTAAGATATCTGAAACGCGGAAACGACGAATCCGGAGCGGGTGTAGTCCAGGGAAAACTCGTTGCGTATCATGGGCAGCATGGGCACGGGCAGGGCGTTGACGAGGTGATGAACGCAATGCGCCAGGATGAAAAAGGGGACCATGCTGGAAAAGAGGGTGCGCGTCAGGAAGTTTTTCGGGGCGGTTCCTTTATCGGGCATCTGCCTGGACGCTTACTTTATCTTTTCCACCCTCGCCGCGCAGACCTTCAGCTCCGGAATCTTGGCCACCGGGTCCAGCTGGGGATTGGTCAGCTGGTTCGTGGGGCTTTCCGCGAAGTGGAAGGTCATCGAGATAACCCCGGCGGGGGAGGTCTCCGTGACCCTCGCCCGGGAGCTTACTGCGCCGCGTCGGGAGAAGACCCTCACCATGTCATCGTCTTCGATGCCCAGCGTCCGGGCATCCACGGGGTTCATCTCCACCAGTTCTTCCTTGCGGAACGTGTTAAGCCCTCTTACCTTGCGGGTCATCGTGCCGGTATGGAAGTGGAAGAGGTCGCGCTCCGTGGTAAGCAGCAGGGGATACTCGTCGTCCGGGAGCTCCGCCGACGGGCGGTACTCCAGCGGCATGAAGTGCCCCTTCCCCCGGCTGAACTGGAGGGTGTGCAGCACGGGCGTCCCCGGGTGCTCTGCCGTGGGGCAGGGCCACTGCAGGCTGCCCTGTTCCAGGCGGGCGTAGCTGATGCCGCCATAGCTCGGGGCGAGCGCGGCGATTTCCGCCATGATATCGGACGGGTGCTCGTAGTCGAAGCCCTTGCCGCCCATCCGCCGGGCAATCTGGGCGGTAATCCACCAGTCCGGACGGCAGTCGCCTTTGGGTTCGATTACCTGGTAAATGCGCTGCACGCGGCGCTCGGTATTGGTGAAGGTCCCTTCCTTCTCCGCGAAGGAGGTCGCCGGGAGGACGACGTCGGCGAGGCGGGCGGTCTCGGTGAGGAACGTGTCCTGCACCACCAGGAAGTCGAGCCTGTTCAGGGCTTCCTCCACGTGCGTGCCGTCGGGGTCGCTCAGGACCGGGTTTTCCCCGACGAGGTAGATGGCTTTAACCTTGCCTTCGTGGGCGGCGGGGATAATCTCGCTCAGGGTCAGGCCGGGCGTGGGGCTCATTTTAGCTTCCCAGGCACGCTCGAACTTCTGCTGGATAGCAGGGTCGCTCACCGCCTGGTAAGCGGGGTAGACGTTGGGCAGGGCGCCCATGTCGCAGGCCCCCTGCACGTTGTTCTGGCCGCGCAGCGGGTTGACCCCGGCGCCGCGCTTGCCGATGTTGCCGGTAAGCATCGCCAGGTTGGCCGTGGCGATGACGTTATCCGTGCCGTGGGTGTGCTGCGTAATCCCCATGGCGTAGAGGATGGTCGCCGGGCGGCTGGTGGCGTAAAGCCGCGCCGCCTCCGCCACCTTTTTGCCGGGGACGCCGGTGACCTTCTCCACCAGGTCCAGCGGGTAGTTCTTGAGGGACTCCTTGAAGGCGTCGAAGTTCTCGCAGCGCTTCTCGATGAATTCGGTATCCGCCAGCCCGTCGTCGAAGATGACCTTCATCATCCCCATGAGGAGGACGACGTCCGTGCCGGGGCGGTGGCGCAGCCAGATGTCGGCGTTGCGGACCAGCCCGATTTCCCGCGGGTTGGCCACGATAATCTTGGTGCCTTTCTTGGCCGCCTGACGGAGGTACATGCCGATAACCGGGTGCGCGGTGGTGGTGTTGCTCCCGATGGAAAAGACGCAGGCAGCATCCTTGATGTCATCGATGGAGTTGGTCATGGCGCCGCTCCCGAAGCTGGTGACCAGACCGGCCACCGTGGGGGCATGTCAGAGACGGGCGCAGTGGTCCACGCTGTTCGTCCCCAACACCGCCCGGGAGAACTTCTGGACCACGTAGTTATCTTCATTGGTGCACTTGGCGGAGGAGATGACCGCGCACCGGTCACCTTTGTAATCGGCCATCTTCCGGGCGACGAGGTCCAGGGCTTCGTCCCAGGTGGCCTCGACAAACTGACCGTCCTTCTTGATGAGGGGAGCGGTCAGGCGGTCCGGGTGCTCCACGAACTCGGTAATGCCGAAGCGCCCCTTCACGCAGAGAAGGCCGTGGTTGGCCTCGCCCTCCCGGTCACCGCGGACGCTCACCGCTTTCCCGTTCTGGACGCCCACGTAGAGCTGGCAGCCCACCCCGCAGTAGGGGCAGACCGTCTGGACTTCTTTCTCCGGGTGGAACGTCTCCTTGGGAACCAGGGCGCCCACAGGGCAGCGCACCATGCACTCGCCGCAGGACCGGCAAATGGAATCGAAGAGGGGCGTGTCCCCGAAGGTGGCGACCTTCATGCCGTAGCCGCGGTAGGACATGTCGATAGCGCCGACCGCGGTGATTTCCTGGCAGGCGCGCACGCAGCGGGCGCAGAGGATGCAGCGGTTGCGGTCGATGTTGAAGAAGGGGTTGCTCGTGTCTGCGGGGACGCGGCGGGGGTCGCGTTCCACCCGCAGGTGGTGCACTCCCAGGTAGTCCACGACCTGCTGCAACTCGCAG
>JBDRGD010000117.1:0-25775 GCA_043818095.1 Chloroflexota bacterium
ATCCACGGCGATGCCGACCCCCACTCCGCCGAGGGCGTAAAAGTCCCGCTCAGCCGCGTGTTGCCGGACTTCCGCTTTATCCTGCTGGAAAGATGCGGCCACGAGCCGTGGATAGAAAGGGCCGCCAGAGACACCTTCTACAAGATACTCAGGAGCGAAGTCGCGCCATGACCAGCGCCTCTTCGTCTTTCCGGGTTTTCACCTTTCCGTTGAGGCGCGCGTCGCGCAGCTTTTGCAGCATCTCCCCGGTCTGCGGTCCGGGGGGCAGCCCCAGCGCCTCCAGGTCCCGGCCGGTGAGCCGCGGCTTGACGTTGCGCAGGGTCTTGAGATAGCGCATGATATACCCCGCGGCCATCGTGGAGTCCGTCGCCACCTGGCTCGCGGTTATCGCCAGCACCTGGTAGCCCTCCAGCAGGGCGCAGATGCGGCTCGGCTTAAGTTCGGGCTCTTCCAGCGACTTCAACCGGCCTTTCAGGCTCGCCGTATCATGGAGGACCTGTCGCAGGGACTTCGGCAGGTGGAGATAGTCCGCCAGCTGCCTTATCTCTTTAGCTTCCAGGCGGTATGCCAGCAGCGCCAGGTATAGTCCCGGGGGCGTTTTCCCGGGGGCACTGACCCGGCGCGCCTGCACGAATTTTCCGGCCAGCCACTCGTCCCCTTTCAGGGAGGGGTGCAGCTTCGCCAGCACGCCCAGTTCGTCCGCACGGCGCAGGACCTTCTCGGGGAGGTCTTCCTTGAGGACCATCTCCAGCTCGTGGCGGGTGCGGTCGCCGCTGACGGTATCGAGCATATTGATGTCGCGTTTCAGCAAGCCCAGCGTCCCGGCCTCGAACCGAAAGTCCAAACGCTGCTCATAGCGCAGCCCCCGCCAGATACGGGTAGCATCGTCGATAAAGCTTCGCTCGTGCAGCACCCGGATGAGCTTCTGCTCCAGGTCGCCCTCGCCGCCGTGCCGGTCCAGCAGCTCCCCGTAACCGTCCGGATTGAGCCGGACCGCCAGCGCATTTATCGTGAAATCGCGCCGGAAAAGGTCTTCTTCAAGGGAACCCGGCTGGACAGTCGGCAGGGCGCCGGGCTTGCGGTAGGTCTCGGTGCGTGCCGTCGCCAGGTCCACGCTCCCCTGGCGCCACTGCAGCTTGGCCGTGCCGAAGCGGGGATGCGTCACCACTTTCCCCCGCCGTGTGCGGGCGAGCTGCCGGGCAAGACCGATAGCGTCCCCCTCGACCACCAGGTCAAGGTCCAGATTGGGGCGTCCCAGCAGCAAATCGCGCACTACCCCGCCCACCAGGTAAAGCTGCACTCCGCGCTCGTGCGCCGCCTTCCCGGCGGCGCACAGGAAACGCACCATGTCCGCCGGCAGGTTCTTTTCCAGCCTTTCCCGGAGAGCATCCTTTTCCACGTTTCGCCCCCAGCTTTAACGTCAGATTATAGCGGATACCACCGGTGTCAAGTCAAGTAAATCAGTGCGATGCCGCTGAAAATCAGCAGCGACGCCCCCAGCCTCAGCCAGAGATTCCGGTTGCTGCTGAACCAGGCCAGGATATCGGGCAGGAACCGGCCCAGAACGAGGCTGTAAATGACCACGAAAACCGGACGGCTCGCGGTAATCGTGGACACCAGGGAGACCGGACCGTGTTCGATTGCCCAGAAAGCCAGCAGCACGCCGAAGGGCGCCAGCGCCTCGTTGACCGCCAGCAGCCCCAGGGTAGCATTCCGGTCGGGGATTTCCCACAGGGAACGCAGTACGCGGGGACGTACCGAGATGGCCAGTGCGGCACCCGCCAGGCAGAAAGCCGACAGGTAAAAATTGTGCCAGAAAGAGATATACTGCAGGACATACTTGCTGGTAATGTCCGCCAGGGCGAAGAGCAGACTGGCGGCGACCAGGGGCGGCAGCATCGCGTAGCTGCGGCGGGTCAGCCCGACCGGCGCCCTGCCCTGATTCACCAGCACCGCGCCGACGACGACCAGGATAATCGCCAGCCAGTGCAGCGCGGAAATCCTCTCCCCGAGGAACAACACCGCCAGTACCGCCACGAAAATCGGGGAGGTATAGACGACGGGAATGACCTGGGAGACCTCTCCTTTAAGCAACTGGGACATCGTCAGGATAACGGCCGCGGCACGGAGGATACCGGAAAGCAGCGCGACCAGAATTACCTCACCGCTCACCGAAGCCGGCAGCGGGTACAGTAAGAATATCGGGACCGCGTAGACCAGGTAAAACAGACTCACCGGGAAGAGGAAAGCCCTCAGGCCGGGCAGCCGGTGGTTGATAAGGTGGGAATCGAGGATATTAACCACGCCCAGCACGGCTGCCGAAAGGATTGCTGTTGTCGTCCAGTCCATAGAGGCTTGTCCGCCCTCCTCAGCATAACCAATAAAGATTACACTACTTGCCCGAAAAAACAAAGCCCGGAAAACATTTGGGAGGTTGTTTTCATTGTCACTCCATCCCGGTGATTCCGATGGTATTCGACCCTTTCCCGCTTTCCTAGACAAGGCAACCTCCTGAGAGTATAATTTGCATGGGAATCTTCTTGGCAGGAGGGACGTATGATGCCGTTTCGCATAGGACCGTGGGAAATCGCCCTCATTCTCGTGATTATCCTGATTGTCTTCGGCGTGGGGAAACTGCCCCAGGTGGGCGGGGCCATCGGCAAGGGAATGAAGGCCTTCAAGAAGGGGCAGATGGATGAGGAGGAGAAGGAAGAGGAAAAACCTGGCAAAATCACGAAAGCAAAAAGCACCCGCCGCAAGGCGGAAAAGAGCTAGTCAAACCCCGGACAGGCCTACCCGCGGTCGGGCAACCTTCTTCTCCGGGGACGGTTTACTCGTTAGGTAACGGTCAACAATGGGACTAGGCATCGGCACTGGCGAAATTCTGCTCGTCCTGATTGTCGCCCTCATCATCTGGGGACCCGGCAGATTACCGGAAATCGCCCGGACGCTAGGGAAGACAGTCCGCGCCTTAAAAAAAGCCAGCAGCGATTTCACCACGGCGATTACGCGGGAAATCACCGCGGAAACCGACACGAAAGCCCCGGAGAAAGCCACACCGCCGGAGCCGGAACGCAGCCACCACACCGGCAAGGCGTCGCCACCCCCCCGCACGGCATCTCCAACCACCGGTACGACACCGCCACCCGCTGGCCCGGCGTCCCCACCCCCCGGCAGCATAGGCCCGCAAAAGGAAGAAAAGCCGTCTCCGGACGTAAAGGGGCAGCAATCCTGAAATGACCACGCCAGAATACCGCCTGACCGTCCTGGGGCACCTCCAGGAATTGCGCAGCCGCCTTATCAAGAGCGTTATCGCCCTCGCCATCACGACGGTCATCTGCTTTATTTTCTACCCGTGGCTATTTTACATCCTGGAAATGCCCATACAGGGCACGGAGCTTATCGCTATCGAGCTGACGGAGAGGCTCAGTACCATCATGAGGGTCAGCATCTTCGGCGGAGTTATCCTGGCGATGCCGTACCTGGTCTACCACGCCATCATGTTCATCACCCCGGCACTCACCCAGAGGGAAAGACGTTACGTTTACCTCATCCTTCCCTGGATTGCGCTGATGTTCACCGTCGGCGTCGTCTTCGGCTACTTCGTCATCTTACCCCCGGCAATCAGGTTCCTCTTTACCTGGGGCAGCGAGATAGCGGTAGCCCAGATCCGGGTCAGCAACTACATCAACGTCGTCACCCGCCTGCTGCTGGCGATAGGGCTGGTCTTCGAGATGCCCGTTATCAGCACGTTCCTCGCGCGCGTCGGCATCATCAAGCCTTCCTGGCTTTCGTCGAAGCGGCGCATCGCCATCATCTTCGCTTTCATCGTCGCCGCCATCATCACCCCCACCTTCGACCCCGTCAACCAGTGCCTCGTCGCCATTCCTCTAATCGTCCTCTACGAGCTGAGCATCTGGCTGGCGAAGCTGGTCTACCGCAAGCGGGAGGAAGCGGCTGCCGCGGAGCTTTCCGCCGAATAACCGGGGGAGCCGGTTTCGCCAGGATTTCATCAGCCGGGCAATCCGCGGCTTTGAAAGTGTTCCGGAATTGTGTAGAATGTTCTCGTGATGAGTGAGTTCCGTCATCTGCCCGGCGTGGACCGGGTGCTCGCTGAGGAGAGGATAAAGCAGCTGGAAGGGCTTTACTCCCGGGCGCTGGTCCTGGGCCTGGTGCGGGAGCAACTGGAAAAGGAGCGCCGCGCCATTGCCGCCGGGCAGCCTGCCGCCACCCTGGAGGCGCTGGTGACCGCGGTGGAGGCACAGATGGCGGCGCTGCAGCAGCCCGGCCTGCGTCCCGTCATCAACGCTACCGGCGTTATCATCCACACCAACCTGGGGCGCGCCCCCCTGAGCCGGGACGCGCTTTCCGCGATGGTGGAAGCCAGCCGCAGCTACTCCAACCTGGAGTTCGACATGGAGAGCGGCAGCCGCGGTTCCCGCCTGGAGCACATCGAGGGGCTGCTCTGCCGGCTGACCGGCGCGGAGGCAGGCATCGTGGTGAATAATAACGCCGCCGGGGTGCTCCTGGGCCTGACGGCGCTGGCGAAACGCAAAGAAGTGGTCGTCTCCCGCAGCCAGGCGGTGGAAATCGGCGGGGGCTTCCGCATCCCGGACGTCATGCGCCAGAGCGGCGCCAGGCTCGTGGAGGTGGGCACGACCAACTGCACCTATGCCGCCGACTACGAGCAGGCGGTGACCCCGCGGACGGCGGCCCTGCTGCGGGTGCATTCCAGCAACTTCCGGCTGGTAGGTTTCACCAGTGAAACCACGCTGGAGGACATGGTGGCGGTGGCGACGAAAAACGGCCTGCCGGTCTTCGATGACCTGGGCAGCGGCTGCTTCCTGGATACTACCGCTTACGGCCTCGCGCCGGAGCCGATGGTGACGCAGAGCGTGGCCGCCGGCGCGGCGCTGGTCTTCTTCTCCGGGGACAAGCTGGTGGGCGGCCCGCAGGCGGGGATTATCGTGGGGCGGAAAGAATACATGGTGAAGCTGCGCAAGCACCCCCTCCTCCGGGCGATGCGCCTGGACAAGACCCGGCTGGCGGCGCTCGCGGCGACGTTGCTTCATTACCTTAATGGCGAAGCGGAGACTAAAATTCCGGTATGGCGCATGATTGCCGCCCCGCTGGCGGACATCGAGAGGCGGGCGGAGGCGTGGGCGAAAGCCCTCGGCGGGAGCGCGCAGGTGGTCCCCGGCGAGACGATGGTAGGCGGAGGCAGCCTGCCGGGGGGCACTTTGCCGACGTGTCTCCTGAAAATGGGCGGGGGAGGCAAAAAAGACCAGAAGCTGGCCCTGGCGCTGGGCCGCCGACTGAGGCTCGGGGAGCCTCCCGTTATCGGGCGCGTCAGCGAGAACGCGCTGCTGCTGGACCCGCGCACCGTGCTGCCTGAAGACGACGAACTTGTTTGCGGGGTCCTCCGCAAACTTAGCGATTCCGGGACTGTTTCCGAAGGACCGCGATGACACAGATGTATGTCCTGGGGACCGCCGGGCACATCGACCACGGAAAGTCCGTGCTGGTCCACACCCTCACGGGCATCGACCCCGACCGCCTGCGCGAGGAAAAAGAGCGGGGCATGACCATCGACCTCGGTTTTGCCTGGCTGAAGCTGCCCAGCGGGCGGGAGGTGGGCATCGTCGATGTCCCCGGACACGAACGTTTCGTGAAAAACATGCTGGCGGGGGTGGGCGGTATCGATCTCGCCATGCTCATCATCGCCGCCAATGAAGGCGTGATGCCGCAGACCCGGGAGCACCTGGCGATTCTGGACCTGCTCCAGGTGAAGTCCGGTATCGTGGTCATCACCAAGAAAGACCTCGTGGACGAGGAGCTGCTGACCCTGGTGCGCATGGAAGTGGAGGAAATCATCGGCAACACCTCCCTCTCCGGGGCGCCGGTAGTGGCGGTCTCCGCGCTCACCGGCGAAGGGATGCCGGAGCTTCTCACGACCATCGATAAGCTGCTGGACACCACCGAGCCGCGCCCGGACCGGGCGCGCCCCCGCCTCCCCGTCGACCGCGTTTTCACCATCACCGGCGCCGGGACCATCGTTACCGGGACGCTGATTGACGGTTCCCTGGCGGTGGGGCAGGAGGTGGAGATCGTGCCCGCGGGCTTGAAGTCCCGGGTGCGGGGCCTGCAAACGCACAAGACCAAGGAAGAGACCGCCTCACCCGGCAGCCGCGTCGCCGTCAACCTCGTCGGGGTGAATACCGCCCAGGTCCGCCGTGGCGACGTCATTACCCGGCCCGGCTGGCTGCGCCCCACCTCCCTGATTTCCGGGAAGCTGCGCCTCCTGGAGTATCTCTCCCGCCCCCTGCGGCACAACACCACCGTCAGCCTGCATACCGGCGCTGCGGAGGTGATGGCGAAGGTGCGGCTGCTGGAGGCCGAGGAACTGAAACCGGGGGACACCGGCTGGGCGCAGTTCGGCCTGGAGGAGCCCCTGGCGGTGGTGGAGGGCGACTATTTCATCGTCCGCTCCCCGATGGAGACGCTGGGCGGGGGCAGGGTAGCGGAAGCCCATACCCGCCGCCTGCGCCGCTTCCGCAGGGACGTTGTAGAGAACCTGGAGGCGCGCCAGCAGGGCAGCGGTCAGGAAACGCTCCTGGCGCTGCTGGCGGGCAATCAACCCGTGGAGATGGCGGCCCTGCGGCAGCAGAGCAATCTTGCCGACGCCGCTTTTACGGAATCGCTGGAGGCGCTGGTGCAGGCGGGTGACGTCATCAGCGTCAGCGAGGGGAAGAATACCCGGCTTTATAACCGGGGAAACTGGGAGCGCCTGGCTTCGCAGGCAAACAGCGTTCTGACGGATTATCACCGCCGCTTCCCCATGCGCGGCGGTATGCCCCGGGTGGAACTGGGCAGCCGCCTGAAGCTGGGGGCGATGACCAATGCGGTCCTCCAGCGGCTCTCCGGGGAAGAGGGCGGCCCGGTGCTCACCGGCGGGGCAGTGCACCTGCCCGACCACGAGGTCAGGCTGACACCGGCGCAGCAGCAGAAGGTGAAGGTCTTCCTCGATTCCCTGAAGCAGAACCCCTACTCGCCGCCCGCGGAGCACATCCCCGAGCCCGACCTGCTGAACCTGCTCGTCGAACAGGGCGAGGTGGTCAAGATGAGCGAGAACATCGTCTTTACCGCCGCCGTTTACCGGGAGATGGTCGCGCGGGTGAAGGAATACCTCCGGGAGCACGGCAAGGTGAGCCTGGGCGAAGTGCGGGACATGTTCCAGACCAGCCGCAAGTATACCCAGGCGCTCCTGGACTACCTGGACGGGGAAAAAATCACGCGCCGGGTGGGCGACGACCGCGTCCTGCTTTAGTCCGGGCTCTTGCCTTTAGATGTATAATATTTAACGACGCATCAGGAGGGGGTGACAGCTTATGTGGGCAATGTTTACCGCGCAAAGCGTGTGGATTTTTATCTTTACCTCGCTAGTGCTGACCGCCCTTCTTTTCAGCAGAGACCGGGTGAAGGACAGGATTATCGGCTGGGCTCCGGAAAAACTGCAGGAGGCGGTCGCCCGGAAGGCTAACACTGTTTTCTGGGCAATTGAGGGCATCCTTTTTACCGTCGCCATCACGGCATTAATCGCGATGGTGATTTCCACGGAGGGTATCGCCGCCACGATAACACCAGTGACCATGCAGAAGTGGTTTCTGGAAAATGGCGTGAGCATCCTGGTAACCCTGATTGTCGGCCTGGGGCTCTGGTACATATGGAAGAGGTTTGTCCCGGTGATTCTGCGCCGGTATATGGCGCAGCCCCGCCGCGGGGAAAGCCGGGAGGGGATGAAGCGGCGGGCGGATACTCTGCAGGGCATTCTCATGGGCACGGGCAGGGTGCTGATTGTCCTGCTGGTTGTCTTCATGGTGCTTTCGGAACTCAATGTTCCCATCGGCCCCATCCTAGCCGGCTTCGGTATCGCCGGTATCGCCGTCGGCTTCGGGGCGCAGTACCTGATTCGTGACCTGATTGCCGGCATGTTCATCCTCTTCGAAAACCAGTACCGGGTGGGGGATGTCGCCCGCGTCGCGGACGTTTCCGGCCTGGTAGAGGAGATAACCCTGCGGAAAACGGTGCTCCGGGACCTAGACGGGATTGTGCACCACATCCCCAACGGGGAAATCAAGGTCGCCAGCAACTTCAGCCGGCATTTTGCCCGCGTGAACCTGGACATTTCCGTGTCTTACGGGACGAACCTCGACCAAGCGATTGCCGTGGTCAACCGGGTATGCAACGAGCTGGCGAAGGACCCTAACTGGAAGGACCGACTGCGCACCGCGCCGCAGGTTTTGCGGGTGAACAAGCTGGGTGATTCCGGGATAGACCTGAAAGTGCTGGGCGATGTCAAGCCCCTGGAGCAGTGGGCGACGATGGGCGAACTGCGACTCCGCATCAAGAAGGCATTTGATGCGGAAGGCATCGAGATACCCTGGCCGCATACCAAGGTATACTTCGGCAACTCCCCCTGGGAGAACGGTCCGGAGAAGCATTAACCGTTAAGGCAGGAAAAGGAGGGATCATGTCAACCTATGTGATGCTGACCACGCTGACGGACAAGGGCCGGAACGTCATCCGGGACAATCCCGACCGCATCAAAGAGGTGAACAAAGAGGTCGAGCTGATGGGCGTGAAGATAGTGGCGCAGTACGCCCTGCTCGGACAGTACGATTTCGTAAATATCGTGGAGGCGCCGCGGGACGAGGTAGCGGCGCGGATCGCCATCAACCTCAGCGCCCGGGGAACGCTGCAGACGCTGACGTTGCCGGCCATGTCCGTGGACGACCTGATTTCCGACCTGAAGAAGGGGAAGAAGCAGGCCAAGGAGAAGTGGTAGGCGTCACTGGGTCAGGGCAGACGCCAGATACTGCTGCACCCACTGCTGCACCCACTGCTTCAGACTGGCATCCAGCTGGGCAATCTCGTTTTCCAGGGTGATCTGGACGGTGAGAAACTGCTGCGTCTGATTGGTGACCAACTGGCGGTTATCATTCGCCGCCTTTACCAGAGTATCAATCGCCTGAGTGTTCCTTTTTACCTGGCCTTGCAGCGCAGCAAACTCGGGGTCGATTGACGAGCAGCCGCTGACTACCGCCCCCAGCAGGATGACGCTGAGAATGATATTCCAGACAAGCAGTAACCTGTTCATTTTGACCTCCCGACCTGCGGTTTTTTCTTATATCACAGCATATAACAGGGAGACAGGTGCGGTAAACTGCCCCACCGCGGTGTGAGATATCCTGCCACAGCACGCATAAGTCAGGATGCCAGACCGACTTGCCCGGTCAAAAATGCTTACTTGAGAGAAGAATGCGGGCAGGAAGATTAACTGGCGGCGGATGTGCGGGTAGTTTCTCCTGGTCTGGGGGCTTCCCGGCATCGGCGCGGAAATCGGCGTGATGCTGTTCAGCGATGCTATTTCCGCGGGGCCGGGGGTGTTTACCTTCGGCTTAAGCGGGATTTATCCCGGTATCGGATACTTTCTGCTCAGGAAAAAGCGGCTGGGGCGATAGTCCGGAGTCTCCGGAGGGGGAGTGTTTCTCCTCCAGGAAGCCCCCCCGGCGTTTACGGATGATGTCACCCAGTATATGAATCAGCCTGTCGTTATCCAGCACCATCTTCTCTTTAAGTGTGGCGTAGTGGTAGCCTTTGGCCATCAGGTCGATAGCCTGGCGTTCCACCTCGGTAAACTGGAGAGCCTCTGTCTCAGGTTCGATAACGCTCATTTTTCCGCCTCGATTCCTCACCCGCTACAGCGGGCAAAGTCCCGGATAGAAATATGATACGCCAGACGGGGGCCTGTGAAAATAGATAATTAGGTATAACCCGCATAGTATTTAAGTCATGTTGAACGCGCGCGGAAATGCCGGTATGATGTGTTAAAATGTGACTAACGAGGCGGCAAGGAGGTCGGAGATGCGGAAAAACTGGACGGTAGTGGCCCTGGCAGGTTTCCTGCTTTTCACGTTACTGGTGGCGGCTGCCTGCTCTTCCGGGGTAGCGCCGGATGACTCTGCGCGGCTGAATGAAGAACTGGCCACCTCCCGGAGCCGTCTGGCGGACGCCGAGGCGAAACTGGCGGATTACCGGGACCTCCAGGCGAAGTATGACGCGCTGGTAAAGGCTTCCGCCGCGGCGCAGGGGGGAGACGCGGCGCTGGCAGCAAAATACACCGAGCTTCAGAAACAGTATGAAGCGGCCAACAGTGAACTTGAGTCCCTGCGGACGCAGTCCGAGAACTCACAGAAGAATTTAGAGTCACTGGAGACACAACTCAGCGCCCTCCAGGCAAACTATGACGCCCTGGACAAAGATTATCAAGCTGCCACCCGGCACCAGGTCATCCTTGAAGGCGACGTCGAGCAGGCAATCTTCCATCTCGTAAACGGGGACAGGGTGAAGGCCGGATTAGCGGAATCGCAATGGGGCGACAATCTTCACGGCTGGGCGTCCCAGAACAGCAAGAACATGGCCGAAAGAGGCAGCATGGAATACTCGGACTACTCGTCCTGGCAGGATATCCAGTGGGCCACCGGATACCTGAACGCAGACCAGATGGCGAACGCGGTCCTCACCATCTGGAAAGCGGGGTCCCATTACCAACTGAACTACCTGAACGTCGGCGCGGCCTATTGCGCCGTCGGCGTCTACCGAATGGGCGATATTTATTACATCACCTATATCGCCAGTCCCTTCAGATAGGGCACGCTGCGGTATCGGCGGGGGGCAGCGGCAGGGGCCTGCGGTCCCGGCGCGCGGCTTCCGTTGCGACTAAAGTAATACCCCCGGATAGGACAAAAGATGGATGGTCTCCCGGCGGTGGGGCGGGTATCTTTAGCGGTAGGAGGGCAATATGCCGGGAGAAGCATCAGCCGTTACCCAGGAATACCCCATCGCGCTGCAGGCGAAAATCAAGCGCGTCTCCAAGCTGCTGACCCGGGAAGCCATCGCCCAGCTCGCCAATGTCTCCGTGGAAGACGTGGACATGTTCGAGCGCGGCCTGCCGCTCCACCCGGCGATTGCCCAGCGGCTTCTCCGGGCGTATCTGTCCGAAGGCGCCATCAGCCGCTATTTGCTTGGCCTTCTTTCCGGGGACGGCCCAGAGTCCCCGTCAAATAGATGAGCCGGGGAGGCCGAAAATGAAAAGGGCGCGACGTTTTCTCATCAAGCGTCTGCAGGACCTGGCCGGTTTCGGCTGCGGACTGTTAGACGTGCTGGCTTACTGTCTCTGTTTCACCGTCAGGTAGGTTACCCCACCGGCGTTCTGCCCGTTTCCCGGTGGAGCATGGCCGTCAGCAGCGCCGACACCAGCGTGAAAGCCGCGCCCAGCAGGAAAGCGAAGAAATAGCTCTGCTGGATATCGTAGACAAGCCCCCCGAGGAAGGGCCCGAAAGCGGCCCCGGTATTGAAGCCGATTTCCACGATCCCCAGAATCGCGCCCATGGCGCTCAACCCGAAGACGTCCCCGACCATCGACCCCATGATGGGCCCCCTCCCGCCGTAGGAGAACCCGTAGGCAATCGCGAAGACGTAGAGCATCCAGAGCTGGTCCGCCCAGAGCAGCCAGACCATCGCCAGGAACTGGAGCAGGGTGCAGAAGATTGCCGTCGGCTTGTTGCCCCTCCGGTCGGCGGCGGCGCCGAAGACAATTTTACCGATGATGTTGCTGGCGCCGATAAGGCTGAGGACAGCGGCGGCCTGGAAATCGGAAAAGCCGCTATCGGTGGCGTGGGGAACGATATGGGTCATGACGAGCATCTGGGCGGAAGAAGCCAGGAAGGAAATAACCGTTAACAGCCACAGACTGCGCGTCCGGAACGCCTGTGACAGGGAGAGATCGAGGGGCACGGCGGCAGTGCTGCCCGACAGGGGTGACGGGGTCTCCGGCGGCTTTCCGAGGGCATGGGGCCCCTTTTTCAGGACGAAAGCAACGGGGATAACTATCACCCAGGCGATGATGCCGATGTAGAGGTAGGCCGTCCGCCAGTCAAAGTGAGTAATCAGGTAGGTGGCGAAGGGCGCCATCACCACGGTGCCGAGCCCGGCGCCGATGCTGGCGATGCCCAGCGCCAGGCCCCTGCGACGGTCAAACCAGCGGGCGACGGTGGAAATGGTGACCATGTACGTCGGGCTGGTGCCCACGGCGAGGAGCAGGCTGTAAGTGACGAACAGCTGCCAGAGAGAAGCGGTCTGGCTGGTCAGTAACAGGCTGAGCCCGGTGAAAAATCCCATGATGAGGAGGGCGACCTTCGGCCCGTAGCGGTCCAGTGCCCAGCCGCCGATGACCACGAAAAGGATGCCGACGACCATATAGGTTGACAGCACGGTGGAGGTGGCCGCCCGGCTGAGGGAAAACTCGCTCTCCACGGACTTGAAAAAGACGCCGAAGGACAGACGCAGGCCCCAGAGAATGGTCGTCAGAAGCAGAAACGCGGCAACGATGACCCAACCGTAGAAGATTCTGTGCCTGAATCCGAAAATCGCGCGCAAGTGTTACCCCGGTCCCCGGTTTCCCCTAAATCATACTATCTGCGCGGCGGCAAGGCAAATTGAGAGGTCGCACGGGAAACGGCGCCCGTAAACAAGAGGGCTAGTTCCGGAGGGATGCGTCCGGGCAGGCAGGTACGAGGGTGGGGACGGACAACGGGGCGGGTTGCTCGCGGAGGATACTGATGAGCTTCTGGCAGTCTTCCAGTTTTTCCAGGACGCTGGCGAGCTCGGCGCTGGCCTCTGCCAGGTAAGCCTCCGCTATTTCGCTGTTCAGCGCGGCCAGCTCGAGATATCCGGTAGCCTCGTCCATTTTCCCCCCGGTCTAATGGCGGAGATAACAGCGGTCTCCCCGGTCCGGGAAACCGGAGGGCCGGCGCACGGACGACGGCATCTCCATCCGGTAGCCCATCTGGGAAAGCTCCTGGAGCAGGGCCGCAAATACCTGCTCGTCGTCGGTCTTCATGCGACAGGCGGGGTCAATTTTGGCCCTCATGCCCGGGGCCAGGGTCTCAAATCGACTTGTCGTAGCCATCAGCGATGCCTCCTGCTAGAACAAGGATATGGTTATCCGGCGGGAAAGTATATGCCCCATTGGTTAACGCGAGCCTAGTACTTTCCTCCCAGAGGCATGACGACGGGAACGTTAACCGTAATAAACAGGGGAAAGGTTTTCAGGAGTTCAGGGGAACGCTCTCCAGCCGGCGGTAAACGGCGCCCTGCGGGGTAAGACGACTCTGCATCAGGTTGACCGCGTCCACCGTGAAATCGGCGGCGGTCCCGGCAGGCGTAACGGTGACGAGCTGTCCCAGGCGCTCCCTTTCCGGCGGTGCGGCGCTTTCGCGCACGCGCCCCAGGGTGAGGTGAGGCGTGAACCCGCGGTTCTCCGGGAGGAAACCGAGGGGGGAAAGCTGGCTCTCCAGGCCCCGCTGGAGGCGCTGGAGGGGCTCCAGTTCGCCCCCCAGGCCCACCCAGATGACCCGGACGCTCCGGGGACCGGGAAAGACCCCCAGGCCCTCCAGACGCAGGTGGAAAGGATTTATCCCCGCAGAGGCGCGGGTGATGGCCGCGGCTATCCCGCTGACCTGCGCGCCGGGGACATTCCCGAGGAACTTCAGGGTAAGATGGATACCCGCCGGGTCCACCCACTTTACCGGCGCGGGACCGCCCGCTATTAACCGGGACTGGAGGCTGCCGAGGCCGGCCCTGACCTCCGGGGGCAACTCAAGGGCGATAAAGGCTCGTATCGTGTCCATGCGCTATCCAGGGTAGTTCAGATTCCCAGCAGCCGGCGGGCGTTCTCCCCGAGTATCAGCTTCCTCGCCGCATCGGTCAGAGCGGCGGCCTGGATTTCCCGGAAATAGCGGGACGGGGGCAGCAGGGGATAATCGCTGCCGAAGAGGATTTTCTCCGCGCCGACGATATCGTTCACCGCCCGGTATATCCCCGGCTGGTAGAGGAAGGGGGAAGCGGCGGTGTCGAAATAGACGTTGCTCAGGCCCGCTTTCACCTCCGGCATGAGGGCGTAGAAGGGAAGCCCCCCGCCCCAGTGAGCGCAGATGAAGGTCTGCTCCGGGAAACGGGCGAGCAGGGGGTAAAGGCGCTCCGGAGTGGCGCTGCCCTTGCCGGGATAATCATGCCCCACCGGCTCCGAGACGTGGAGCAGCAGCAGCAGCCCGTGATGGCGGAGAGCAGCGATAACCGGGGGCAGGGTAGCCGGAAGGTTGGCCGAGGCCAGGTCCAGGCGCAGTTCGCCGACGCCTTTGATGCCCGGCCCGGCACAGCGTTCGATTTCCGCGACGGCGTTCTCGGGGGAGTCCAGCGGCACGGCACAGAAGCCCACCAGGCGCTCCGGGAACCGGACGACGGCTTCCCGGATGTAGTCGTTGGTCTCCTTGAGCAGCTCCGGGTCCGTCCAGCCGTAATTGGTGATGACGGCGCGGTCCACGCCGTCGCCGTCCATCCGGGCGAGGAGCTCTTCCGCCGTGGCCAGCCGGGCTTTGGCATCGGCGTACAGCGCGGCGAAAGAGGGGTCCCGGTCCGCGTAAAGGGGGCGGTTATCGCGGAGCCGCGACGGGAAGACATGGGTATGAAAATCGATTATCATTACCCGATTCCGCCAGCCTGCTCCGCAGCTCCGGCGCGCGGCAGCTTCCCGGGCGGGGGGAGGTTACTCTTCCTCTTTCTCCCCTTCCGCAGCGGGCTCGCCTTCCTCCGCCTCGGCGGCTTCCGCCTCGGCGACTTCTTCCTCCGGAGCCTCTTCCTCTACCTGTTTGACGATGGCTTCGCTGACCTTGACGACCAGCTGGTCGGGCTCAGCGAAGACTTCGATATCCGGGTCAAGGCCGAGGTCCTGGACGTTTATCGGTTGTTCCACTTCCTCAAGGCCGCTGACGTCCACCACGATTTCCTCAGGGATTTTTTCCGGCATGCATTCGATGTGCAGGCTGGTAATGCCGCGCGCCAGCATGCGCCCCTTGGTCTTCAGAGCGGGCGCTTCCCCGACCAGGACGATGGGCACCTCCATCTTTATCTTCTCGCCCTTACGGACCTGGTAAAAGTCCACATGGAGCAGCTTTCGGCTGATGGCGCCCCGCTGGATTTCCTTGATAAAGACGCTCTTGGGCGTCTTGTCGCCGTCGATGGTGAGATTAATCAGCTTGGTCATACCCGCCCGGGAGATTACCTCCTGGAGCTGGTCCGTGGAGCACTGCAGCGTCTGTGATTCGACGCCGTGCCCGAAAAGATGGGTGGGGGTTATGCCCTGGCGGCGCAGGAACCGGCTCTTTTTTCCGGTAACGCCACGTTGTTTCGCTTCCAGCTTGAGCTCGTCCATGTTGTTTCTCCTTTTCTATCCTGTCAATTTAAGCATAAATCAGCGTGAAAATCAATTTTCAGGAATCAGCCGCCTTACGGCCCGCCTCCCCCGCTTCCCGAAGGGACCCACCAGCCAGACAGCGCAAAAAGGCATCGGGATTATCATGCTCCGATTGATTTGGCAAGCTCACCCCCTTGCCCCCTCTCGCTGAAGATACCCCTCTCCAGCCCATAATAAGAATCGTTTTTGCCGATGTCACCGGCCGGAGAGGGGACAGGGTTGAGGCAGGCAACCCCCTCCAATTGCGTAAGACAGGTTCCGGTCAATTTACAGACAACCGTTCTTGTGTTACAATTTGTTTGTTAAAGAAAAAGGACTAGAGAGGTAAAAACTTGGACACAGAGAGGAGACAGGGGATTATTACCGAGCACCAGCCCCGCGAAGGGGACACGGGCTCGACAGAGGTGCAGGTGGCGTTGCTCACGGAGCGGATTAAAGAATTGACCAGCCACATGATGGCGAATAGGCATGATTACCACTCCCAGCGCGGCTTGCTGAAACTGGTAGGACGGCGTCGCCGGCTGCTGGCTTATCTTTCCCGGGAGGACGTCGCCCGGTACAACAAGCTCATCGCCAAGCTGGGCCTAAGGAAGTAGTCGTAAGGGAGTGGTATTTTGTTAGCTTCATTTTCTTTCCAACGTAATATCGGTAATCGTAATCTTGTCATCGAAAACGGCAAGCTCGCCGGACAGGCGGACGCCGCGGTCAAGATCAGCTACGGCGAGACCGTCGTCCTGGTGACGATGTGCTACGGCCGCAAACCGCGGGAGGGAGTAGACTTCCTGCCGCTGACCATAGACTACGAGGAGCGGCTCTATGCCGCCGGTAAAATCCCGGGCGGCTTTATCCGCCGCGAGGGACGCCCCAGCGAGGCCGCAATTCTGGCCTGCCGCATGACGGACCGCCCCATCCGCCCGCTGCTGCCCAAGGGCTGGCGCAAGGAAATCCAGATAATCACCACCGTCCTTTCCGCGGACCAGGAGAACTCCCCGGACCTCCTGTCCGTCATCGGGGCTTCCACCGCCCTGCACATGTCGGAGGTGCCCTTCCAGGGACCCATCGGGGCGGTAAACATCGGCTATATCAACGGCGAGATGGTGCTAAATCCCTTGCTGCCGCAGCTCGAGGAAAGCCAGTTCGATATCGTGGTCGTCAGCACCAGAGACAAGATTATCATGCTGGAGGCGGGCGCCCGCGAAATCAGCGAGGAGCTTTTCCTGGAAGCGGTGCGCTTCGGCCACGAGGCCAACCAGGAACTCATCGCCCTTCAGGAAGAGATCCAGAAGGCAGTGGGGAAACCGAAGCTGCCCAAACCGGAAGTAGCCCAGAATACCGAGGTCGAGGCCGCGGTCGCGGCCATCGTCGGAGAAAAAATCGACCAGCTCTTCGAGCCCAAGGATAAAGATGAGCGTGAGCAGGTCTTCGCCGGGATGAAGGAAGAGGTGCTGGGGAGCCTGGGGGAATCTTTCCCGGAGAATGATATCCTGGCGGCGCTGGAAGGCAGCGTCAAGGCCAGGCTGCGCCAGAGCATCCTGGAGAAGGGACGCCGCCTTGGAGGGCGGGAAATCGAGGAGATACGTCCTATCGACTGTGAAGTGAGCCTGCTCCCCCGGACGCACGGCTCGGCGATGTTCACCCGCGGACAGACCCAGGTGATGACGATTACCACCCTGGGGTCCACCCGCAAGGAGCAGATGCTGGACGGCCTGGGTATCGAGGAAAGCAAGCGTTTCCTGCACCACTACAATTTCCCGCCTTTTTCCGGTGGTGAGGTGAAGCGTCTGGGTTCCACCAGCCGCCGGGAAATCGGTCACGGGGCGCTCGCGGAGCGGGCGCTGCAGCAGGTACTGCCCAAGAATGAAGACTTTCCCTACACCATCCGCCTGGTCTCCGAGGTGCTCAGCTCCAGCGGCTCCACCTCCATGGCGAGTGTCTGCGCCGGCAGCCTTTCCCTGATGGACGCCGGGATTCCGGTGAAAAAGGCGGTAGCGGGCGTGGCCATGGGCCTGATTACCGGTGCCGATAAGTGGACCGTCCTGACCGACATCGAGGGGATGGAGGACTTCTACGGGGACATGGACTTCAAGGTGGCGGGCACGGAGGACGGCATCACCGCCGTGCAGATGGACACCAAGCTGGAAGGCATCACCATGGACATGGTGGTAAAGACGATGTCCCAGGCGTTGGACGGACGAAAGTTCATCCTGAAAAAGATGCAGGAGACCATCGGCGCCAGCCGCGTCGAACTGTCCCCCTACGCGCCGCGGATGCACAAGCTGATGATTGACCCCGGAAAAATCGGCGCCGTCATCGGCTCCGGCGGCAAGACCATCCGCAGCATCATCGAGTCGACCAAGACAACCATCGACGTGAACGATGACGGCTCGGTGGTCATCGGCTCGGCGGACCTGGCATCGGTCCAGAAAGCCATCAACATCATCGAGGGCCTCGTCAAGGATGTGGAGGTGGGTGAAATCTACACCGGCAAGGTCACCCGCATCTTCGACTTCGGGGCGATGGTTGAGATCCTGCCCGGCAAGGAAGGGCTGGTCCACATCAGCGAGCTGGCGGAACACCGCGTGGGCAAGGTTGAGGACGAGGTGAAGGTGGGGGACGAGCTTACCGTCAAGGCAATCGGCATTGATAATATGGGGCGGGTCAATCTTTCCCGTCGGGCGGTCTTTTCCAAAGAAGGCGAGGCGTCCGGTGGCGGGGAAGAACGCCGTCCTTCGGGATTCAACCGTGGGGGACCGCCGCGGTCCCAGGGAGGGGACCGTTCCCGTTTCCGCCGGGACGCACCGGGGGGCCCTTCCCGCGGATACCGCTAATCAGCGCTTAGGGGGCCAGCCATGGAAAAGATAAGAGTCGCCGTCCGGGGGGCACTCGGCAGGATGGGACAGGAGGTGCTGCGGGCAGTCGGCAGTGAGGCGGGGATGCAGGTGGTGGGCTGCCTGGACCAGAAAGCAACCGAGGACCATCTCGTCCTGCCCGGCACGGGAAAGGTGCCGCTGGGGACGGACCTGGAAAAAATCATTGATGACTGTGCCCCGGACGTTATCGTTGACTTTACGGTGCCGGGAATGGTGATGCCGGCGGTGCGCGTGGCGGCGGGGAAGAACGTAAACATGGTCATCGGCACCACCGGTCTCGCCCCGGAGGACCTGGTCGAAATCGAGCAGCTGGCCGTCGGGCACAAGGTCGGCGTCGTCGTAGCGCCCAATTTCGCCCTCGGCGCGGTGCTGATGATGCACCTGGCGCAAATCGCGGGCAGGTACCTGGACTTCGCTGAGATAATCGAACTTCACCACGATAAGAAACTGGACGCCCCGTCCGGCACGGCGCTCAGCACCGCCCGGGCGATGGCGAAAGCCCGGGGCAAGCCCTTCCAGCAGCCGAAGACCAAGGGGCGTGTCTCCCGCAGCCGGGGAGAGCAGGTGGAGGGCGTGAGCCTGCACAGCGTGCGCCTGCCCGGTCTCCTGGCGCACCAGGAAGTGATTCTGGGCGCGGCGGGTCAGACCCTGAGCGTCCGCCATGATACCATCAGCCGAGAGTGCTACATGCCCGGCGTCCTGCTGGCAATAAAGGAAGTAGTCAACCAGACCGGGCTCATCTACGGACTGGATACCCTACTCGGATTGTGAGGTCTCAAGTGAACGGTTATCACGTCGCCATCGTCGGGGCGACCGGCCTGGTGGGGGGAGAGTTCATCCGCGTCCTGGAGCAGCGACATTTTCCGATGGCTTCCGTGCGTCTCTGCGCCTCGGACCGCTCGGCGGGGAAGAAACTGCCGGTGGACGGCGAGATGCTGGAGGTCCAGGAAACCGCACCGCAGTCCTTCGAGGGGGTGGACATCGCCCTTTTCTCGGCTGGGGCGGAAATCAGCCGCCATTTTTCCCCCATCGCCGCCGGCATGGGGACCGTCGTCATTGACAACAGCGCCGCTTTCCGCATGGAGGACGACGTTCCGCTGGTGGTGCCCGAGGTCAACCCGGAAGACATCAAGTGGCACCACGGTATTATCGCCAACCCCAACTGCTCCACCATCCAGATGGTAGTGGCGCTGGCGCCGCTGCACCGGGTCAACCCCATCAGGCGCGTCATCGTTTCCACCTATCAGGCGGTCTCCGGGACGGGGTCGGCGGCCCTGGAAGAACTGAAAACACAGGCGCAGCAGGTGCTGGATGGGCAGGACACCGTACCCCATGTCTATCCCCACCAGATTGCCTTTAACCTGCTGCCGGAGATAGACGTCTTCCTGGACAACGGCTATACCAAGGAAGAATGGAAGATGGTCAAGGAAACGGAGAAGATTATGCACGCCCCGGAGATAGCCGTCTCCGCGACATGCGTGCGCGTGCCGGTATTCGTCGGTCACAGCGAGGCGGTGCACGTGGAGTTTACCAACCCCATCTCCCCGGAAGAGGCCGGCCGCATCCTGGCGGAAGCCCCGGGAATCAAGGTGCTGGACGACCCCTCCATCAGCCTCTACCCTTACCCCTGGTCGGCAGCCGGAACTGACGACGTCTACGTAGGGCGTATTCGCCAGGACCATACCGACCCCAACGCCCTGGAGATGTGGGTGGTGGCGGACAACCTGCGTAAAGGCGCGGCGCTGAACGCCGTTCAGATTGCCGAGGAAATGATTAAACGAGACTGGGTGAAATCAGGGGGTAAGGCATCATGAAAGAACTGGGCAGATTGATGACCGCCATGGTCACCCCGATGCGGGAAGACGGCGAGGTGGACTACGCGCAGGCGCAAAAGCTGGCGCGGGCGCTGCTGGCTTCCGGCAGTGACGGCCTCGTGGTGGTCGGCACCACCGGGGAGTCACCCACCCTTGTCCGCGAGGAGGAGCTGAAGCTCTTCCAGGCAATCAAGGAAGCTATCGGAGACAGGGGGAGCATCGTGGCGGGGACGGGCAGCAACAGCACCGCCGAGGCGGTGGAAGCGACCCGCGCGGCAGAGAAAATCGGCGTGGACGCCTGCCTGCTGGTGGTCCCCTATTATAACAAGCCCACGCAGGAAGGGCTCTACCAGCATTTCCGTAAAATCGCGGAGAGCACCAGCCTGCGCTGCATCCTCTACAACGTGCCCTCCCGAACGATAACCAGCCTCACCCCGGACACCGTGGCCCGGCTGAGCCAGATAGACAACATCATCGGCATCAAGGAAGCCAGCGGGAACATGGAGCAGGTGGCCTACATCATCGAGAAAGCGCGGAAGGGCTTCCTGGTGTGGAGCGGCAACGACGGCGATACCTTCAGCCTGATGACGCTGGGCGGTTACGGGGTCATCAGCGTGGCGTCTCACCTGGTGGGCAAGCAAATCAAGGGGATGATGAACGATATCCTGAAGGGGGACTTCGCCCGCGCCGCCGCCACCCACACTCACCTGCTGCCGCTGGTCAACGCGCTGTTTATCGTCTCCAATCCCAGCCCGGTGAAGTACGCCCTGAACCATCTGGGCTTCCCCGTAGGCAAGCCGCGGCTGCCGCTGGTGGAACCGGACGAGAAATCGGCGGCGGCCATCCGCGACGCGCTGAAGAACTTCCAGATAGACCTGCCCGTCTGACGGCTATTAAGGCGGTAAGGAGCCGGGTGCGGGCGAAAGCCCGGCCGCAAAAAGTAGCATGGACTACCTGCTCTACATCCTCGCGGGAATAGCGCTGCTCGTCTCTCTGCTGGCAGACCGCCGTAAAACGCTCCGAGCCCTGAAAATCACGGTAAAGCGTCTCCTCAATATCATGCCCGCTTTCCTGGTCATGCTGGTGCTGGTCTCCGTGGTGCTGTTTCTGCTCCCCGGAGCAGTGATTTCCAGATTACTGGGCAATAACAATCTTTTTCTCAGCACCGGACTGGCGGCACTGATGGGCTCCATTGCCCTGATACCCGGCTTTATCGCCTACCCTCTCGGGGGAATCCTGCTGAATGAGGGCGTGCCTTACACCGTGATTGCCGCCTTCACGGTGACGCTGATGATGGTGGGAGTGTTGACCGCGCCGGTGGAAAAGGCCTATTTCGGCCTCAAGCTGACGGTCATCAGGAACGGCATCAGCTTTCTGATTGCCCTGGTAGTCGCCGTGGTCATCGGTATTTACTTCGGGGAGATTCTTTTGTGAAGCGTGTGAAGCGCTCCCTGGTCATCGAACTCAGCCTTCTGGCAGGCTATCTCCTGTTCGTCGGCATTTCCCTGCTGCTGGACTTCACCCCCGGGAAAGCAATCGGCGGAAACTTCTGGTCAGCGGCGCTGGGAATGCTGAAGATACTCCCCGGTGCCTTTGTGCTGATAGCCCTGTTCGAGGTATGGGTAAAGCGGGAAACGGTTGAGAAACACCTGGGAGAGGGGTCCGGGGCGAGGGGTTATTTCTGGGCGATACTGCTCGCCGGGACGACGGTGGGGGCGATTTACGTCGTTTTCCCGGTGGCGCAGACGCTGTATGCCAAGGGGGCGAAGTTCAGTGTTATCCTGACCTATGTCAGTGCCGCGGCAATCTGCCGCATCCCCATGTCCGTCTTCGAGGCTTCCTTCCTGGGGCTGGAGTTTACCATCATCAGGCTGGCGGTCTCCATCCCGCTGGTCATACTGACCTCCACGCTGTTGGGCAGGTACCTGACGCGGAGCGGCTACCGGTTGAACGCCCCCCGGGAAAGCTAGGACAAGGGCTTCCGGATAATCGTTCTTTCCCGCTGCTGTCCTACCGAAACAATGTTGATGGGGCAGTCGATGAGCTCCTCAAGCCTTTCCAGGTAATGGCGTGCCGCCGCGGGCAGCTCCTCGTACTTCCGGCAGTCGTTCGTGGCTGTCTCCCAGCCCGGCATTTCCTCGTAGACGGGCTTACATTCCTCCAGCAGCGCCGCGCTGGCGGGAAAGTCGGCGATAGTCCTGCCCCCGACCCTGTAGCCGGTGCATATCTTCAGGCTGGGGCGGTCATCAAGGACATCCAGACGGGTAATCGCCGCCTGGGTAAAGCCGTTGATGCGGGTACTGAAGCGCCCGGCGATGGCGTCAAACCAGCCGCAGCGGCGCGCCCGGCCGGTGGTGGTGCCGTATTCGTGGGCGCGTTCCCGGATGTGGTTCCCGATACCGTCATGCAGCTCCGTGGGCATGGGCCCGGCCCCCACGCGGGTGCAGTATGCCTTGAAAATGCCCAGGACCTGGGTGATTTTCCCCGGCCCCAGCCCCGCGCCGAGGCAGCCCCCGCCGGAAAGCGGCGAGGACGAGGTGGTGTAAGGATAGGTGCCGAAATCGGGGTCGAGGAGAGCCCCCTGCGCCCCTTCCAGCAGGATAAGCTGTTTGGCCTTGATGGCTTTCTCCAGGAAGGAGGTGGTATCATCGATGTATTTCGCTATGGCGGCCGCATAGCCGCGGTACTCCGCAAACACCTCTTCGAAGGAGAGCGGGCTGACCTCGTAAATCCGGGTGAGTATCTTGTTCTTGTGCTCCAGTATCTGGCGCAGACGCTCCCCGAAGACCTTTTCCTCAAGGAGGTCGCCGGTGCGGAAACCCAGGCGGGCTACCTTGTCGGCAAAAGCCGGCCCGATGCCCTTACGGGTGGTGCCGATGGCTTTGCCGCCCCGCGCTTCTTCCTCCAGCCCGTCCAGCAGCAGGTGATAAGGCATGATAAGGTGGGCGCGGTCGCTGATACGCAGACGGGAGGTGTCCACGCCGCGCTGGTTGAGGTTCTCCAGCTCCTGGAGGAGCACCTTGGGGTTGATGACGACCCCGTTGCCGATGACCGAGGTGGCATGGGGGGAGAAGATGCCGGAAGGGATAAGGTGCAGCCCGAACTCGCCCTGGGGATTTACCACGGTGTGCCCGGCGTTGTCCCCGCCGGAAAAGCGCACCACGACGTCCGCATTTTCCGCCAGCATGTCAACGATTTTTCCCTTGCCTTCATCGCCCCACTGGGCGCCGATTATCGCGATAACTGGCATTTTCCCTCCCATGTTTCCATATTGCCAGGGTAAACGGGCTACTCCAGAGACTGCCTCATTTGAGCGTACTGCTGTCTCTGGTCTGACGCCAGGCGTTGACCAGCCGCTGCGCTGCGGTAAGAGTGCTGAAAAAAGCGATGACCACGAGCGCCGCCGGCAGAGCGTAAGGAAGCTGGCCCAGCAGCAATCCCAGCGCCAGCAGGCCCACTCTCTCCGGGCGGGTAAAAAACCCCTCCCTGCTTTCCAGGCCCATGCCCTCCGCCCGGGCCCGGACATAGCTCACCATGAAAGACGCGGTCAGGGTAATCCCGCTGAGCACGACGCCGGTAAGAGAGCCCTCCCGGGCGAAAAAGACCATGAGGCATAGCAGCATGGTGGCTTCCGCCAGGCGGTCCAGCGTGGAATCCAGGATGGCGCCGAAGGACGTCGTCCGGTGGGACATGCGCGCCACCGCCCCGTCCAGCATGTCAAAGAAACCGGCGCAGAGCATGGCGATACCGCCGATGAGCAGCTGGCCGAAGATAACGAACCCCCCGGCGACCAGGGTAAGCCCGAACCCGGTCCAGGACAGGGCGTCAGGGCTGACGGATGTCTTCGCCAGCACGCGGGCGACGGGCCTGGTCATGGAATCGGCGGCGTATTTGCGAATTTCAACTAACTTAGGCATTGGACAAGGTGAGCACCTGCAGGTCGGGCTGCCGCGGTGGTTTTCCGCTCAATACCTGCTCGTATACTGATTCCACCATGCAGGCGACGTTCTCCCAATCATATTGCAGGGCATGAATCCGGCACCGGCGGCGGATATCGTCGCAGAGCGCAGGATTGGTCAGCAGGGAGATGATAGCTTCCGCCAGCTTGTCGGAATCACGCGGCGGGACGAGAAGTCCCTGGACGCCGTCCTTCATCACCGAGGCATAGCCCTCGATGTTGGAGGCGACGATTGGTTTGCCCACCGCCATAGCTTCCAGGAGGACGATGCCGAAACTTTCCCACCCGGTCGCCGGCGAGCAAACGATATCAGCGGTCTGGTAATAACGCGGTAAATCGGAGTAAGAAGCGTAGCCGATAAAGCGAATGTCATTCTTCAGTCCGTTCCGGGCGACGCGTTTTTCGTACTTGTGCCGCAGCCGGACACCGGGTCCCACGGCGATTAGGCGGGAATCGGGAACGGCGCGCTTGACCTGCTGGAAAGCCTCCAGCAGATAGTCCAGGCCCTTGCGTTTCTCCATGCGCCCCACGAAAACGATGTTCTTCTTGCCGTCGCAGAACTCCTCGATGCTGGTGACATCGGGATGGAAGTGCTGCGTATCAATACCGTTGGGGATGATGAGGTAGTCCCCGGGGAAGTGTCCGCGCACGTATTCCCGGGCCGGTACGGATACGGCGATGCGGGCGTCCAGCTTGTTCATCCACTTTTTCAGAAGGTGCTTGCCCAGAGGCGTCCCGAAGCTGTACCAGGGCTTGCCCCCGGAAGCATGGAAGGTGCCCACCGTGGGCATGTTACAGTGGCGCAGCACCGTGGTGCAGAGCATGGGCATCAGGGGTTCATGGAGGTGGCAGATATCGAACTTCTCCTCCTCTAGGACGCTCTTAATCTTCGAGGAAAGCCACGGGGAGAGCGTGATGCGGGCGATGGAGCCGCTGGCGGGGACGGGCCGCGGCGTCCCGATGCGGATAAAATGGTCGCCCAGGGTGTGCACCGCCTTTGATGCCGGGGCGATTATCTTGACCTCGTGTCCCCGCATGGTAAGCTGCTGTTCGAGGCAGGAGATGTGGTTGATAACACCCCCGGGATAGGCAAAATCGTAAGGGGACACTAAAGCTATTTTCACGCGCCAGTTTCCCTATGGTTTAATCGTTTCTGTTTTCTTCGGGGCCGGTTTCCCCGCGGGTGATGCCTGGGCGGTGATAAATTCCTCTACCTTGTGGTGGGCTTCGTCATCAGTGAACTGCACCGGCGGCGACTTCATGAAGTAGGACGAGGGCGCTTCCAGGGCGCCTTTCAGGCCGCGGTCCAGCGCCAGCTTGCAGCAGCGGATGGCGTCAATCACCACGCCGGCGGAGTTGGGGCTGTCCCAGACCTCCATCTTCAGCTCCAGGTTCAGCGGAACGTCACCGAAGGTGCGCCCCTCCATCTTGATATGGCAGAACTTGCGGTCCTTCAGCCAGGGAACATAATCGCTGGGACCGACGTGAATATCATCGGGGTCGAGCGTGTAGTCCAGCTGCGAGGTTACCGCGGAAGTCTTGGAAATCTTCTTGGACTCCAGGCGCTCCCGCTCCAGCATGTTGAGAAAGTCCGTGTTGCCGCCGAAGTTCAGCTGGTAGGTGCGCTCCAGCTTAACGCCGCGGTCCCGGAAAAGCCGGGTGAGGACGCGGTGGGTAATGGTGGCGCCGACCTGCGACTTGATGTCGTCGCCGATGACCGGTAGACCCTTCTCCGCGAAGCGCTTCTGCCAGTATTTCTC
>JBDRGD010000118.1:0-9306 GCA_043818095.1 Chloroflexota bacterium
AAAGCCGTCGTCGCCCATCCAGTTGGTGACCACGTTGTCCAGCCAGGAGATGCGCTGGCAGCCATAGTCGTAAGCCCCGGGGATGCCGATGGTCTGGGCGCGGCTGTCCTCCATGTGCACCAGTTCCGGCACATCGGCGAGTCCCGTCTTGGCGTCCATCATGTCCGCGCCGGAGTGGCGCTGAAGGAAGCCCATCGCCAGCCCGTGCGCCCGGATGAAGGGGCTGCCCGCCCCGATAAGCCAGGCATAGATATCGCGTCGGCTCAGGGGCCCCTTGATGACCGGCTGCATGGTGTCGCCCTCGTTCACGTCTTCCCAGTAGCGCGGATTGGCGCCGCGGATTTCCTCGGCATCGTAGTCCGCGAAGATTTTCTCCATGTCCTCTTTGTTGTACTCGGCGGGTTTGATATCGGCGTATTTGCCTTTCTCGCCGCTGGCGCGCCGCGCCGCGCGGACGCACCAGTCCAGGGCTTTCGCCACCAGCTCCCCCCGCTGGTTGTAGTAGCGGATATCGTGATACTGGATGACCGTCTTGCCGGCCATCTGGCTTTCCTTTACCTGGACATCCACCATCTCATTGGTGTAGCTGATGGTATCGCCCTCTTTTATCGGCAGGTAGAACTCCCACTTGTCCCCGGAGTGCCAGGCGTGGACGCCGGGCATACCCCGTCCCTGCGCGGCCCAGTACACGCTGTAAAGCCAGGTGGGCGGCGCCAGCAGGCGCCCGTACTTCGTATTTTTAGCGTATCCCGGATCAACGTAAAGGGGGTTCATGTCCCCGATGCCGTCGCAGTAATGGCGGATAGTATCCGGGTTTGCCTGCGTGTTGAAATAAGGCCGGCGCGGTTTCCAGACGACGCCGATTCGCTGTTTCAGTTCCTCCACCATGGCATCCGTAATTTCCGCAGCATCAACAACCATTTTCTGCCTCCTTAATTAGTCCTGTGCCCGGCAAGTCACCCGAGGATGATGCGGGCGTCAACGACCGTCGCCCCGTCGGGATATGCAAGTATCGGGTTGAGGTCAAACTCTTTGATTTCCGGATATTCCGCCGAGAATTCCGCGAGCTTCAGCAGCCATGCCTCCAGCGTGGCGGTATCCACCTTTTCCCGCCCGCGGAAACCGTCCAGCAGGGGGAAACCCTTGATTTGCCGGAGCATGTCATGGGCGTCACGCGGGGTGAGGGGAGTGATGCCGAAGGCGACATCCTTCATGATTTCCACGAAAATGCCCCCCAAGCCGAAGAGCAGCACGGGGCCGAACTGCGGGTCCCGGGACATGCCGATAATGACCTCCGTACCGGGCCGGGCCATCTTCTGCACGGCAACGCCGTGAATCCCGGCGTCCGGGTACAGCTTCCGGGCGGAGGCCATCATGCTGCGGAAGGCCTGCTTGACCGCGGTGGTATTCGTCAGGTTGAGCTTCACGCCGCCGACTTCCGTCTTATGAACGATATCGTGGGAAACGATTTTCAGGACCACGGGATAGCCGATTTCCTGGCTGATTTCCAGCGCCATCGCTTCATTGACCGCCAGCCGGGTCTCGGTGACATCGAGCCCGGCAGACCGGAAGACCTGCTTCGACTCGATTTCGGTAAGGCTCCGGCCCTCTTTTTTCGCGGCGGCGATTAACTGGCGGATATCGCTGGCTACCACGCGGCGTTCCCCCGAAAAGCAGAATCCGCAAAAGGACCGGGAACGGTTTGAGGCGCACTTGCTGGCTTTTTCATCGCGTTCTCGTAAATCTCAGACTCCAGAGAGGCTGGCGGTGTGCCGGACAAAGACTCCCAAATACCAACAATATGATAGCACTCGGCGGCTTCTCCGTCAATCTTGCGGAGGCGCCCTTACTACCGCTAAGCCGGGGCGGGTCCCGCCTCCGGCGGGGGGACAAGGGGAAAGTCGACGGCTACCGGGGTGAGCACCATGCTGTCGTCCTGCTTCGTGACCAGGATATTCCGGAGCCAGTTCCGGTTGTCCTCCGCGGGGAAGTCCTGGCGGTAGTGAGCGCCGCGGCTTTCCGCGCGCAGCAACGCCGCCTGGCAGATTATCTCCGCGACGGTCAGCAGGTGGCGCGTCTCTATCTTCCGCGCCAGCTCCTGCGGGTTGCGGCTGGGGGCGTGGACTAAAGTGTGAGCGATAACGGGGAGGCTCTCCAGGGCTTTCTTCAGACCGCCGGCTTCCCGGACGATACCGGCATAATTCCACATCAGCTTCTGGAGCTCGTCGCGCACCTCGCGCTCGTTTTCCAGTCCCGTGGTCGCGGCGAGGGCGCGCAGCGCGTCTTCTGCCTTTTTCCGGTTGTCCGGCTCCGGGGCGGCGTTGAAGGCTTTAGCCCGGGCGGCGGCTTCCCGGCCGGCGATGGCGCCGAAAGCAAAGACCTCCGCGAGGGAGTTGGAACCGAGGCGGTTGGCGCCGTGCACCCCGAAGGTGACCTCACCGGCCGCCCAGAGTCCTTCGCGTTCAGTCTTACCCTGCTCGTCAATCTTCACCCCGCCCATGAAAAAGTGCACCGTGGGCGAGACGATAAGGTGCTCGTAATCCTCCGGCAGGGGGAAGGGGTGGGCGCGCAGGACTTTCAGCCCGAGTTCGCGGTCTCCGGTGGTCAGGTCCATGATGACGCCGCCGTCCCTGCCGCGTCCCTCGGCAACCTCCCGGAAGATTGTCCGGGCGACGTTGTCCCGGGTGATTTCCGCGCGTTCCCGGAGGCCGTATTTCTCCAGGATGTCCTCCCCCAGGGCATTGCGCAGGCGGGCGCCGGCATAAAGCACCATGGTCTCGTAGAGGACGTTGCTCCGGCCCAGGCGCCCCAGGGCGGTGGGGTAAAACTGGACGAACTCCATGTCGCCCAGGGTCAGTCCCATCTCGTAAGCGAGGGCATAGCCGTCACCGGTAATCCCCCCGGCGTTGTTGTTATTGCGGTAGAGATGCCCCGCGCCACCCGTCGCCAGGATGACCGCCCGGGCGGGGAAAATGCGGATTTTTCCTTCACGGTCGATGCCCACCGCGCCGACCACGGCTCCGTCATGCTCCAGCAGACAGCTGACCGTGATGCCTTCACGGAACTGCACGCCCGCCCGCAGGGCATACTCCCGCATGGGCAGGGTAAACTCCGGCCCGGCACTGTGTGTGGTACGGACGGTGCGGCGGTAGCTGTGTCCCGGCGTCGGTACGGAATCGATGCTGCCGTCCTTGCGCCGGGCGAGGGATACGCCGAAGTCCTGCAGGTCCTGCACCTGCTGCGGGCTGTGGCTGGTGACGACCGCCGCGAGGCGCTGGTTATTGATGAAGCGTCCGCCGACAACGGTATCGCGCAGGTGAACCTCGGGGCTGTCATCGGGCTCGCGCAGCCGGGCTGCGGCGGCGAAGGCCCCGCCGGAGATGGAAGTGTTGGAGGCGTAACCGATGCGTGCCTTGGCGATGACGGTCACCGGGACGCCGCTTTTTGCCGCCTCAATGGCGGCGCGCAGCCCGACGCCCCCTCCCCCGATAATCAGGACCCCGGTTTCTTTTTCGGTGACGGTTTCCAGCTTCACGCTACCATTATGCCAGAAAACGCGCTTCCAGGGAAGGGGCAGTAAGGTCCCGATATTTTCGGGATACCTTGTCTTCCGGCTTTTCAGAAAGGAGGCATAAGGAAAATGCGGTTTCAGGAGGAAAATAATGGTGCCGAAGGAGAGATTTGAACTCTCACGCCCTTACGGACACTACGCCCTGAACGTAGCGCGTCTGCCATTCCGCCACTTCGGCGTGGTGGGCGGTAGAGGACTTGAACCACTGACCTCTGCGATGTCAACGCAGCGCTCTAACCAACTGAGCTAACCGCCCATACGCTACTAATTCTATTAGAAACCGGGGGCGGCGTCAACCGCTGACGCAAAGGTTCTATTTGCAGCCTGAGCCGGAGGACCGGTCCGTGGTCTCCCCGTCCCGGCGGAGGCAAATGCCGCTGACGGCGCCCAGTATCAGCGCCCCCGCCACCGCGCCCAGCGCGCAGGCCAGGGTAGCGTCGAACCAGAACCCCTCCGGGAAGAGCATTATCAGGTAGTCCCGCGTGGGGTCCAGCAGCCAGAAATCGTTGGCGAAGCTGAGCAGGTGGAACGTCCAGAAGAACCGCGGGAAGTCGCTCACCGCCAGCAGCCCCAGCACGAATATCATCACCAGCGTGAGGACGCTGCCCCGGAAGACCGCCCGGAGAAACCGCCGTTTTTCCCGACGCCGGATAAGATAGCCGGCGCTGTAGGCCAGGGCATAGAGCGCCGTGACCAGCAGTATCGCGTAGTCCAGGCGGAAGAGCGCCTTGACGTCTTTCAGGTGGGCTACCTCCCGGTCGTTGAAAAGCGGGAAGGATTTACCGTCCTTAATCACCGTGACACGGATGTATTCCTCCCCGGAGTTGAAGTAGCGGATAAGCCCGGCGGCGGCCTTGGACAGCTCCGCAGGGGCCAGCCCGGTAACCTGGCTGATGTTGTATTTCCGGAAGCCGTACTCGTACAGCCCCCGGCAGTTGAGTGCCGCGGCGATGCTCGCCGAGAGCAGCAGCGGCGGGATGCAGAGGACGAGCAGCCAGCGGGCGGCGGAATCCAGAAAACGCATTTTGTTAACCCCTGGATTGATTTTACCCGATTGCGCGGGAAAAGAATATCCCGTCCCGGCTGTGCTATAATTGGGGAAATGTTTGCCCATCTGCACGTTCATACCGAGTATAGCTTGCTGGATGGGATGTGCACCATTCCCAATCTGGTGGCGCGCGCCAAAGAGATGGGCATGGAAAGCCTGGCCATTACCGACCACGGTTCCCTCTCCGGCGCCATCCAGTTCTATGAAGCCGCCCGCGCCGCCGGCATCAAGCCAATTATCGGCTGCGAGGTCTACATGGCGGCGCAGAGCCGCCTCAGCCGCACCGCCGGCGACAAGAGCAACTACCACCTCATCCTCCTGGCGAAGAACCAGACCGGCTACCAGAACCTGATACAGCTCGTCACGCGGGCGCACCTGGAGGGATTCTACTACCGGCCCCGCATCGACCGCGAGCTGCTGGAGCAATACCATGAAGGACTCGTGGGTCTGAGCGCCTGTCTCGGCGGTGAGATTCCCCAGATGCTGCTTTCCGGGCGGCGGGAAGAGGCGAAGGAGATTGCGGAGTGGTACCGCCGCACCCTGGGCGATTTTTACCTGGAGGTGCAGCGCCTCCCCCTCACCGAACTGGAGACGGTGAACAAGGCGCTTATGACGTTCAGCGAGGAGATGGATATCCCGCTGGTCGCCACGAATGACGTGCACTACGTCCGCAAGGAAGACGCCAGGACCCACGACCTGCTGATGTGCATCGGCATGAACACCACGGTCACGGACGAAAAACGGAAAAAGATGCCGGAGGTCCTCTACCTGAAGAGTCCGGAGGAAATGGCGGCGCTCTACAAGGACATCCCCCAGGCGCTGGAGAACAGCGGCCGCATCGCGGAGATGTGCAACCTGGCACTCGATTTCGGACGGCTCCACCTGCCGGAGATAGACCTGCCCCCGGGCAAGAGCCCGGACGAGTTCCTGGGGGAGCTCTGCTGGCAGAACCTGGAGCGCTATTACCCGGAGCCCACCCCGGAGATAAAGCAGCGCCTGGAATACGAGCTGGACGTCATCCGCCAGACGGAGTTCGCCAACTATTTCCTGGTGGTCTGGGACATCATCACCTTCGTCCGGGAGCAGAAAATCCTCTTCGGCGTCCGGGGCAGCGCCGCCGCCAGCATCGTCCTTTACCTGCTGGGGATAACCCAGGTGGACCCGCTGGCGACGAAGCTGGTATTCGAGCGCTTCCTCAACATCGAGCGCCGGGAGATGCCGGATATCGACATGGACTTCCAGGACGACCGCCGCGACGAGGTGATTGCCTACGTCTCCCGGAAATATGGTCAGGACCACGTGGCGCAGATTATCACCTTCGGCACCCTGGGCGCCAAGGCCGCCATCCGTGACGTGGGGCGCGCCAAGGGGATGCCTTACGGCGACGTGGACCGTGTAGCGCGCCTCGTGCCGAACGCCATCGGGATGACCCTGGAACGCGCACTCGAGGAAAACGCCGAGCTGCGCGGTATCTATAAAGAAGACGCCGTCATCCGCGACCTGGTGGACTCGGCGCGGCGGGTGGAGGGGATTTCCCGCCATGCCAGCACCCATGCCGCCGGAGTAGTCATCTCCCGGGAGCCGCTGACGAATTACGTGCCCCTGCAGCGCAGCAGCCGGGCGAACGGGGACGAGGCGGTCATGACCCAGTTCGCCATGGGAGACATCGCCAAAATTGGCCTGCTCAAGATGGACTTCCTCGGCCTGGCGAACCTCACCATACTGGGGCGGGCGCGGGAAATCATCGCCCGGAACCACGGGGTGGAAATCGACCTGCTGAAGCTGCCGCTGGACGATAAAAATACCTACGACCTGCTGTCGAGCGGGGAGACCGCCGGGGTCTTCCAGCTGGAAGGCGCCGGGATGCGCCGCTATATCCGGGAACTGAAACCGACGGCCTTCAGCGACATCGCCGCCATGGTGGCGCTCTACCGCCCCGGCCCCATGGAGCACATTCCCACTTTCATCAAAGCCAAGCACAAGGAGATACCCGTCCGCTATCCCCACCCCAAGCTCGCCAGTATTTTAGAAGAGACCTACGGGGTGATTGTCTACCAGGACCAGGTGCTCTTCATCGTGCGGGAGTTCGCCGGTTACAGCCTGGGGCAGGCGGACATCTTCCGCAAGGCGATGGGGAAAAAGATTCCCGAGGTAATGCAGAAGGAGAAGCAGAACTTCATCGAAGGCGCGAAGAATAACGGCTACTCGGAGGAGATTGCGGAGAGCGTCTTCGCCCTGATTGAGCCCTTTGCCGGCTACGCCTTCAACAAGGCGCACAGCGTCAGCTACGCGCTCATCGCTTACCAGACCGCCTACCTCAAGGCCAACTACCCGGCGGAGTACATGACCGCCCTGCTGATGATTAACTCCGGGGTCTCCGAGAAGATTGCCAGCGCGGTCGCCGAGTGCCGCCGCCTGGGGATTGCCGTGCTGCCCCCGAGCGTCAACCGGAGTGACGTGAATTTCAATATCGAAAAAGACGGCGAGGGCAACGACGCCATCCGCTTCGGCCTAGCGGCCATCAAGAACGTGGGGGAAGGGGTGGTGACGCCGGTGGTCTCCGAGCGGGAGAAGAACGGGACCTTCGCCTCCATCGAGGACTTCTGCCGTCGCGCCGACCTGCGCGGCATCAACCGGCGGGTGCTGGAAAGCTTGATTAAAGCCGGTGCCATGGACGAACTGGGCGACCGGGCGACCCTGCTGAGCAACGTCAGCCGCATTATCTCCCTGGCACAGCGTGAGCAGCATCTCCGGGAAACGGGACAATCGACGATGTTCGACCTCTGGGGAGAGGCGGTGCCGGTGCCCCTGGCGGAACTGAACCTGGAACCGGTGCAGTCTGCCGCGGGGGAAAAGCTCGCCTGGGAAAAGGAACTACTGGGCGTCTATCTCTCCGAGCACCCCTTCGGGATGGTCGCCGGAAAAATGCGCGCGGACGCTACGCTCATCGGGCAGATTGACGGGGAGATGGACGGGCATAACGTGGTGGTGGCGGGGCTGGTGGCTTCCGTGCGTTTCCTCTACACCCGTGACGGGCGCGCCTTTGCCAGCGCCGTTCTGGAAGACCTGAACGGCAACATCGAGGTGATGGTCTGGCCAAGAACTTACGAGGATACGCGGGAGCTCTGGGAGGAAGGGAATATCGTGCTGGTGCACGGCAAGGTGCGCCTGAAGAACGACGAGGTGCAGCTGGCCTGCGATTCCGTGGAGCGGTACCGGCCTTCGGCGGGGGAAGAGACGCCGACGGAAACCCCCGTGGCAGAGGCCAGCGTCCCCGAGGCTCCGCCTCCTCCCCCACCCCCACCTCCGGCGGAGCGCCACCGCATTACGATTACTCTCCGCCAGACGAATAACGAAAACGATGACGTGCGCCGCCTGAACGAGGTGGTGGCGGCACTGCGCTCTTTCCCCGGCAGGGACGAGGTGAAGCTCTGTATTACCGAAAACGGAAGCACCCACAACCTGAAGCTGGCACACACCGGCTTCTGCGAGGACCTGGAGCAGCGTCTCATCCGGCTCGTCGGGGAAGAAGGTTTGCGCCTGGAGAAAATCGCGCTGAGCTGAACGGCGGCAGGACAGGAATGGCTATGTCCGAGGAAGAGCAACACGCGGGACACCGCAAGCGGCTGCGGGAGAAGTTTCTGAACTCCGGGCTGGCGGGCTTTCACGACTACGAAATCGTGGAGCTGCTCCTCAGCCTGGGTACGCCCCGGCGCGACTGCAAACCCCAGGCGAAGGCGGCGCTGGCGCGCTTCAAGACACTGCGCGGCGTCCTGGAAGCCCCCGTGGAAGAGCTCCGGCAAATCGAGGGCATCGGCGCGCACAGCGTCTTCGGACTGAAGCTGGTGCAGGAGGTGGCGCGGGAGTTCCTCAAGGAAAAAATCATCCGCCAGCCGGTGTACCGGTCTTCGCAGGAGATATTCGATTATCTCTACCACTCCATGCGCGACCTGCGCAAGGAAGTATTCAAGGTCATTTACCTTAACGCGCAGAACGAGATTATGCAGACCGCGGACCTTTTCCAGGGGACGGTGAACAGCGGCGCCGTCCCGCCCCGGGAGGTCATCGAAGGGGCGCTGAAGGCACAGGCGGTCGCCCTTATCTTCGTGCACAACCACCCCTCCGGCAATCCCAACCCCAGCAGCGCCGACCGGGAGCTGACCCGCCAGCTGGTCTACGCGGGGGTGATTATGCAGATGAAAGTCCTCGACCATATCATCATCGGGGACAACACCTACTACAGCTTCGCGGCGGAGGGACTGGTGGCAGAGTACGAGACGGACTATCTCAACCTGCACTTCCGGGGCACTTCCGAGGCGAAGCGCCGCCTCTACCAGGCGAAGCTGTCCGCTAAAAAGCGCGCAGAGTAGCCTCAGGGCGCGGGTTCTGCCACCTTTTCCAGCCCCAGCAGGAACTTTTTCCAGGGGAGCCCCCCGCGGAAACCACCCAGACTGCCGTCGCCGGCCAGGACGCGGTGGCAGGGGATTACAATGAGCAGGGGGTTCCGCCCCAGCGCCTGTCCCACGGCACGGGTGGCACCGGGCTGCCCCAGCTTTCCGGCAATCCAGGCGTAGCTCCGGGTCTCCCCGTAAGGAATCTCCCGGGCGGCCCGCCAGACCCGGCGCTGGAATTCCGTGGCTGCCTCCAGGTCCAGCGCGTCGGGGAAAGCCACGGGGACACCCCGGAA
>JBDRGD010000119.1:0-6129 GCA_043818095.1 Chloroflexota bacterium
GAGCCGCCGTTGGTGGAAATATAGACCGCCGGAGTGCTGGTGCTGGCTATTGCCACCAGGTCAGTGTCATCCGGGGCTATCGCCACCAGGTCGGGGGAGATGGGAAGACTAGCCTGGGTGACCCAGGTGTTCCCACCATTAGTGGACTTTCTTGCGGTGGTGGTCCCGGTAACTGCCCACATCACCTGTCCATCAGTCGACACGGCGAGGTCCTTGAGCGCAGTAGTGGTCACGAGGACATTCCCGGTAGTGGTGGGAGTATCCTCAGCGCCCCAGGACGTCGTGCCGGCCGATGCGGGTGCGGCAAAGCCAAAGAGGCTGACCAGAAGGACAACCACCAGGCCCACACCAAATAATCTCGTTAATTTGTTCATCGACCTTTCAATTCCTCCTAAGGATTGGTATATGTATGTCTCCACAAACAGATATGTATCTCCATACCTTTATATTTTTGCGGAGACACGTTCATCTATGGAACCGTTTTGCGCAGCGTATCGCTCGCTCTCCCTGACGGGCTCTATCCACGGCATCACCTCCTTCATGCACACTATGCGCAAGATACATTCAATTCCAATATAGCATAATCCGAACGTTTGTCAACCCCTTTGCGGGGGGTTTACCATAATTTTTTTCTTTTTTCCCCGCTGCTGATGATAGAAACGAAATTCCCGGGGAAAAGTTACCCGGTTGGCGCTATTTTCCGCGGAATTTCTTCCAGGGGGACTATCTGCTGGTTGGCGCTGCTCATATCCCGCAGCGCCGCGCTGCCGTTCTTCAGTTCCTCCTCCCCGAGGATGACGGTATAGCGCACACCCAGGGTATTGGCCTGCCGCAGCTGGGCTTTCAGGCTCTCTTTCCCCGGGGCGGAGATGACGCTGATGCCGTCCTCCCGGAGACGGGCCGCCAGCCGTACCGCGGCCTCCCGGGTGGCCCCGCCCATGTCCGCCAGGAAAACCGCGGGGGCGGGCGGGAGGGGAATACTGACGCCCTGCTTTTTCAGGTTGAGGATAATGCGCTCTATCCCGGTGGCGAAGCCGATGGCGGGGGTAGGTTTGCCCCCCAGCTCCGCCATCAGGTCATCATAGCGGCCGCCGCCGCAGATGGTGCTCTGCGCCCCGCCCTCCGCGGGCTGGAACTCGAAGACCGTCCTGGTGTAGTAGTCCAGTCCCCGCACCAGGCGGTGGTTGGCGGCGAAGGGTATCGCCAGCCGCCCCAGGTAGCGCTGGAGAAGCTCGTAGTGCTGGGCGCATTCCGGGCAGAGGTGGTCGGCGCTGAACGGGGCGGACTCCGCGGCGGGCTGACAGGCGGGGTTCTTGCAGTCCAGCAGGCGGAGGGGATTGCGCTGGAAACGGGTCCGGCAGTCCGGGCAGAGACTGTCCAGGCGGGTGGCGTAATGCCCTTTTAATTTTTCAAGATAGGCGGGACGGCACTGGCGGCAGCCGATGCTGTTGAGCTGCAGGGAGATGTCCTGCAGGCCCAGGGAGAGGAGCAGGCGCCACGCCATGTCGATGACCTCGGCGTCCAGGGCGGGGTCTCCGTCGCCGATGGCCTCGCAGCCGAACTGGGAGTGCTGGCGCATCCGGCCCGCCTGGGGCCTTTCGTAGCGGAAAATCTCGGCGAAGTAATACAGTTTGACCGGCTGGGGCAGGTTGTGCAGGCCGTGTTCCAGGTAAGCCCGGCAGACCGGGGCGGTGCCCTCCGGGCGGAGGGTAATCATGTTGCCGCCCTTGTCGGTGAAGGTGTACATCTCCTTTTCCACGATGTCCGTGCCCGCGCCCACGCTGCGGCTGAAGAGCCCCGTTTCCTCGAAGACGGGGGAATCGATACGGGCGAAGCCGTAAAGCTGGCAGAGCCGCGCCGCCTGCTGCTCCACGTAGCGCCAGTACGGCTGCTCCTCGGGCAGGATATCGCTGGTCCCGCGGGGTGCCTTGAACAAGTTGCCCTCCTCTTCAAGGCTAGAATACAGGATGGCACGGGCTTTGTAAAGATTTACACTGGGAGGGTGATGGACTATACTAAATAATGTATTTACCTATGTATTCAGGGGGGCCCGCTTTGGTGACCATGGGCACTGACAGCCTCGCCAGGCTCAAGGTAATCGTGCAGGGCTATCTTCCTTCGGGGAAGATAAGCCTCCTGGAGTCTGCCTACCGCTTTGCCGCGGAAGCCCACCACGGGCAGTTGCGCAAGTCCGGGGAGCCCTTCCTGGAGCATCCGGTCAAGACCGCGATAATACTGGCGGAACTCCAGCTCGATGCCAGTTCCCTGGCGGCGGCGCTGCTGCACGATATCCCGGAAGACTGCGGCATCTCCATCGCGGATATCAAGGCGCGCTTCGGCGATGAGGTGGCCATGCTGGTGGACGGGGTCACCAAGCTGGGTAAGGTCCCCCTGGCCACCCCCGGCGCCGTCCCCGGCTCCGTCCAGGCGGAGAACCTGCGCAAGATGCTCGTGGCGATGGCCGAAGACCTGCGCGTTGTCTTCATCAAGCTGGCGGACCGCCTGCACAACATGCGTACCCTGGCGGCGCTGCCGCCGGACAAGCAGCGGGCGATTGCCCGGGAGACCATGGAGATATTCGCCCCGCTGGCGAACCGCCTGGGGATATGGGAGCTGAAATGGCAGCTGGAAGACCTGGCCTTCCGTTACCTGGAACCGGAAAAGTATAGCCGGACGGCAAAACTGGTCGCCGCGCGGCGCGTCCAGCGGGAAAAGTTCATCGCCCAGGCGATTGACATCCTGAAAAAGGAGTTCGAGCACGTCGACCTCCGGGCGGAAATCTCCGGCCGCCCCAAGCACATTTACAGCATCTTCCAGAAGACGGAGCGCTACGCCAGTGCCGGCCGAGAGTTCGATGAAATCCGGGATCTCCTCGCCCTCCGCGTCCTGGTGAGCACCGTGCCCGACTGCTACAGCGCGGTGGGCATCATTCACAGCATCTGGCACCCCATACCGGACTCTTTCGACGATTACATCGCCAACCCCAAGCCGAACGGCTACCAGTCCCTGCATACCGCGGTCATGTGTCTCGGCACGACGCCCCTGGAAGTCCAGATACGCACCCGCGAGATGCACAACGTCTCCGAGTACGGCGTCGCGGCGCACTGGCGTTACAAAGAGGGCGAGAAGCAGGACGTGCAGTTCGAAAAGAAGATTGCCTGGCTGCGCCAGCTGGTGGAGTGGCAGCGGGAGCTCAGCGGCGCCGAGGAGTTCCTGGAATCGGTCAAGACGGACATCTTCATCGACCAGGTATTCGTTTACACCCCCCGGGGGGAAATCAAGGACCTGCCCCGCGGTTCCACGCCGCTGGACTTCGCTTACCGGGTGCACACGGAGCTGGGCCACCGCACCGTCGGGGCGAAGGTCAACGGCAAGCTTGTCCCCTTCAGCTACGAACTCAAGAACGGTGACGCCGTCGAAATCGTCGCCGCCCGGACGCCCAAGGGCCCCAGCCTCGACTGGCTGAACCCGCACCTCGGTTACGTGAAAACGTCGCACGCCCAGGGGAAGATAAGGCAGTGGTTCAAGCGCCAGGAGAAGGCGGAGAACATCGAGCACGGCCGGGACATCCTGGACCGGGAGTTGCGCCGCCTGGGGATGAAGGTGGAGCGGCAGGACCTGGCGGCGATGTTCGATTACACCAGCCTGGACGATTTTCTGGCGGCTATCGGCTACGGCGGCATTACCGTCCACCAGATCGCCGCCAAGCTGGCGCGCCAGGAGGAACCGAAGACCCCCACCGCGGTAACCTCTTCCCCGCCGTCGACCGTGCCCTCGGCAATCAGAGTTTTGGGGATGGGGGACTTGGTCACCCGCCTGGCCCAGTGCTGCCATCCCGTGCCCGGAGATAAAATCATCGGCTACATTACCCGGAGCCGGGGGGTGACAATCCACCGTCAGGACTGCTACAATGTTGTGAACGAGGACGAAAAGGAGCGCCTGGTCCCCGTGGACTGGGGGAAGGGCGGCGCCCTGTATCCGGTCACCATCCGGGTGGATGCCTGGGACCGGGTGGGGCTGATGCGGGACATCACCGTGGTGGTGGCGGAGGAAAAGATTAACATCACCTCCGCTAACCTGGAGAACCACAGCGGCCATACCATATCGGTTTACCTGGCGCTGGAGACGGAAGGCCTGGAGCAGCTGAGCCGCCTCCTGAGGAAAATCGAGACGCTCAGGGGAGTGTCCGCGGTGGCCCGGGTGGGCGGTGAAGGTATCCGGAAAGGTACGGGTGAGACGTCAACCCCCGAATAGGGAGTAAAATAATAATAGTGATGATGAGAAGCAAGGGGAGGTAATTAATTGCCGAACATTAAGTCAGCGGAAAAGCGGCTGGGCACCAATGAGAAGAGGCGCCAGCGCAATAAGTCCGTCAGCAGCCAGGTAAAGACGAAAATCACCCGGGCCGAAGGCCTGCTTGCTGCCGGGGACCTGGAGTCCGCCGGGGCGGCGGTAACGGTCGCCACCAGCGCTCTGGATAAGGCGGCGGAGAAGAAGGTGATCCACCGGAACAACGCCAGCCGGCGGAAGTCCCGCCTGCAGAAGAAGTTGAACCAGGCGGTGACGGCGTCCAAGGCGGAGCCGATAATCGAAACAAAAGAGGCAGAGTAGCTCTGCCTCTTTCCTGTCTACTGGATTCCTGACGCCGAGGTCGAGTGGCTTAATCCGAGGATGGAATCGGGCGTGGCTCCTGGACTTCCATCTCTTTACCGTCGCAGATAAGGGTCCCGTCCCCCGCCTTGGTCACGAGGGCCTCGGTCCCGCAGACCGAACACTTGTACCTTTTCCCTAGTTGACTCGCCATTTACAAAACCTCCTCTGGCAGTCCGGCTATTTCTTTTGCTCCATCGGCTGTCCGTGACACTGGATTTCGCCTTCACCACCGCGGGTGATGATGACCTCCGCCCCGCACTTCGTGCAGCGGTACCGTTTTCCTACCTGATTTGCCATGTTATACCACCTTTCTCTCGGGTATTGCCAGCAAAGTATTATAAGCTATATCGGCCATGCTGTCAAAGGCGGGCGATACGGTTTTAGAGTGGTAAAGTGGATGATTTTATTCTGTCATTGCGAGCAAAGCGAAGCAATCTCTTCCGAGCCACCCCGGGATTGCTTCGTCGCTGCGCTCCTCGCAATGACATGAGGATATTTGACTCTCGCCGCCCCCTACTTTTTCAGCAGCGCCTCGATTCTCTGCCGGCCCTCGCCCATCGGCGTCAGGACGCCGGGATGGCTCTCCGCTTCCAATTTAAGGCCGGTCTCCAGGTCCGTGGCCATGCCGCGGTTTATCAGCGACTTGATGATGCGCACCGTTTCCGGGATGTTTTGGGCAATCTTGCCCGCCATTTCCCAGGCGGCTTCCGCCAGTTTCTCCGGCGGCACCACCTGGTTGACGATGCCGATTCTCTCCGCCTCTTGCGCGGAGAGGGTGGGGCAGGTGAAAATGATTTCCTTGGCTTTCTTGGCGCCCACCTGGCGGGGCAGGCGCTGGGTCTGACCGCCGCCGGGGACGATGCCGAAGCGGGCATGGGTATCCGTGAAGACGGCGGTCTCCGCGGCGATGATGATATCGGCGCACATCACCATCTCGAAAGCGCCGGTGAAGCAGTAGCCGTTGACCGCGGCAATCACGGGCTTGCTCAGGTTTTCCAGCGCCTGGTATCTCGCCCCGCCCGGTTTCTCCGTGCCCGCCATGATGCCCTTCAGGTCTCTGCCCGCGGAGAAAGCCCGCCCCTTCCCGGTGAGAATCAGCACGCGGATGTCGGCGTCTTTCTCTACGTCATCCAGGGCGGCCATCAGGTCCGTGAAGACCTCCTCGTTGATGGCGTTCAGGACCTCGGGGCGGTTCAGGGTAATCCGGGCGATTTTATCTCTTTTTTCCAGCGTTATCGTCTTGAAGTCCATCGTGTCCTCCCCTTAGATTAGTTCCTCCCAGACCACTTCCCCCAGGTTGAAGACCGGGCCGTCCCGGCAGACCTCTTGCAACCCCCGCGTGGTTTTCACCGTGCAGCCGTAGCAGAGCCCCATGCCGCAGGCCATCCGCGTCTCCAGTGAGACCTGGACGTGCTTGTCTTTCAGCTCGGGCATTTGTGCCATTGTTTGATACATAGGCAGCGGCCCGCAGGCGAA
>JBDRGD010000120.1:0-13090 GCA_043818095.1 Chloroflexota bacterium
TTCGGCACCGGCGCGGTGAAAATCACCCCGGGACACGACCCGGTGGACTTCGAGATGGGGCAGCGGCACAACCTGGAAGTGATTAACATCCTCAACCCGGACGCCACGATGAACGAGAACGCGGGACCGTATGCGTGCATCGACCGCTTTGCCTGCCGGGAGGCGGTGCTGAAAGACCTGGAAAAGCAGGGGATGCTGGTCAAGGTGGAGCCTTACGGCCACGCCGTGGGGCACTGCCAGCGCTGCCGGAGCATCGTCGAGCCCATCGTCAGCAAGCAGTGGTTCGTGAAAATGGCGCCGCTCGCGGAGCCGGCCGTCGCCGCGGTCAACGACGGGCGCATCAATATCATCCCGTCCCGCTTTACCCGCGTTTACCTTAACTGGATGGAGAATATCCGCGACTGGTGTATCAGCCGCCAGCTCTGGTGGGGACACCGCATCCCCGTCTGGTACTGCCTCGACTGTAACGAGTTGACCGTATCGCTGGACACCCCCACAGCCTGTGGTTCCTGCGGCTCCACCAATATCGAGCAGGACCCGGACGTCCTCGATACCTGGTTCTCCTCGGCGCTGTGGCCCCATTCCACCCTGGGCTGGCCCAATGACACGGACGACCTGCGCACCTTTTACCCCACCACCGTGATGGAAACGGCCTACGACATTCTTTTCTTCTGGGTCGCCCGGATGATTGTCATGGGGCTGGAGGACACCGGGGAGGTCCCCTTCCGCACCGTATACCTGCACGGCTTAATCCGCGACGAGAAGGGCGAGAAGATGAGCAAGACGCGGGGCAACGTCATCGACCCCACCATCGTCCTGGAGAAATACGGCACGGACGCCCTGCGCCACACGTTGACCATCGGCACCGCACCGGGGAACGACATCAAGCTCTCCGAGACCCGGCTGGAGGCCGGGCGCAACTTCGCCAACAAGCTCTGGAACGCCACCCGCTTCGTCGTCCGCAGCGCGCAGCAGGCGGGGGACAGGATTGCGCCGGACGGGGCACCTGCGGCCCCGGAAGACCGCTGGATACTGTCCCGGCTGAACCGGACGGTGGCGGGGACGATAAAGCTGATGGAGGACTTCCAGTTCGGGGAGGCGCAGCGCCAGGTCTACGACTTCCTCTGGGGAGAATACTGCGACTGGTATATCGAGCTGGCGAAAATCCGTCTGAACGCGGGGGACAACTCCCCGCTGCCGGTGCTGGTACACGTGCTGGACACGTCGCTGCGCCTGCTGCATCCCTACATGCCCTTCCTCACGGAAGAGCTGTGGCAGCACCTGAAGCCCTACCTGGCGGCGCCGGTGCCGGAGGCCATCATGGTGGCGTCCTTCCCGGAAGTCGACGAGAAAGCTATTTCCGCGGACGCCGAGGGGGTCGTGGAGACGCTCATCGAGATTGTGCGCGCCGTCCGCAACGTGCGGGCGCAGTACAAGGTCGAGAGCGGGCGCTGGATTGAAGCCCGGATTTATGCCGACCACCTGACCGCGGACCTGGAGCCTTACACGGAGGCCATCGGCAGTCTCGCCCGCGCCAAACCGGTGACTTTCGCGGAAGGCAGCGCCGCAGGGGCGGCGGAGGAAAACGCGGTCCCCCTGGTGCTGAAGGATGTCCAGGTGGTCATTCCCCTGGCGAGCATGTTCGACCTGGCGGCGGAAAAGCAGCGCCTGGCGAAAGAGCAGGCGGAGGTCCAGGCCGAGGTGGACCGGCTGGAAATCAGGCTGAAAGATACGCAGTTCCTGGCGAAAGCCCCGGAGGCGGTCGTCGCACGGGAGCGCCAGAAACTGCTCACCCTGAAGGACAAGCTGACGCGGTTGCAGCAGGAGATAAACAGGCTGTAAGGAGGAACAAATGAACGAGAGAATTCTGGTGCCTCTGGACGGGTCGAAGGTCGGGGAAGCCGCGCTGCCCTATATCGAAGACCTGGTGACCAAGTTCAAAAAGGAAATCAAAATCGAGGTAACCCTCCTGCAGGTCATCTCTTCTTTGACCTATTACGTGGTGGCCGGCGAAGCCGGTGTGCCCGTGCCCTATACCGAGCCGGAACTGGCGGAACTGAAGAACCGGGCGGATACTTATTTAGAGCGCATGGGAAAGAGCCTGAGGGATACCGGGGCCACCGTCAAGACCAGGGTGAGCGCGGGCGACGCCGCCGAGGAGATCATCAAGACCGCGGAGGAAATCAACGCGGACATGATTGCGATGTCCTCCCACGGGCGTTCCGGCATCAGCCGCTGGGCTTTCGGGAGCGTTACCGCCAAGGTGCTGCGCGCCGGCGTGGGCCCGATTCTTACCGTGAGAGCGCCGAAGGACACCAAGAACTTCTAACGGGGCGCCGGGCTTATATCTCCGCGGCAATCATGCCCGCGGGGCCCTTCCGCGCCCACTGGCGTTTCAGGTACTCCAGCGCCTTCCGGGTGTCGCTGGCGACCTTCGCCTTTTCGCTGCGCTGCACCCGGTACCTGAACAGCCAGTAGGTGAACTCCTTCAGTTCTGTCAGGGAGGCGGTATTCAGCCGGGAGCTGCCCGTTTCCCGGCGGAAACTCTGCCACAGGGCGGCTTTCGCCCCGCCGTAAACGCGCTGGTAAGCCTCTTCGCTGTTGCGCTCCTCGCTGACGCTGCCGGGCAGCCACCTTTCTTTCTGCACCTCTTCCTGGACCGCCAGGACGAGCGCGCCTTCCACGACGATGCCGTAGAAATAGTTGAGGTACTGGTGGTATTTGCTGGTGCCCAGGGCTGCGCGGACTTCATCCGCAGTGAGCTGCTGCGGGGGCCTCCCGTGAAATATGAGTTCGTTCTTCTCTGCTTCCGGCAGCAAGCCGTCCACCGCCTGGCAGAGCCGCTCCGCCAGCAGCAGCCAGTCGAAGGCTTCTCCGGCAATCAGGTAGCGGTAGTCGCGCTCGTTGCAGCGCTCTTCCGCGCTGCTCCAGAGCCCCATTGCTTCCAGCAGGGCGCGGTACCAGTGTTCGCCGCTGCCGATGGCGTCAGCGAAATGGCAGATAGCCTCGGCGTCGCCTTCGCAGGACGCCGGTGACGTCGTCAGTCTCTGGCCTTCCGGGTTCATCTCTTTTCCGGCCCGACCCTTTCTTCCCCCGCTTCTTCATGCAGTCTCTCGTAGTATGCCAGCTTGCCGGTCGTCAGCAGTTCGGAGATTTTCCCGGTGATGGCTTCTCCCGCCCCCGGGATTTCCCGCAGCCTGCCCTCGGCGGCCAGCCGGCTGACCGGCACGGGCAACTCCTCGATGGAGCGTGCCACCTTCCGGTAGGCCCGTATCTTGAAGATGTTGTCCTTCCTCCGGGTCAGTATCTCCGCGATGTCATAAAAAATACGGGCGATTTCGGCATTTTCCATGGCACGTCCGCCGGCGCTCAGAGGTCATAGTGGAGGCTCCACTTGAAATTGCGCATCATCAGGCTCATCAGGATGGGGTGTTTCTCGCCCCATCCTGACCTCAGGACGTTATAGACGAGGCTGTTGTAGATTTCATCCCGGAAGGACTGCTTTTTCTTGGCTTCCTGTATCTGCTCCAGGGCCTGCTTGCTGGCGTTAAGGAACTCCCGGCGCTGCTTTTCCGCGGCGGTCAGTTCCTTCTTTTCGTCCAGTTCTCGCAGGATTTCCCCGACGTCCTGCATTTCCTTTTCCAGTTCTTCGTTAGTCATTTTTATTTCCCACAGCAGTGTTTGTATTTCTTGCCGCTGCCGCAGGGGCAGGGCTCGTTGCGGCCGATTTTATGGCTGCCGGCCTTTACTTTCTGGCGCGGGGGTGCTCCGGCACGACCGCTTGCCTGCGTCAGCGGCGTCTCCGGAGTGGGGGGCGCCTCGCGTTTTTCGATGGTGACATGGAATATCGTGCGGGCGACGTCATGGCGGATGGTCGCCATCAGTTCCTCGAAGCGGCGGAAGCCCGCCCGCTTGTAGGCATCGATGGGCTTGACCTGCCGCAGGCTTTCCCAGCCGGCCTCCATCCGCATCCGTTCCATCTCGGTGAGGTGCTCAATCCACAGGCTGTCGATGATGCGCAGCATGACCAGCTTTTCGAGCAGGCGCATGTTTTCCGGGCCGACCTCTTTCTCACGGGTGTCATAGACTGCCGCCGCGTGCCGGCTGAGCGCTTCGATAATCGGCTCCGGCTTCATCTTGCTGATGGTTTCCGCGTTCATCTCCGGCGGCAGGGGAAACAGCGCCGCCACCTCCGTCAGCATCCCGGCATAATCAACCTCATAGTTGCTACGGTCGGCAAGGCGGGCCTTCACGATGTCACGGATTTCCTCGTTGACCATGTTCAGGGCGTTTTCCCGGAGGTCCGTGCCACTGAGAACCTTGTGCCGCTCCCCGTAAATCAGCTCGCGGTGCTTGTTGACGACGTCGTCATACTCTACCAGGTGTTTCCGCAGGTCGAAGTGGTAGCCTTCCACGCGCTTCTGGACGTCGGAAATGGCGCGGGTAATCAGGGTGTTTTCGATGGGGGTATCCTCTTCCATGCCCGCCCATTCCATGATGCCCTTGATGCGGTCGCTCCCGAAGCGGCGCATGATATCGTCTTCCAGTGAGATAAAGAATCGGGTGCTGCCCGGGTCTCCCTGGCGTCCGGCGCGGCCCCGCAGCTGGTTATCGATACGGCGGGCTTCATGGCGCTCGGTGCCGATGATGTGCAGGCCGCCATTGCTGAGGACCAGCTCATGCCGCGGCTGCCAGGCCTTGTCATCGTCCCCGTCCGGGTTGCCCCCGAGGATGATGTCGACGCCACGGCCGGCCATGTTGGTGGCGACGGTCACCGCCCCCGGTATCCCGGCCCCGGCGATGATTTCACCCTCCTTGGTGTGCTCCTTGGCGTTCAGAATCTGGCAGACTATCCCCTGCCTCTTGAGCATGTCGCTGAGCATCTCCGACTTCTCGATGGATACCGTGCCGATGAGCACCGGGCGTTGCTGTTCGTAGAGCTGCTTGACCTCCCGCACGACCGCCTTGAACTTGCCCTCCTCCGACTTGTAAATCTGGTCCGGTAAGTCGTCGCGGACCATCGGCTTGTTGGTGGGAATGACCACCACTTCCAGCTTGTAAATCTTGAAAAACTCCTCCGCCTCCGTGACGGCGGTGCCGGTCATCCCGGCGAGTTTCCGGTACATGCGGAAATAGTTCTGGATGGTGATGGTGGCAAAGGTCATCGTCTCCCGCTGCACCTTGACGTGCTCCTTGGCTTCGATTGCCTGGTGCAGGCCCTCGGAATAGCGCCGCCCCACCATCAGCCGCCCGGTGAACTCGTCGACGATGATGACCTCGCCGTTCTTGACCACGTAATCGCGGTCGCGCCGGTAGAGGGCATGGGCTTTCATGGCGTTGTCCAGGAAATGGGTGAGGGAGTAGTTGGCGGGGTCGTAGAGGCTGGGGGACTTGAGCAGACCGTCACGCTGGAGCATGCGCTCCATGGTGCTGATGCCGTTGTCCGTAAGGTTCACCGTGCGCGTCTTGGCGTCCACCACGTAGTCGGTCTCTTCCTTGAGGCGGGGGACGAGACGGGCGAAGATATTGTACTGCTCGCCGCTGTCCTGCGCCGGCCCGCTGATAATCAGCGGCGTGCGCGCTTCATCGATGAGCAGGTTATCGACCTCGTCGACGATGGCATAGTTCTGGGGGCGCTGCACGCACCGGGAGAGGTCCACCACCATGTTGTCCCGCAGGTAATCGAAGCCGAACTCGCTGCTGGTGCCGTAGGTGATGTCCGTCTGGTAGGCTTCCTGCCGGGTAATCGGGCGGAAGTGACGCCAGCGTTCTTCCCCGGCATCATAGTCGGGGTCGTAGCGGCGGGCGGGGGCGTATTCGTCCGGGTTCTGCTGGGGGTAGATACTGGCGACGCTGATACCCAGCGCATGAAAGACGGGCCCCATCCAGTAGGGGTCGCGCCGCGCCAGGTAGTCATTGACCGTGACCAGGTGACAGCCCCGGCCGGTCAGCGAGTTGAGGTAAAGGGGCAGGGTGGCGACCAGTGTTTTCCCTTCTCCGGTCCTCATCTCGGCGATTTTGCCCTGGTGGAGGACGGCACCGCCGATGAGTTGGACGTCATAATGGCGCTGCCCGATGGTGCGGCGGGCGGCTTCGCGGACGGCGGCAAAAGCCTCGGGGAGGAGCGTGTCCAGGAAATCAGTCTCCACTTCCTGGAGTTCCTTGTCCAGCTCGTCAATCCTTCCCCGCAGCAGGCCGCAGCGGGCGATTACCGACTCCCGGTCAAAACCGGGCACCGGGGCCAACAGGCATGCCCCGGCTTCCTTGAGCCTGTCCTGTGCCTCGGAAAGCTCCTGGCGGAGGTCTGCCGTGGCTTCCTTCAGGCGCTCCCGGAACTCGTCCGTCCGGGCGCGCAGCGCCGCGTCGGAAAGCCCCGAGAACTCCGGCTCCAGGCTGTTGATGCGGTCGACCGTGGGCTGCAGGCGCTTGATAACCTTCTCGTTAGAGTCGAACAGCCCCCCCAGCCACTTAATCATCGGACCCGCTCCGTATCAGCTCCCGCGCTTTCTCCGCCATTTCTTCCCGGACCATCACCTTTACCTCCCCCATTCCGTCGATGGTAAAGACGTGGACGGACGGGGCGGCATGGGACTGGAGCAGAGAGGGTATCTCATAGCTTTCCAGCAGGCTTTTGATGACCTGCGCTTCCATCTCGTTGTTCGCCCGGTACACGACGGTCAGCTTATCGCTAGTGTTCAAACATCGCTCCTATCGAGGACCCGGTGTGGATGCGGCGGATGGCTTCCCCCAGCAGCGGCGCCATGGAGAGCACCGTAAGCTTGTCCAGTTTCTTCTTGCCGTTGACGGGGACGGTGTTGGTCACCACGACCTCCTTAATCGGGGAGGCGGCAAGGCGCTCGATGGCCGGGCCGGAGAAGATGCCGTGGGTGCAGCAGGAGTAGACCTCTTTCGCCCCGTTCTTTATCAGGGCGTTGGTCACTCCCACCAGGGAGCCGGCGGTGTCAATCTCGTCGTCGAAGGTCAGCGCCACCATGCCCTCCACCTCGCCGATGACGTTGATGGTCTGGGTGTGGTCCTTGTTATCGACGCGCCGTTTCTCCATGATGGCCAGCGGCACGTTGAGGCGGATGGCCAGGTCCCGCGCCTGCTTGCTGATGCCGATATCCGTGGCCACGACCACCAGGTCTTTAATCTTCTTTTTTTCAAAGTAGTTCGCCAGCAGGTACATCGCGGTCAGCTCGTCCACGGGGATGTTGAAGAAGCCCTGTATCTGCCCCGCGTGCAGGTCCACGGTAAGCACGCGGTTGGCCCCCGCCACGGTCAGCAGGTCCGCGACCAGCCGCCCGGTGATGGGGACGCGGGGCTGGTCTTTCTTATCGGTGCGGGCGTAGCCGTAATAGGGGAGGACCGGGGTAATCCGGCCCGCGGAAGCGCGCTTGAAGGCATCAATCATGATGAGCAGCTCCATCAGGTTGTTATTGACCGGGGAGCAGATGGGCTGGACGACGAAGCAGTCCCGCGACCTGACGTTTTCCAGGATGCGCACGAAGGTATTTTCGTTGCTGAACTGAAAGACCTCGCATTTACCCAGGGGCATCCCCAGGTAGTCCACGATTTCCTGAGCGAGTGAGGGGTGGGCGTTGCCGCAAAATACCTTGAGCTCATCCATGAATCACGTCCCCTTTCTCAGTCGAAATGAATGGCAGACCCGCAAGCATATTATAACACATCAATCTGGAATAGGGGGAAGAGAGATATCTTCTCGGTTAGTTGACGGGATGTCATGACGAGGAGCACGGCGACGAAGCAAGCTCTTCCCGGGACGGTAGATTGCTTCGCTCCGCTCGCAATGACTGGTGAAATCAAACAGGGCACGCCCCGGTCAGGCGTCAATTCCGGGCACCGGCAGGTCCCGGCACATCTCCCGGACTTCACTCCGGACACGCTCCCGTACGTTGGTCTTGCCGGTGTTCCGTATGACCTCCATAATCAGTCCCGCCAGCCTTTTCATGTCCGCCGTCCCGAAACCACGAGCGGTGACCGCGGGTGTGCCCAGGCGGATGCCGCTGGCGATACGGGGCGGCTGGGGGTCCAGCGGGATGGCGTTGCGGTTGACGATGATGCCGGCGGCTTCCAGCGCTTCCTCGGCTTCCTTGCCGGTGACGCCGGTGTTCGTCAGGTCGGCGAGGATGAGGTGGTTGTCCGTGCCGCCGGAGACCAGGCGCAGCCCGTGGCCCTCCAGCTCCGTGGCCAGGGTCAGGGCGTTTTCCAGGACGGCTTTCTGGTAGTCCACGAACCCGGGTTGCAGGGCGTCCCGGAAGCAGACTGCCTTGGCGGCAATCACGTGGACGAAAGGCCCCCCCTGCATCTCCGGGAAGACCGCGGCGTCAATGGCGCTCCCGTGCTCTTTCCGGGAGAGGATGAAGCCGCTGCGGGGTCCCCGCAGGGTCTTGTGGGTGGTGGAGGTAACCACGTCCGCGTAAGGCACCGGGGTGGGGTGCAGGCCCGCGGCCACGAGCCCGGCGATGTGCGCCATGTCCACCATCAGCCGGGCGCCCACGCTGTCCGCAATCTGCCGGAAGCGCTCGAAGTCGATAATCCGGGGATAGGCGCTGGCCCCGGCGACAATCAGTTTCGGCTTGTGTTTCTGCGCCAGCTCCGCCACCCGGACGTAGTCAATCCGCTCGGTTTCCGGGTTTACCCCGTAGAAGACGAATTTATAGGACTTTCCGGAAAAGCTGGCCTTGTCTCCGTGGGTAAGGTGCCCCCCGTGGGCGAGGCTCATGGACAGCACGGTGTCGCCGTAGTTCAGCAGGGCGTAATAGGCGGCCATGTTCGCCTGGGAACCGCTGTGCGGCTGGACGTTGGCGCGCTCGCAGTGAAAGAGCTCCCGGGCGCGGTTTATCGCCAGGTGTTCAATGACGTCCACGTTGGCGCAGCCCCCGTAATAGCGGCTCTGGGGGTAGCCCTCGGCGTATTTACAGGTGAGGAAGGAACCCTGGGCTTCCAGGACGGCTCTGCTGGCGTAGTTTTCCGAGGCGACCAGGTTAATGGTCTCCCGCTGCCGCTGCGCTTCCTGCTCGATAGCACGGCTGATTTCCGGGTCTGCCTGACTTAAGAAACTCATGAACGGTGCTCCTTGACCGCGCGGGGTATCTTCCGATAGTCTATAACTACCGCCGGAATGGTGTCAATTTCAACGGAAAACTTGACAAAAGAGAGATGCGACTTTATAATATTACCGAATTGGTGTTCCCGCCCCGGGGTTTTCTGGTATTTCACAAGATGACAATAATACCTGCCCCCTATGGTAAAGGGGGTTTCCCAACCTAAATCCTGTTACAGGCGGTTCCCGGATAATCGAAGGAATTCTGTTTTTCTAAGACCTAAAGTTCCTGTATGCCAAAGTATATCTTTGTCACCGGAGGCGTGGTCAGTTCCGTAGGGAAGGGTATCACCGTCGCCTCCATCGGGACGATTCTCAAGAGCCGGCAGGTATCCGTGGTAGTGCAAAAGCTGGACCCGTATCTGAATGTTGACCCCGGGACGATGTCCCCTTACCAGCACGGCGAGGTCTTCGTTACCCGGGACGGCGCGGAGACAGACCTGGACCTGGGCAACTACGAGCGTTTTATCGACGCCGAGTTCACCGCGGAGTGTAACATCACCTCCGGACAGGTCTACAGCGCCGTGATTGCCAAGGAACGCCGGGGAGATTTCCTGGGGGGGACTATCCAGGTAGTGCCGCACGTGACCACGGAGATTAAAAACCGCTTCAAGAAACTGGCGGAGATGTCCGGCGCGGACGTGGTCCTGATAGAGGTGGGCGGCACCGTGGGCGACATCGAAGGCCAGCCCTTCCTGGAAGCCATCCGCCAGATGCGGAACGACGTGGGGCGGGACAACGTCTTCTACGTGCACGTGACCCTCCTCCCTTACCTCAACTCCACCCAGGAGCTGAAGACCAAGCCCACCCAGCACAGCGTGAACGAGCTGCGCCGCATCGGTATCCAGCCGGACGTCATCATCTGCCGCAGCGACCTGCCCATCGCGGACAGCATCCGTGCCAAGATTTCCCTTTTTTGTGACGTGGAGGAGCGGGCGGTGATTCCGCTGCCTACCGTGCCCACCATCTACCAGATACCGCTGCTGCTGGAAGAGACGGGTCTGGGACAGCTCATCATTGACAAGCTGGGCATCAAGGCACCGCCGGCGAAGCTCGGGGAATGGGAGGGGATGGTCCAGCGCATCCTCGCGCCCCGGGAGCCGGTGAACATCGCCCTGGTGGGGAAATACGTGGAGCTGACGGACGCCTATTTCTCCGTGCGGGAGGCGCTGCAGCACGCCCTGCTCCATCATAACCGGGATGCCAACCTGCTCTGGGTACACTCCGAGGACCTGGAGAGAGAGGGCGCCGAGGTCCTGCTGCGTTCGGCGCAGGGCATCATCGTCCCCGGCGGCTTCGGCATCCGGGGAATCGAGGGGATGATTATCGCCGCGCGCTATGCCCGGGAGAACCAGATTCCGTACCTGGGGCTGTGCCTCGGTATGCAGGTGATGGTTATCGAGTTTGCCCGGCAAGTCCTCGGCACGGACAAAGTCAATTCCACCGAGTTCGTTCCCGACACGCCGAATCCGGTGATTGACCTGATGATGGACCAGAAGAAGGTGCTCACCAAGGGCGGCACCATGCGCCTGGGGAACTACCCCTGCCACCTGGAGGCGGGGACCCGTGCTTACCAGGCTTATCAGCAAGATTTAATTTACGAGCGCCACCGCCACCGCTACGAGTTTAATAACAAATACCGGGAGCAACTCGCGAAAGCGGGGCTGGTATACGGCGGTCTTTCCCCGGACGGCAGCCTGGTGGAGATGTGTGAGCTGCCGGAACATCCCTGGATGGTGAGCTGCCAGTTCCACCCGGAGTTCTGCTCGCGCCCCAACCGTCCCCACCCCCTGTTCCGGGATTTCGCCGGAGTGGCCAAGGACGTCCTGCGCGAGGGGGCACAGCGGCCGTTACCCATTAACCAGTAAGGAATATCTTTCCGCGAAGGAGGCGGAAAAGGTCAGGTGAGGCGGTATCATGAACGTTATGGAACTTGAGAAAAAGACCAAGGAAGAGCTGCTGGCGCTGGCTGCCGAAAAGGGCATCAACGACGTCAGCGGCCTGAAAAAGCAGGAAATCATCGCCCGGCTGGCGCAGACCAACCAGGCCCCCACCCCCGAACATGACGGCGCGATTATCTGCAGCGGCATCCTGGACGTCATGACCGACGGCTACGGCTTCCTGCGCCAGGACACGCTGCTGCCCAGCCAGACGGACGTATACATTTCGCCGTCACAGATAAGGCGTTTCGGCCTGCGTAACGGGGACATGGTAGCGGGGCAGGGGCGCCCGCCGAAGAACAACGAGAAATACTACAGCCTCCTCCAGGTAGGGGCCATCAATGACATGGACCCGGAAAGCTCCAAGTCGCGTCCCTTTTTCGGTAGCCTGACGCCCACCTTCCCGGACCAGATTATCAATCTGGAGTATACGCCGGAGGACCTTTCCACCCGCCTGATTAACCTGATTGCGCCCATCGGCCGGGGGCAGCGCGGCATGGTTGTCTCCCCGCCCAAGGCCGGGAAGACCCTGCTGTTGAAGTCCATCGCCGGTGCGCTCGCCGTCAACGCCCCGGATATCCACCTGATAGTCTGCCTTATCGGGGAGCGCCCCGAGGAAGTGACCGACATGAAGCGCTCCGTCAAGGGTGAAGTCATCGCGGCGACTTTCGACGAGCTGGTGGAGAACCAGACGCGCGTGGCGGAGCTGGCGCTGGACCGCGCCAAGCGCCTCGTGGAAAGCGGGAAGGACGTCTTCATCCTGCTCGACGGGATTACGCGGCTCACGCGTGCCTATAACCTGGCGATGCCCTCCAGCGGGCGCACCCTCTCCGGCGGTATCGACCCCACCGCCCTGCACCCCGCCAAGCGGTTCTTCGGCGCCGCCCGGAACACGCAGGAGGAAGGGAGCCTGACCATCATCGCTACCTGCCTGGTGGACACGGGCAGCCGCATGGACGACCTGATTTACGAGGAGTTCAAGGGCACCGGCAACATGGAGCTCCACCTTGACCGCCGTCTCTCCGAGAGGCGCATCTTCCCGGCGGTGGACATACCGCGCAGCGGTACCCGCCGCGAGGAGCTGCTGCTGGACGAGAACACGCTGAAACAGGTCTGGCTGCTGCGGCGCATGGTGGGGATGATTGCATCGGATTCTACGAACATGGTGGAGGCCTCGGAGCGGATTATCGAACGTCTGCGGCGCTCCAAGACCAATGTCGAGTTCCTGGCGAACCTGCACCGGGAGGCATAGCCCGGAGATTTTCCCGGCGAAGCCGGAGAAGGGTAATAGTAATGAAGAAAATCAGGAAGACCTACCGGGAGGTAAATCCGGAGCTGCTCTACGCGGAAATCAGGGATTTTGCCCTGAAGCAGGGCGTGAAACTGGGCGAAGCCAAGCTGGAAACATTTACCCTGCCGGACCAGTCGGCCTCATTCGTCACCCGGGGGACGCTGACCTTCACCGGTCCGCGCGGGGCGGGCGGGAGTGAAGCGGAATGTCTCCGCGCTCACGTCGTCGGCTCGGTGCGCGACGAGACCAAGTTGATGCTGGACATCGAGGAGAAGTCCTTCCCTGCGGAAAAGCTGGCGGCCCTGCAGGAGGATATCGACTTTATCTTCGGGGCCCACGAAGCGAAGTCATAGTTCTTCGGCAATCCGGTACATGTTCTCGTAAGCCTTGCCGAAGTCCGGATTGTCTTTTTCCAGTTTTTTCTTCAGTGCCGTCATGCGCGCGATGAAGGCGCCGCGGTCCTGCCGCCCCACGATATCCGCCCACTGCCCCGCTTTTTCCCGGAACAGCTTTTCCACCTCGCCCACCCCGGGGAGGTGCATCTGCAGGGCGGCATAAAGCTCCGGGTCCTCCGAGAGGACGCTCTCGATGAGCGTTAGCAGAACTTTATAGGTCACGCCGCTGATTTTTTCCAGGTTACGCGGGTTTTCCGCTGCCAGCACGGTGTCCGCGGAGACGATGGCGATGAAATGCGCCAGGCCGAGGATGACGGTCATCATGGCGTCATGCTCC
>JBDRGD010000121.1:0-6942 GCA_043818095.1 Chloroflexota bacterium
ATAGAAACAACCTCGCAATAATCAGACTTGTACATCGTCTGTCCTTTCATAAGCCGGTCGGTGTTTTTTTTCAAGCAATATTTTCCACGTTTATCGAACGTTCTCTTAATTTATAGAATATCTGAAAGAACGTCAAATAGCAATTGACAACAAAGCCTGTTCTACGCTAATAAAACGTTCGATAAAAACTTTATGGTGATGATTTATCGTGGAAGAAAACTGGAAATCCGACCTCGAAACGTTTTTCAACCCCCGCTCCATAGCCATCGTGGGAGCAACGGAGGTGTCAGCCTCGTACCCCAATGTGGCCTTTGACTACCTGTGCCGGTATGGCTACCAAGGTCCGGTCTATCCCGTCAATCCGCGGCGAGACCGGGTCTGGGGCATTCCCGCCTTCAAGACGGTCAGTGCGATTGATGCGCCTGTGGATCAGGCGATCATCGCGGTGGCGGCAAACCTCGTGCCTGACGTTCTGGAGGAGTGTGGCAGTAAAGGCATCAAGAGCGCGGTCATCTTTTCCAGCGGTTTTTCCGAGGTGGACGAGGAGGGAGTGCGCCTGCAGGAAGATATTCGGAAGATAGCAGAGCGGTATCGCCTGCGGGTGTGCGGGCCGAACAGCACTGGCTATGCCTCCTTGAAGTCGCACACTGTCTGCTACTCGGCGCCGCTGCCCGCGGAGGTAAAGCCCGGCAATGTGGGTTTTGTGTCCCAGAGCGGCATGATGAGCGCCAACATCCTCTATGTGGGAATCAAGAGCGGCATCGGCTTTCGCTACGTGGTATCCAGCGGCAATGAAGCGGTACTCGATTTTTCAGATTATATCCGATACATGCTGTACGATCCCGAAATCCGGGTGGTGGCGGCCTTTGTCGAAGGCATAAGAGACGCTGCAAAATTCCTTGCCGTGGCCCGTCTCGCTGCCGACGCGGAGAAACCCTTTCTCGTGCTCAAAATTGGCAAATCGGAAAAGGGAAGTCAGGCGGCTGCCAGTCACACGGGTTCTCTGGCCGGCGCCTATGCGGTGCACCAGGCGGTCTTCCGGCAGGCAGGGGTTACCCTGATTGAGTCCATTGAGCAGTTCGCTGAAACCATCAAACTTTTCTCCTTCCGGAAGCCGATTAAAAAAGGTGGACTGGCCATCATTTCCGGTTCCGGGGGCGTGTGCGGTTACCTGGCGGACCGGAGCGAGGAGGTAGGTCTGGCCATCCCCGATTTCCCCCCTGACATGGAGACCCGGCTGGCGCAGTCGATGCCCTCCTTCGGGACAGTCCACAATCCTCTCGACATGACGGGACAGTCCCGGACCGATATCGACCTGGTTGCCAGAATCGCCAGGACAATCATGGAGGACGACCGATTCGACATCCTGCTCTTCGGGATCGGCCTCACGACGTCGTTGGTCATGGAGTTCACGAAGCCGCTGTTCCTGAAGTTTATCGAGGCGGCGCGCGTCAATCCGGGAAAGCTCTGCGGGTTCATCTCATGCAATCTGGAGAACTTCACCCCCGAACTTGTCGAATTCATCGACACCCACCAGTTACCACTCCTGCAGGGAGGGCCGTTGGGCCTCAAGGCGGTAAAGGACCTGCTCGACTACAACCGCTTCCTGAACGGGTGTGCCCCGGCAGAGACGGAGGAATTACCGCTGGTTCCGCAGGAGGTGCGGGAGCGATGGCGGGAACGGTTCTGTTCCGGAAAGGATATGATCCTGGAGGGCACAGCCAAGGATCTGCTTGACGATTATGGCATCAGGACGCCGCGCCGCGCGGTTGTCCGAACCCTCGGGGAGGCAAAGACCGCCGCCGCGTCCATCGGCTACCCACTTGTCCTCAAGATTCAATCGGCGCAGCTCCTGCACAAAACCGAGGCGGGCGGCGTCAAACTCAACCTGGGCGATGAGCTGGAACTTGCACGCGCTTTCGGCGAGCTGCAGCAATTGGCAAGCGGACTGGACCCTCAGGCGACGTTTCTGCTGGAAGAAATGGTAAGGCCGGGAGTAGAGATGATTCTTGGCTTGAAACGGGATGAACTATTTGGCCCCGTGCTCCTCTTGGGCGCCGGCGGCATTTATACCGAACTCTACCGGGATATAGCGCTGCGCGCGCTGCCGCTTGCCTCTTATGATGCGGATGCCATGATCCGTGAGGTGCGCGCCTTCGCTCTGCTTAACGGATTCCGGGGCCGGGTCCAAGGGGATGTAGTTGCCCTGGCTGATGCTGTCCTCATGTTTGCCGAGCTGGCAGCAGATCTTGCCCCTTTTGTTGCCCAGATCGACATCAATCCGTTAGTTATCCTGGAACAGGGAGGCGGAGTCGTTGCGCTGGATGCCTTGTTCCTTACCGCATAGCTATAATAATTTTCCTTAGTAAAGTTGAGTTAATTATGTTGAACTCCCTATAGTTAATGCTTATTAAAAGACGTAGCAAAAAAACCTTGACAACCCAGGGCGGATTGCATTAGTAAACAGTCATTAAAAAATGGCGATCCGGGCGAGGATTTACCTATGAAAGAAATAAGATTGCACGGCCGAGGGGGGCAGGGGGCGGTGAGCGCGGCGGATATCCTTGCCGTGGCTGCGGTCATGGATGGTAAGTACGGGTCGAGTTTCCCCATGTACGGTTCGGAGAGGCGAGGGGCCCCCGTAGTCGCCTTTGTCTGCATTGATGAGGCGAAGGTGAGGCAGAAGACGCAGCTCTATGCGCCTGACTGCCTTATCGTTCTTGATCCGCGCCAGCGGACGTGGCCGCAGACCTATACGGGTCTGCAGCCGGGCGGGATGCTCGTCTTGAATTGTGCGGTAGAATTGCAGAAGCCACCCCACAATAACCTGGTGCGTGCGGGCGTGGTGGATGCGACCAAAATAGCATTGGAAGAGATTGGCCTGCCGGCCTTCAGCACCTGCATGCTGGGGGCTATGGCGGCAACAACCGGCTGGGTGAAACTTGAGTCGGTGCTGGCCTCCATGGAGAAAAGCTTTTCCGGAGAAATGCGGAAGAAGAATATCCGGAGCGTTGAGCGCGGGTATCAGGAAGTCAAGATCTATAACTGGTAATCAGGCAGAGAAAATCTATGCAGCGCAGACACAAATACGAGAGGGCATGGTTCACGCCCGGAGAGGTCTTGGGCAAGCCGGTGGCGGACTGGCGCTATAATCATCCGGTAACCAATCAGGAGAAGTGTTCTAACTGCGGCTGGTGTACCATTTACTGTCCCACAGGCTGCATTAAGGAAGAAAACGGCCGCGTTGTGCGGGTGCTTACCTACTGTAAAGGTTGCGGAATCTGTGCCAAAGAATGCGCGGTGGGGGCCATCAAGATGGTGGCGGAGGAGTCATGGTGAAGAAGGAAACGGTAGGAGCCAGGAGGGTTGTCGAGGTCATCGACGGAAATAAGGCGGTGGCATATGCCGTGCTTTTAAGCCGGCCTGATGTCGTCGCCATCTACCCTATCACGCCGCAGTCTGCCGTCGGAGAATGGCTGACGCGGTTCCGTGACGACGGCAGTCTCGATGCGGAAGTGGTGAATGTGGAGGGGGAGAACTCGTCGATGGGGGTAGTCTGCTCCGCATCACTCATGGGGGGCAGGGTCTTTACCGCCACCTCCTCCTGGGGACTCCTGTTCATGTATGACGGGCTTCACTACGCAGCCGGCTACCGCATCCCCGTAGTCATGACGAACGCCAACCGGGAGACCCCGGGCGTCTTCACCATCGGCAACAGCTCCCAGGATATGATGAGCGTCAGGGATACGGGCTGGGTTCAGATCGATGTGGAGGACTGCCAGGAAATCCTTGATACGGTGATCATGGCCTACCGGATTGCCGAAGACCGGGAAATTCTCCTCCCCGTTATGATCTGCTACGACGGCTTCTATCTCTCCTACCGGAAAGAGCCGGTGGAACTGCCTCTCCAGGAAGATGTGGACCGTTTTCTGGCTCCTCTGGCCGCCAACAAGCGCATGGTCGTGAATCCGGACGATCCCAAGATTTTCGGCGTTCCTTCATTCTTTCCCCGGGACGAAGGGGAAGGGTGTACGGAGGCCCGGTACCTGCATAGTGAAGCCCTCGAACGGGTTAAGTCCCGGATTGAAATACTGGACGGGGAGTTCAAGACAATCTTCGGCAGGAGTTACGGCGGGCAGATCGAGGAGTACCGGACCGGGGATGCCGAGATCGTGCTCGTGGCTATGGGTAGTTGCGTGGGGACGGCGCGGGTGGTCGTGGACCGGAAAAGAGAGGAAGGGATCAAGATAGGGCTGATCAAGGTGCGGCTGTTCCGGCCTTTCCCCAAAGAAAAACTGGCGGCAGCGTTGAAGGATAAGAAGGCCGTCGGTGTTATTGACCGGAGCGTCTGTTTCGGTTGGAACTGTGGTCACCTGTTGATGGAAATCCGGGCAGCACTCGGCGCCGGCGTCTCCTGTACGCCCACGGTGAACTTCATCGCCGGTCTGGCCAATCTTGATATCACCCAGGAACAGATTGAGCGAGCGATCGAGATAACCATGGCTAAAGCCCGGGGAGAATCGGTCCAGGAAGTCACCTGGCTGTCCATAGAATAGCGGAGGAAAGGACAAGTGGCAAAGAAGCATCTTCTGATTGGCAGTGGTGCAGCAGGACTGAGTGCCCTGAGAGAGATCCGCTCCATCTCCGGGGAAGATCGGATAAAGATGGTTACCATGGAGAATACCTTGCCGTATTCACCCACTGCCCTCCCCTATCTTCTCGCGGGGAAGATCGACGAATCCAGAATCTGGACTGTGAACGAGGATTTTTTCCGGGCGACGGACAGCGAACTTGCCATGGGCAAGAGGCTGATAGCGATCGCGCCTGACCGCAAGGAAGCCATCTTTGACGGTGGGGAGCGGGAGATATATGACACCCTCCTCATCGCCACTGGTTCCGCGCCCGTGCTGCCCGCAATTGAAGGGATCGATACGATTCCCGTACTGGGATTTCATACGCTGGGGGACTACCGCGAACTGGTCGCGCGTCTGCAAGCGGGAAGCGAAGTATTGATCTACGGGGGCGGTCTGGTGGCCATGGGCCTGGCCTCAAACCTGACGAAGCGGGGTTTGAAGGTGAAGGTGGTAGTGAGAAGCCGGATCCTCCGCCGCTATTTTGATCCAGTTGCGGGTGGATTGATTTCCGGGGTCTTCGCTGCCCAGGGTGTAGAGATCATTACGGCAAGCGTCATGCGTGCCGGCCGCGCCGGTGAGAAAGTGGAACTGCTCCTTGCCGGCGGGCGCACGGTACAGGGTGATATCCTCGTGAACTGCCTCGGTACGGTTCCCAGAATCTCATTTCTCTCCGGATCGTCGATCGCTGCGGTTGAAGACGGGGTTCTTGTGGATGAGAGGATGAAGACCTCTGCCGAGGCAATCTATGCCGCCGGTGATATGGCCGTGGCCAAGGACTTTTTTTCCCGGCAAGAAGGCCCTAATGCCATTCTGCCCGGTGCGGTGGAGCAGGGAAGGATCGCCGGGGCGAATATGGCAGGTGTGGCGCGGGACTACAGCGGGTGGATCTCCATGAATGTATTCCACTTCTTCGGCAAAGGCGCGGCCGCCATAGGCCTTTCCGACGAGGCTAAGGGTGTAGAAGTGCTGCAGGCCGGCTCGGAGAAAACGGGTTGTTATACGAAGCTCCACTGTCGCGACGGCTGCCTGGTGGGCGCTCAATTTGTCAATATAGACGTCGATCCCGGCGTTGTCCTGTATCTGATAAAAAATAAAATTCCCTTAGACAAGGTTAAAACGCTGCTGCTCGAAAAACCGGGAGTAATCAGCCGAGCCTTGATGGTCAAGAGCGAGAGGGTGTGAAATGGAAGTTTTTACGGAAACATTGATGATCAGGCACGTCAACTGTCCTTCCGGCTGCCGGCTCTGTGAAGAGGCATGCCGGGAGAGGCTGGGCAGATCCGTTATCAAGGCGGTACACGCACCCGAGATAGAAGTGAATAGTGTTGTCGTCTGTAATCAGTGCAACAAGCCGGAATGTCTATGTGTTTGTCCTACCGGGGCCATAAGGAAGAACAGCGCAACGGGGATTGTTGCCATCGACGAGGAGAAATGCGTAGGATGCGGGCTATGCGTACTGGCCTGTCCCTACGGCGGTATTGCCTACGACGAATCTGTTGCAAAGTCGTATAAATGCGACCGGTGCGCGGGTGAGGAGCCGAAGTGTGCCGCCGCCTGCCCTCATGGCGTACTCACCTACGCAAAGGCAGGCTCCATCGTTGAACACTTCTGTGCGCCCGATCTTCTGGCGGCGGGGACCGGGCTCTGCGCCGGCTGCCCGGCAGAACTGGCGGCCCGCGTGATGCTGAAAGTGCTCGGGCGCAAAGTGGTTGTCTTCCGGACGCCGGGGTGCCAGCCCGTCTTCATGAGCCGCGTTGCCTCCCTCGGGACTCTCATGACCAACATCGCCTCGAGTATGACGGGCGCCAGCAGATACTTCCGGAAGATCGGGCGGGACGATGTGACCTGTGTCTGCTTGGTCGGGGATGGCGCAACGGCGGACGTGGGATTCCAGCCACTATCCGGGGCGGCAGCCAGGAACGAGCACATCCTCTATATCTGCAACGACAACGAAGCCTATATGAATACGGGTATTCAATCGAGCAGCACTACCCCGGCCCTTGCCTGGACGACAACAACCTGGGCGGGAGCCAAGGGACGCGGAAAAGCCGTCGAGGGAAAGTACATGCCCCTGATCATGCTCATGCATGGTATCCCCTACGTGGCCACGGCGACCGTTGGGTACATGGAAGATTTCGTCCACAAGTTGAAGAAAGCACAGGAGGCGGCAAGGACGGGGACTGCGTATTTGCACCTCTACACCCCCTGCCCCACTGGGTGGAGGACACCCGTCGATATGGGTGTGGAGTTGAGCCGGCTGGCTGTCGAGACCAACCACTTCCCCCTCTGGGAGGCGGAAAATGGTGAG
>JBDRGD010000122.1:0-5593 GCA_043818095.1 Chloroflexota bacterium
GGATTCGAACCCCCTACCTCTTGAATGCAAATCAAGCGTTCTCCCGAGTGAACTACGGCCCCAAAACAACCTAATTATAGCATTTTGCAACTCCAAGTTCTAAGCTCTACCCCCCGTTTAGGCTTTCGGATTCAGTGCTTAGGATTTTACGTCCCCGCCTTGTCAGCCGTCAGTAATTATTGATATACTAAAGGCTGTGTCTATGACGCAAACGGCTACCGAATTTGAGACCATCATCGGGCTGGAGGTACATGCCCAGCTGCTCACCAAAAGCAAGATGTTCTGCCGCTGCAGCGCCGACTATGCCAGCGCCGCGCCCAATACCCATGTCTGTCCGGTGTGCATGGGCATGCCCGGCGTGCTGCCGGTCATCAACCGGCAGGCGATAGAATACACCATGATGACCGCCCTGGCGCTGAACTGCCCCATCGCCGAACACACCAAGTTTGACCGCAAGAACTACCCTTACCCGGACCTGATGAAGGGCTACCAGATTTCGCAATATGATGCCCCCATCGGTTCCCCCGGCTGGCTCGCCATCGAGGTTGACGGGGTGAAGCGGAAGATAGGCATCACCCGCGTCCACCTGGAAGAGGACGTCGCCAAGCTGCTGCACCGCGCTGCCCCGGGCGGCGAGACCTACAGCCTGGTAGACGTCAACCGCTCCGGCGTGCCACTGATGGAGATTGTCGGCGAGCCCGACCTGCGCTCCCCGGAGGAAGCCCGCCAGTACCTGATAAAGCTGCGCAGCATCCTGCGCTACCTGGGAGTCTCCACGGGCAATATGGAGGAAGGCAGCTTCCGTTGTGACGCCAACATCTCTCTGCGCCCCGAGGGCAGCCCGCAGACCACGGCGAAGGTGGAAGTGAAGAACATGAACAGCTTCAAGGCGGTCTACCAGGCGCTGGAATACGAGGTGCAGCGCCAGGTGAAAGCCGCCGCGGAAGGCAAGCGGCTGGTCCAGGAGACCCGCGGCTGGGTGGAGGATTCCGGGAAGACCGTCTCCCAGCGCAGCAAGGAATACGCCCATGACTACCGCTACTTCCCGGAGCCGGACCTGCCGCCCCTGGTCATCAGCCGGGAATGGGTGGAGGAGGTCAGGGCAAAGCTGCCCGAGCTGCCGGAGGCCCGGCGGGACCGCTTTATCACGGAGTACGGCCTGCCCGTGTACGATGCCAATCTGCTTACCGGTGACAAGCTGTTGGCGGACTACGAGGAACAGTTCGTCATGGTATCGGCCGCGGGCAACCTGTCGCAGAAAGAGCGCGCCAAGCTGGGCAGCAACTGGCTGCTCGGCGAGGTGAGCCGCATTACTCACGCGCAGAATATCGACATCGCCGCCTTCGCCCAAAAGGTAAGCCCGGAAAAACTCTTCGGGCTGGCGGATGCCGTCGTAAAGGGGACCGTCACCGGCGCCACCGCCAAGCCCGTGCTGGAGGAGATGTTCCGCACCGGTAAGAGCGCCGGGGAGCTTATCTCCGCGCAGGGCCTCGCGCAGATAAGCGACGACAGCCGGATTGAAGCGATTGTCCTGGAAGTCATCGCCGCCAACGAGAAGCCGGTGGCGGAGTACCGGGCGGGCAAGGAACCGGCGCTGAAATTCCTCGTCGGGCAGGTCATGAAAGCAAGCAAAGGGCGCGCCAACCCGCAGATGGCGGCGGAGGCTCTGAAATCGAAACTCGGTTAGCTTAAGTGCTGAGGGGAGAAAGTATGTCAGTTTATTTCAACATCGCGCAGATAGTCCTCTCGCTGGCCCTGGTGCTGGCAGTATTGATGCAGGTACGGGGCGGCGGGCTGGGGGGTATCTTCGGCCAGGCGGACACGGTCTACCGCACCAAGCGCGGGCTGGAGAAAACGCTTTTCCAGCTGACCATCGCCCTGGCGGTCCTCTTCATCGTCATCTCGCTGATAAGGCTCGTCGCCGGCACCTGAAGCCGGGAGCGGGACGGTCTGGCGGATGGGCATTATTACCCTGACCACGGACTTCGGCGCGGATGACGGCTACGTTGCCGCGATGAAGGGCGTCATCCTTTCCATCAATCCCGAAGCGCGGCTGGTCGATGTCTGCCACACGGTCCCCGCGCAGGCCATCGGGCAGGCGGCTTACATCATCGCCACAACATTCCCCTATTTCCCCCCGGGGACGGTCCACCTGGTCGTCGTCGACCCCGGCGTGGGGACGGACCGCCGGGCGGTCATCCTGCGCACGCCGCGGGCGGACTTCGTCGCCCCGGACAACGGCGTGCTTACCGGCGTGCTCCAGGACTTTCTGGCGGCAAGTCTACCCGCGGACGGCACATCCGTAAACCTTTCCCCACCCCTTCAAGCGGTGGCACTGACCCGTCCCGAATTCCGGCGGGAGCCGGTAAGCGCCACGTTCCACGGCCGGGACGTCTTCGCCCCCGCCGCCGCCCACCTCTCCCGCGGTACCCCCCTCGAGGATTTCGGCGAGACTCTGCCGGAGCTCACCGTCCTGCCGGGGTGGCGACCGCGGCGCGAGCCGGACGGCACGCTGGCGGGGCAGGTGCGGCACATCGACCGCTTCGGCAATATCATCACCAGCGTTCGCACCACGGACCTTCCGCCGGATTACCGCAAAATCTCCGTGCGCATCGGGGAGACCACGGTGATCGGACTGACGCGGACATACGGAGAGGGGCGTGGGCTCATGGTCCTCCCCGGCAGCAGCGGTTACCTGGAGATAGCCTTCCGGGACGGGGACGCCGGGCATCACCTGAAAGCAGCCGTCGGCGACGAAGTTACCGTGAAGACGGAATAAATATCGGCATTACGGCCCGGCGAGGCTGGCGCGCTATTGACAAACGACAGCGTAGTTTGCTACTCTGCTGGGCAGGATAATCAAGGAGGTCCTAAGATGGTTCAAGCCTATTGCATGAAGTGCCGCAAAAAAGTCGAAATTAAAAATGCCCAATCGGTGACCCTCAAGAACAAGCGCCCGGCGACGCAGGGCAGCTGCCCGAACTGCAGCACCAAGGTGTTCCGCATCGGTAAGGGCTAGCCCAATTTCCGACATTCCCCCGACAATCTGAGGACATCTCTCCGGATGTCCCCAAAGGCCAGTAATCCGGGCGTTACCGCGGTGCCGGGAGCCCGTCCGGATAACGGGTGCGCGTCCGGCTGGTAATTGAGGCCTTTCAGGAAGGCATTGCAGCAGGCAATGCTTTCCTGTTTTCTGCGCGCCAGATAGCAGACCGGTAAAAAACTAGAGAACTCTTCGGGCAGGGGGTAATTTGTGCCTCTAAAGATACTTTTCCTGGAGACGAGACCGCAGTTTCTGATTCTCTCGGTCGTGCTGGCTTTCCTCGGCACCACCATCGCCTGGCACGACGGCTACTTTGACCTGGGGGCCGCCCTGCTGGCGGGCATCGGGCTGGTGTTAGCCCATACCAGCGTCAATACGCTCAACGACTATTTCGACTACAAGAGCGGCATCGACCTGGCGACGCGCCGCACCCCTTTCAGTGGCGGCAGCGGTATCCTCAAGGAAGGACTGCTGAAGCCGTCACAGGTGCTGTGGCTGGGTCTTATCTCCCTGTTCATGGCGGTGCCTATCGGCATCTACTTCATTATTATCCGGGGCTGGCTGCTGCTCCCGCTGCTTCTCGTGGCCGCTTTCTGCGTTGTGCTCTACAGTCCGTTCATCCTGAAACGGGGCTGGCCGGAATGGGCCCCCGGCGCGGGCCTGGGTATCCTGCCCATCCTCGGGACTTACTTCGCGCAGACGGGCGCCTACTCCTGGGAAGCGCTAATCGCCTCCGTGCCCTCCGGTTTTCTGGTGCACAACCTCCTTCTGCTCAACGAGTTCCCCGACGTGGACGCGGACCGGACCGCGAACCGGAGGACGATGCCGATTACCATGGGCTCCAATGGAGCGAGCATCGTCTACAGCCTGCTGACCGCCGGAGTCTATGTCTGGATTGCCGGGTGGGTCATCGTCTGGCTGGCTACCTCCGGGGGCTTCGGCATGCCGCCCTGGACGCTGCTGGGGCTGCTGACCCTGCCCCTGGGGATAAGGGCCATCCGCGGCTCAAGGAAGTACCAGGACATGGGCAAGCTTGTCCCCGCGATGGCGGACAACGTGATGGTGGTGCTGCTCACCCAGTTCCTCATGGGCGTGGGCTACATCCTGGCGACCGCCCTCTAGACCGCTTCCGGAGACTCCGCAACATGACGGAAAAACCCCTGCAAAGCATGTTCATGGCGGTGCCGCTGCGCTATGACCTCATTAACCGCCTGATTACCTGGGGCATGGACGCCCGCTGGCGGGAACTGGCGGCGCAGGCATGCCTGGCCAACCACCCCCACCGCGTCCTGGACCTGGGCTGCGGCACCGGTGACCTGGCTGTCGGCATCGCGCGGCGGGCGGGGGGAGGGGTGGAGATTACCGGCGTCGACTACGCCGAGCCGATGCTGGAGCTGGCCCGCGAGAAAGCCGCCGGCCTGGCGGGGGTAAACTTTCTCCGCGGCAACGCGGATAACATTCCCTTCGCGGACGGCTATTTCGACAGCGTCGGCATCTCTTTCGCCTTCCGCAACCTTATCTACCAGAACCCGCTGGCGCCGCGCCACCTGGCGGAAGTCCGGCGGGTCTTGCGTGACGGCGGACACTTCGTCGCCGTCGAGAGTGGCCAGCCTGCCCGGGGACCGATGCGCCTGCTCTTTCGCGCCTACCTGCGCGGCTATGTCTATCCGGTGGGCCGCTGGCTTTCCGGGAACCGGGGGGCTTACCGCTACCTGGCGGAGTCGGTAGCGCGGTTCTACCCGGCGGAAGAAATCCGGGAAATGCTGCTCGGGGCGGGTTTCCGGGAGGTCACCTTCCGGCGGCTGTTCCTGGGCGCGGCCTGCCTGCACGTGGCCGTAAAATAGGGCGGGCCTATATCTGCCGCTCGATGCAGTATTCCCGCAGCCCGTTCAACGCGGCGAAGAACTCCCGCATCATGACGCTCACCGGGTACATCCCCTTCTCGGTGACCCTTATCAGGCCACTTTCCTCCACCAGCCCGGCGCGCCTGAGCAGGGAAAGCTCCAGTCCCAGCTTGTTGCGGATGTCCGCGTGGAAACGCTCGCGGAACTTCTCCGGGTCCACCTCCATGCCGAAAAGCTTGGTGAGCAGGTAGTAGCGCAGGTTTTCCTTCCCGGAAAGCTGGCGCCAGCCGATGATGGGCAGGCGCTCCTCGCCGACCATCTCCGCGTAGTGCTCCAGGGAGAAGGAGTTGGCGTAGAAGTTGCCGTTGACGATGCTCACCGAGCCGGAGCCGATGCCGACATAATCGTCCTCGTCGATGATGTATTCGTCAATCATGCGCTCGCCCCGGGAGAAGCACCAGACGGTGGAGGGCTTGTACCCGCCCTGGTAAAGCTCCCGCAGGATAATGTCATAGAACTTCTTTTCCCGGGAGGTATCCACCTTATTAAAACGGCGCTCCAGGGCGTCCCGCTTGTGCGGGGAAGCCATCAGCGGGTAGAAGGTAGCCTGGTCAATCTGGAGTTCCTTGAAGTCCCGGACGTCCGCGGCGAACTGCTCCAGGCTCTGCCCCGGGAAGTTAAAGACGAAGTCCACGTTCAGCGTGGC
>JBDRGD010000123.1:0-9286 GCA_043818095.1 Chloroflexota bacterium
AGGACGTCCGATTAGCACTGAGCAGTTGGCATATCTGGCTACCCTCTCTGCTACACTTCCTAAGAGCAGTCTATCAATTACGGTCAATCCTCGACTTCCCAGAACGATAATGTCAGGGTCATATTTGTGAGCAGCCTTTAATATGGATTCAGCTGCCCCCCCCCTTAATATTTCAGATATTGTCCCGTATCCCCGGTCTGTGAACTGCTTCTCCGCCTTAGCAATAATCCTTTTAGCTTGGCGTTCTTCCTCCGTCTGGAGTCTGGCCAGCAATTCCTCATCGGTCTGAAAAGGCAATTTAGTTTCTTCGTGAGACGATACAAGGTGGGAATGAAGAGCAGTGACCACGATGACCTCACATTTCTTTGGTAAGGTGAGGTCTAAGAGAAATTTCATTGCTATCTGTGAGTGTTCTGAGCCATCAGTGGCAACCAACACTCGATTCATACCGGGTTTCCTCTCAGCCCCTGCATCACGACCTGAAATGGCAATTGCCTGTCTTACCAGGAGCACGCTTCCCGTGGCATACTTCATTACCGTCTGCGCAACACTGCCGAGGCGGAAGGTAAGTGGGTCTGTCAGTCCTTTTGCTCCCATCACGATAAGAGAAGCGTTAACTTCGTCAGTTGTTTTCAGAATTTCATCGGCCGGGTTTCCCCACTTTACTAAGCTCTCTATTTTTTTAAGTCCCGTTTTGTTGAGTGATTGAACCGCGTCCTGCAGCAATTTCAACGCTTTCTCCTGCTGCACGTCCTTACTCTTTGACGTAGCCCTGAGCCTACCTAATGTAATACCACCGAGGAATGCATGTTCAGGCACTACGGTCATTACTATGACTTCTATTTGAGAGGGAAGTTTAAGTACTTCCACCATTTTGGTTGCCAGCTTAGAATAGTGTGACCCATCGACGGCAAGAAGTATTTTCAATATTATCTCCTTCACTAGCTCATTATTATAAAAACACCTATAAGCATCCATCCAGATATCAGAGTATTACTTCACTCTCTCTGAATCCGTAACTAGCTGAAATTATACCTCAATAGGTGGTGAATTAAATAGTATACCAATTCTACAACCAAATCTGATTTGTGCCATTTAAGAAGCTTCAAAAAGTGGTGGGCGGTAGAGGACTTGAACCTCTGACCCCCTGCGTGTAAAGCAGGTGCTCTGACCAACTGAGCTAACCGCCCTAATGGCGCGCTTGGCGGGGCTCGAACCCACGACCTCAGCCTCCGCAGGGCTGCGCTCTATCCAACTGAGCTACAAGCGCAAAAGAACAGCGGACTACATCCGTCCGCCTTAACACTATTACGGAAAACGCCCGCTTTGTCAAGTGTAAATCACGCTGCGGGACGGCACTGACGGCCTGCCGGACGGCAGGCTAAGGCAGGCCCACCTCCTGCGCCATTTTCTCCACCATCGCCACGTACTGCTCGTGCTTGCCAGAACCGATGCGTTCCTGCTCTACAGCCTCGAAACGCTCCGTGAGCGCCAGCTGGTCCTGCGGGGTCAGCACCATGTCCGCCATGTTGTAGAGGATATTGTCTTCCTTGTCAATGTGCTGCCAGAGCAGCTGCGCGTAGCCGCGGGCGTTCTCAATCGCTTCCGGCAGCGCCGACTTATCGCCCTTGGCATAGCGCTCCCCCGCCTCCGCCATCCCGCGGACGAAGGCGCGCCCCTTTTCGTGCTCCAGGAGCATGACCCCCAGCGGGCCGGTCTCCCGCCCGATGCCCTTCTTCTCCATCTCCGGAAAGAGGTTTTCCTCCTCTTTCCCGTGGTGGCACCGGTCAGCGAAGTTACGGATAAAGTCCACCGCCCGGTTAAAAAAGTCGGGCGGGAGCTCGCCGCCTTGCTCTACCTTCTCGGCGGCTTTTTCCAGGACGGATAGCATCCGCTCGATAACGCGGTGCTCGTGTTTCAGTTCCTCGGTCGCTGACATCGTTCGCCTCCTCATCATTTACTTCTTCACGGAAAAACCCGCCGCTTCCAGCCGGCGGATGACTTCCGCCAGGTCCTGCCCCTGCTTTTCACAGCCCTTGGGGATGGTGGTCGCCCTGCCCAGGGTATTGCGGACCACGGGATTGGCCACGCCGAAGAATCCCATCTCTTTCAGCAGCGGAATGAGCTCCGGATAGGCCTCGGTCAACTCGTAAACGCTCTTCTTCAGGTCAATCTCTTTCATCGACGAGCCTCTTCTCCCCGGTGAGTTTCCGGATGGCGGTGATGTCCTGGGTAACCTCGATCGTCCCCAGGTATTTGCCCTGCCTGCTGCGCACCGCCAGGAACTGGATGTAGGCCTTCTTCCCTTTGAAATCAATCCAGAACTCGTAGCTGTCTTTCCGGCCTTCTTTGAAAGCGGCCAGGATTTTTTCGACGACCTCCAGGCTCTGCGGGGGATGGCAGTTCTGCACGTTGCGCCCGATTATCGACCGGGTGCGGTGGAAAAGCCGGTCTTTGCCCTCGGTAAAGTAGCGGACGGTGTCCTCCGCGTCCACGAAGGTGATATCGATAGGCAGCACGTTGAGAACCGGCACCAGCTCGGAGAGGCGCAGGGTGCCCGTGGGCAGGGTGATGTCGCCGTCCTCAAAGCAGGGCTCTTCCTGCAGGGCGGACTGCAGCTCTTTTATCAGCGCCTCCGTCTCCGCGGGCGGGGTGATAAAGACGTAGCCGATTTCCGGACTGTCCCGCAGGATGTCCACCCAGTCCTGCGAGCTCAGCTTTTCCAGGGAGGTGGGGAAAAGGATGTTCTCTTCCTTGAAAATCATCCCCTCGACTTCCTCCAGCAGGGGGTTCAGGGACTCCCGCGCGTAAGCCGGGAACTGTTCCTTATCTTTTACTACCTCCAGCCGGTCCTCCGCCTGCCGCAGCAGCTCCCGGACCTCGTTATCCTTCCCCCACATCACCTTGGACGGCCCCATGAAGCCCTGCTTCTCCAGGAAGGGGAACAGCAGCTGCTCTTTCCGCTCGTAGTGGGTGGTGACTTTTTTCAGCTCCCGGAGTGCCCCTTTCAGCTCCCGGATGAAGGTAGGCGTCACCGCCTCGGTCCCCTTCCCGGCAACGTCGCGCACCGCCTGCACCCGCTTCTCAATCTCCCGGTTCTCCTGCCGGAAAAGGGAAACGGGGTGGGAGGGATAGGTTTCCCCCGCCGCCACCTTTTCCAGCGCCGAGCGGAAAAGGAGGGCGTGCACGTTACAGAACTTCTTGATTTCGTCCGGGGAGAGCCCCTCGTTGATGAGGCCCTGCTCCATCTCTGCAATCTCCGTGGAGGTCACATTCCCCACCTCTTTTTCGAACCTTTCTTTCGCGTCCTCCACGGAAAGCCCCCCGTGCAGCCCCTGGATGATATCCTTCAATGCTGATTGCTTGGCCTGTTTGCCCAGTCCCTCCGCCATGGTTCCCTCCTTCCGGCAGGTGCGCCGTTCGCCGCGTTTACTGATTTCATCGTAACACCGGATGGCGCCTTAGTCCACGACTTTTATCGGACAATAAATCCTCCGCCCTATACACGAAAAGGAAGAGTATGCTAACATTTGGGCAGCCCGCGATTGTCGGAGGAAACTTTGGTCCCTGGCGCAGAAAACCCTCTCCCGGCTTTACCCTACTTCGCCGGACTGGGTCCGGAAGAAAAGGAAAAGCTGCAGCGGCAGGTCATCCGGCTCGATTTCGACCGCGGGGAAATCGTCTTCCTGGAAGGGCACCCCTGCCGCGGGCTCTACGTGGTGGAGAAAGGGCAGGTCCGCATCTATAAAAGCTCCCCGGAGGGCCGGGAGCAGGTGCTGCTCATCGCCGGGGAAGGGGACAGCTTCAACGAGGTCGCCGTCTTTGACGAGGGACCCAATCCGGCCAGCGCCGCCGCGCTGACACCTTCCACTGTTTACCTGTTACCCCGGGAGACGCTGCTCTCCCTGGTAGCGGACTGCCCGCCGGCGCGGGCCATCATCAAGGCCTTCGCCATGCGTTTGCGCCACCTCACTACCGTCGTGGAAAAGCTTTCCTTCCACAGCGTCGTCAACCGCCTGGCCGGGCTGCTGCTGGAGATGGCGGTAGCGGAGGGCGGCAAAGCACCCGTGCCCAGGTTCACCCAGGACGAGATGGCGGGTATGGTCGGCTCGGTGCGGGACGTGGTCGGCCGGGCGCTGCGGATACTGGAAAGCCACGGCGCGATAAAAATCGAAGGCAGGCGACTGCTCGTGGTGGACAAGGAAAAACTCCGGGAGATGGCCGAATTATGACAGAAGTCGTATACAGCCCCGGTCCCATTTTATAAAATAACGGTGGATATGAAAAACGAAGGCTCGATGGAAAAGGCGGTCCCCGAGATAGACACCGCGCAGTGCGACGGGTGCGGTACCTGCGTGGAGCTTTGCCCCGGCGGTGCCGCGGAACTGCGCGACGGCAAAGCGGTTGTCGTGAGGCCGGAAGACTGCACCTACTGTACCGAGTGTGAAGTGCTCTGCCCGACAAGGGCAATCCGGTGCGATTTCGACATCATCCTCGCCGATACCGGAATTTCCGATTAATTTCAGCAGGCAGCGGCGCGCGGCCAGAGAAAGGGAGGTGCCCGGTGAGCGAAAACGGAGACGCCATTGAAAAGCGGCTGGCACAGCGGATAGAAGACGCCCTGGAGGAAGGCTACCTCCCCTGCCGGACGGCTTTCCGGATAGCCCGGGAAGCGGAGACGGGGCGAGACCAGGTGGGCGCCGCGGCGAACCGGCTTAACGTACGCATCCGCGATTGCCAGCTGGGCTGTTTCGACACCGCCAAAGCCGACCCCACCGAGCCCGACGAAGCCAGCGTGCCCCCGGCACTGGCCGAAGCATTACGGGCGGCGCTGGAGGACAGCAGGCTCCCCTGCCCGCAGGCTTTCCGCATCTCCGCCAGCATGAGCGTCACTCCCGGAGATGTGGGCGACGCCGCGAACCGCCTCAAGTTAAAAATCAGCCATTGCCAGCTGGGCTGTTTCCCCTAGCACCATTCCCCCGGAAAATATCTTCCCAGACCTTGCGGAAAGAGGTATAATAAGGGCGCGCAGCGTGCCTGTGGTGTGTTCAGGCAGCCTAATCGGAGATAAAGGAGTTCAGCATGTCCGAGAAAACCAGCGGTCCCGGTGAGCGGGTTTATCGTTCGATACTGGTCCCCCTCGATGGTTCGGAGGCGGCGGAAAGCGTCCTGGAGCTTGCCCGAAACCTCGCCGTGAGGTCCGGAGCCGCCGTGACGCTCCTGCACGTCTGCCGTCCCGGGGAGACCGACCGCAAACAGTTGCATTCTGCTTACATCGAGAGGGCGGCGGAACTGATGCAGCGTGACATCGCCAAATTGTGCGATACGGTCGCCTGTTTCTTCCGGGGCGGGGAAGCGACCGCCGTCCCGGTCCTGAAGGTAGGTGAACCCGCCGCGGAAATCCTCAGTTGCGCCCGGGAGATTGGTGCCAGCATCATCCTGATGACGACGCATGGGCGCACCGGTACGAGCGCTTCCCTGATGAGCGACATCACCAACCGGGTGATGCGAACCTCCCCGATACCGGTTTGGCTGATACGCACGCTGAACCCCAACGAGATTGTCTGCGTGGACTGGCCACCGAAGCAGGTCCTCCTCCCGCTGGACGGCTCGGACCGGGCGGAGAAGGTGATGCCTTACGCCAGGGCGTACGCCCAGCTTTTCGGTGCGGAGATGGTGCTACTGCGCGTCTGCGACCAGCCGGATATCCTCGCGGACTATCCGGAAGGGAGCATGTCGCTGAGCTGGGACGAACACGTGGGACGCGTCCGCGACCTTTCCAAGAAACAGTGCAGCCTCTACCTGAACGAGGTCGCGGCCAATCTCAACAAGGAAGGTCTGAAGACACGGGTGGAAACGTTGCTGGGCAGCGCCGCCGAGGAAATCATCAAGTACGTCGGCAACAACCGCTGCGACCTGGTGGCGATGACCACCTTCGGGCGTTCCCGGCTCGCCAACTGGACCACGGACTCCATGCTGGGACGGCTGTTTTTCAGCGACGTTACCGAGCGGGTACTGGCCGCCTCCTCACGCGGTATACTGCTGGTGCGTGGTGATTAGCCCGGACACGGCCCCGGGGAATATTACCACCGACCCGGCATGCCGGAAAGCAGCCGGACACTGATGTCGCCACGCGATAAGGCTTTCCATCTCTTCTACGGGTGGTGGATTGTCGCGGCGACCTTTCTCGCCGGGGTCTATATCGGCGGGACTGTCTTCTACGGTTTCACCGCCTTCTTCGAGCCTATCGCCAGCGACCTGAACTGGAGCTATACCCAGGTCTCTATCGGCGCTTCGCTGCGCGGCCTGGAGACGGGCATCCTCGCTCCGTTCGTCGGCATCCTCGCGGACCGCTGGGGTCCCCGCCGCCTGCTGGGCATCGGCGCTTTCATCACCGCCGCCGGGCTGGCGGTCATCGCCGCCACACACTCCCTGACCACGTTTTACAGCGGCTTCGCCCTGGTGGCCATTGGCACGAGCGCCTGCACGCAGACGGTCATGATGACCGCCATCGCCAACTGGTTCCGCCGCAACGTGGGACTGGCGAGCGGGATTGCGATGTGCGGCTTCGGTTTCAGCGGCTTTCTCATTCCCCTTATCGTCCGCCTTATCCAGGTGTATGACTGGCGAACGACAATGAACCTGCTCGCCCTGGGGATGGTGCTGCTGGTGGTACCCCTGGCGGGATTCCTCCGGCACAAGCCCGAGCAGTACGGCCAGCTGCCCGACGGGCTTCCGGTCCCCCTTTCCCACCTGCCCGCGGAGGGACAACTCCCGGCGGAGAGCGAGCCGACGGTCAGGGAGGCGGTGGGCAGCCGCACCTTCTGGACGATAACGCTCACCGTCATCTATACCATGATGACGATGCACGCCGTGACGACGCACGTGATGCCCTATTTGAGCAGCATGGGTTTCAGCCGGTATATCTCCGGCCTGGCCGCCACGGCCATTCCCCTGACGAGCATCGTCGGGCGTCTCGGTCTCGGCGGGCTGGGTGACCGCTATGACAAGAGACTGGTAATGGCGGCGGGGCTGGCGCTCGTCGGCGGCAGCCTGCTCCTCTTTACCTATACCACCCCCGCCAGCCTCTGGCTGCTGGTCATCTTCCTGGTGATAAACGGCATCGGTAACGGGGGTACCCTGGTGCTCAGGCCTTCCCTCTGCCGGGAATTCTTCGGCCGGAAGCACTTCGGTGGCATCCTCGGCCTGATTATCGGCATCGGCCACCTCGGCAGCCTTATCGGCCCTACCGCCGCCGGCTGGGCTTACGATAACTGGGGCGGCTACCAGACAATCTGGCTGGTCTTTGCCGGACTGGCGGTCATCCCCACCATCGCCACCCTGCTGATTAATCCGGCCTCCACCGCCGGGGACGGGTTTGACGCTGCCAGACACAGCGTGTAACATAGGTGTTATGCCATCAGCAGCAGCAAAGGGACAAAACGATTTCCGCCTGACGGAAGAGGCGCTGCTCCCTTATGAGCATATCCTCCGGCAGCAGGAAAGCCGGCGGCGGCGGATGGGCGTCCGGCAGGTTGAAAAACCCACCTACGAACGCTACATCATCGGACCCATCGAGCGCTTCGACGCCCGGAAGACCGCTTTCGGGCTGACCACGCCGGGCAACCCTTTCGGGAAAGAGATTCACCAGCGCTTCCAGGCGCGCACCGGCTATGAGACCCGCGCCCCGCTGCCCTATGAGGAACTGGCGCCGGAGGACCGCATCGGGCAAAGCCTGACCCAGGCGGCCTGGCGGCTGTGCCGGGACCACCACCCGCCCACCCTGCCGGTGACGCCGGAAAACGCCCGCTTCGAGGTCACGGACCCTGCCTGGATGAGCCGCCTCATCAAGAAGGTGGCGCTCTTTTTCGGGGCGGAGCTGGTGGGCATCAGCAAGGTGGATACCCGCTGGGTCTACCAGGGCGTAGACATCAGCCATCGCTACGTTATCACCAGCGCCGTCTCCCACGTGCCGGGCATGCTGGCCACGGCGCCGTCGCACTACTCATCGGCGGCGGTGGCAGATACCTACTCGCGGCTGAAATTCATCACCACCCAGCTTGCCGACTTCATCTGCGGGCTGGGCTACGACGCCGCCTACCGGGAGACGCTGGGCGAAAAGACGGACATGCTGATGGTCCCCACGGCGATTGACGCGGGCATCGGCGAGTTCGCCCGCAACGGGCGCGTCCTGTCACCGGAGCTGGGGATAAACATGCGCCTGAAAGCGGTGACCACGGACCTGCCGCTGGAGGTCGACAAGCCCATCTCTTTCGGCGTCCACGATTTCTGCATGGCCTGTGAGAACTGCGCCCGCTATTGCCCCGCCAACGCCATCCCCTACGGCCCCCCCACGGACCAGCCGCTGGACATCTATAACAACCCGGGGTTCCGCAAGTGGTACGTCAACGCCGAGCGCTGCGTCACCTTCTGGTCGATGAACAAGCGGAAATGGAGCAGCTGCGGAGGGCGGTGCATCGCCGTCTGCCCCTGGAACAAGCCGCTGTCACCGCCGCACGACGCCGTGCGCTGGCTGGCAATCCACGCCCCTGACCCGGTCAGGAAGCTGCTGGTGGCGGCAGACCGGAAGCTCTACCACCGCACCCGGAAAATAACGCAGTAGGACCGCCCCTTATCCCCCCGGAATCTATCCCCCTTGCCCCCTTCCTTTCCCAAAGGAAGGGGGGCTAAAAAGAAAGAGGGGCTTCGCCCCTCTTAGACACCCGCTTTTCTTAAACGTCGTAGAAGAATTGTAACTGCTCTTTGATGCCCTGTGGGGTGGGTGGGGTTTGTCCCCTGACCAGTCGCGGATGCCGCGGGGCGGGCAGGGCGGGAAAGAAAAGCCCTGGCCGGAGGGGTACAGGGGTAAGGCGGGCACCCTCTCACTTAAGATGAACCAATCGCTCCCTAGCGCTGCTTGAACCTGCGGCCCACCAACTCGGAAGCGATAGTGATGCGCTGCATCTGCGTCGTTCCGCCGGCGACACCCCACCCCCAGCCGTCCCGGAAAATCCGCTCGATGTCGTGCTCTTTGGAATAGCCGTAGCCGCCGTGCACCTGGAGCGCCATCCCCACCACCTCCCGCACCGTCTCGTTGGCGAAGCACTTCGCCAGGCTGGTATCCATCGGAGAGGGCAGGCCCATACCGGCATTGGTCGCCGCGCGGTAGAGCAGCAGCCGCATGGCCTCCACCTTCATCGCCATGTCCGCCAGCAGGAACTGGACGCCCTGGAACTCACAGATTTCCTTGCCGAACTGCTTTCTTTCCTGGGAATAGGCCACGCAC
>JBDRGD010000124.1:0-4460 GCA_043818095.1 Chloroflexota bacterium
CTGCGGATAATCCGCTTCCGGCGCACCTTCTGCAGCAGCGGGTTAAGCTCGATTTCCAGGGCGACCCCGGAGATGTCCCGTTCCAGACCCCCGAAGGCGGACCGCGGCGACTCCGAGAGGTCGTGCAGCGCCCGGTAAAGCAGGTCGATGTAGCTGATATGCAGGTTGATGCCGCCGCCCTGCAGCAGGTCGAGGAGGTATGCCCGGGCGTCGTCCGGGATGTTCCAGACCGCCCCGGGCCGGACGGCGATGTTCTCCGCCTCCTCCACGTTTTCCAGGATGGCAATGGGGTTGCCGGACAACTCTAAAATACGGGAAAGCTGGCTCAACGCCCGGTTCAGCTCCCGCTGCAGGAGCATAATCTGGGGGAAGTCGGAGACGCCCCAGAACTGCTTCGGCTCCCGCAGGTTGGGATACAGGACGAAAGGAATGAAGCCGTAGGGATTGGGCTTTTCCTCCAGGACGGTGTCATCCAGGTAAAGGCTAAAGTCCGTATCCGTCCACATTTCCACGATGCTCCCCTGCTTGCCCTTCGGCTTTATCCCGTAAAGGCGCTCCGCTTCCTCCGCGGACAGGTCATACCGCGCGGCGACACGCCACACCCGGGTGGGGTCATCGCCGCTCCACCAGGCGTAGAGGCCCTGGACATCCGGCGCGGTCACCCTTACCCGCCGGGCGGCCTGGTCCCAGGTGACCTTGTAGCAGGCATCCCCCAGCACCGCGCAATCGACCTCGGTCTCCAGGTCCAGCTGCGCCAGCCCGTTCTCTTCATATACCTGGTAAAGGGCGGCTTCCGCCCGCTGCGCCTGCGCCCGCCCCTCCGCCGAGTCTTCCCGCGGCGCCACGGCGAAATCGATGCCGGACATCAGGTATGAGGTAAGCTTATCGATGAATACGCGGGCGTAATTCACGGTCAGGTGGCGTTCTCCCCACCGCTCCCGGCTCTCCCACTGCTGGCCGTGGTAAAAGTCCAGGTATTCCCGGTAGGCTCTCATCCTCTCCGTGTCCGTGCGCGCCAACTGTGCCGCTACTGTCTCAATCATGGTCCGTTCGCTCCTTTGCCCTGTCCCCTTTCAGCGCCCGCTGTATCGTCCGCTCGCTGAGCCGGAAGAATCGCGCCAGTTCCCGCACGCCCTGCTTCTCCTCGCTGAACAGGCGGACGATGTCCCGGTCCCGCAATCGCTTCCGCCAGCGCTGTTTGCCGCCGGGCTCGTCATAGACGCACTTCGCCAGCGGGCAGTTCAGGCAGGAGTCCGCCAGCTCGCAGCCTTCATCGCGATAGTGGCAGTACTCCGGGGGTAAATCAGTCTCAACCGCCGGGTCATGTTCTTTCACCATGCTTAAGTCGTCCGCGCCATTCCGGGTCATCACAAACTCCTGTCTTCAGCGTCGCGCCAAACAGTGTCAATAATAGAACGTTTGTTCTATACAGTCAACCCCCTTTTGTCACTTTTTCCGCCTCTCCCTGCCGCTAACCAACGCGCATTTCTTCCGTTATTAATAGGTAGAAGGGGGGATAGAGGAAGGTAGGAATAAATTGCCCTCACCAAATAAGTGCCAAATGTCCCGGAATGACTTGACAGGTGAGCCTGCGGTATTTATAATTGTTTTAATAAAACAATATTTACTTTTTTAAGGTAGCAGGCAATGTGGGACCATTATCTAAACGCCCTTGAGGCCGGACGCCGACTAAAAATCCACCCGGAAACGGTTAAGCGTCTCTGCCGTCAGGGAGACCTCCCCGCCACCAAGCTCCACAATACCTGGTTGATTGATAAAGACATCCTGGACAACTTCGCGGGCACTTATGACCCCAGGCGCGGTGCCCGGAAGCGACTTTTCAAATGAGGAGGCAGCTGAATCTTTCCGGGAGGTGGCCCATGAACAAGAAAGGCCAGACCACAAAATACGCACTACTTCTCCGCACCGTGGGGATACTGTTTCCCTTGCTCCTCGTTTTTACTGCCCCCCTGCCCGTCCTGGCGGCCCCGATAATCAACCTCTCTACCTCCGTCGGCGCCGCGGGCACCAGCGTTCTCATCACCGGCACGAACTTCGATTCCTACCGCGGCGACCAGGTTTCCGTGCTTTTTGATAATGACGAAATCCCCGGCAGCCCCCTGGAAGTGCCCCAGACCGGGACCTTCACCATTGACTTTATCGTCCCCGCCACGGCATCCGCCGGGAGACACCTTATCAAGGTCAGAAGCGAGCTTGGCTCCACCCTCGCCAGCAGCCCTTTTATCATTCCTGCGTCCCTGGTCACCCTGGACAAGGCGGAGGGTCCCGTGGGCACCGCCGTTACCGTTACCGGTGAGGGCTACTACGCCAACCGTCTGGTCACCATCTACTTCTTCACCCGTATCAGTGAAAGAATGGGCACGGCAATGGCCGATGCCGTCGGCAAATTCTCTTTCCGCTTCAACGTTCCCAGCAGCCCTGCGGGCATGCACCAGATCGAGGTGGAAAATAACGAGGGGGACACCGCCGAGACCGCTTTTGAGGTCACTCCCTCCCTCCAGCTAAACCTGGTCTCAGGGGCGCCCGGGGACATCGTCACGGTCAGCGGCGCGGGTTTCGGCTACCGCCGGGACGTGAATATCTTTTTCAACGATATCGAGACGGCCTACGCCAAGAGCAACGAGTTCGGCAATTTCTCAGTTACCTTCAATGTCCCGGAGATAACCTCCGGCAGCTATGAAATCCGTGCTATCGACCGGGATGATAACACGGAAATACTCAAGTTTACCGTCACCGCCGGCGCCAGCATCAGCACCGACACCGGTGCCGTGGGGACACCGCTGCTCGTGAAGGGCATCGGCTTCAAAGCTAAGGAAACGGTCATTATCAAATACGGAGAGATCGAGGTAGCCACTGCCACTACCGACGGCAACGGCGCTTTCAGCAGCACTTTCCCGATACCGGCAAGTCAGAGCGGCGGGCACCAGATTACCATCACGGACGGGACCACTACCCGGGTCTTCACCTTCGGCGTGGAGTCCGCACCGCCCCCAATCCCATCGCCCCTACTGCCGCCGAACGCCGGCCGGTCCAAGGCGAAAGCCCACCTCGACTGGGCGGATGTCACCGACGCCAGCATGCCCGTCACCTACCGCCTCCAGATTGCCGCCGATGTCAACTTCGCCAAAACCGTGCTGGACCGGGAGTCCGTCAGGGAGTCCCAGTATAGCCTGAATGATGCGGAGAAGCTGGTCGCCGTCAAGCACGATACGCCCTACTACTGGCGCGTCAAAGCGGTGGACGCCGCCGGCAACGCGGGCGCCTGGTCCCCGCCGTCTTCTTTCTATGTGGCGGCGCCGACCGTCCCGGCTCTGCTCCAGCCCGCCACCGGCAGCAAAGCGGATGCGGAAACGCTCTTCGACTGGGAGGATGCTTCCAGCCTCAGCCCGCCTGTCGGCTATCAGCTGGAGGCTGCCACCGACGCTAATTTCCAGAACATCCTGCTCGATAAAGAAGGGCTGAGTGCCTCGGAATACCGCGTCACCCCATCGGAAAAGTTGCCCGCGGTTAAGAAGGAAGCCCCCTACTACTGGAGAGTGAAAACCATCGACAGCGAGGGCAACGAAAGCGAATGGTCCGCGCCCCAGTCATTTTACGTCGGCTTCGCTTTTACGGTGCCACCGTGGGCATTATATACTTTAATCGGCGCAGTTGTGCTGATTATCGGCCTTTTCGCCTTCTGGATAGGCAGGAGGACCGCTTACTATCAGGAAGAGATTTAACCGGATTGAAATATGGAGGTAATTTCATGAAAACCGCGAGCACTTTCAGGATTATCGGCACTCTTTTCGTCCTGCTTTTGCTGCTCATCGCCGCGTTACCGGCGTCGCCCGCTTACGCGGCGCGAGCGATAGACCTGGACATTGCCGATGGTAAAATCGGCGATTCCGTCGGCATCACCGGTAGTGGTTGGTCCGCCAGCACCGGGTCAACTGATAAATTTATAGACATCTTTTTCTCTAGCGATGACGCGGATGTCGGCAACCTAATTAACACTCAGGTAAAGACGTACAAAAAGCTTAAGACAGTATGGATTAATGAAGAAGGCGAGTTCCCAATTAACACAGCTTTCACGGTTCCCAGTTCTATGAATGATGGGAGCGTTGATGACGACGTAACTTCCGGCACTTATTTCATCTACGCTTCAAGGGAATATACTTCGCCGGATGCCCCGGCCACCGTCATCGGGGCGGTAGCCACCTTCAGCGTCGCCGGCGGAGAAATCACCATTGACCCTGAGGACGGCCCCGTCGGCACGCCGATTGATATTCAGGGAATCGATTTCCCCAGCCGCGAGAACGTCGATATCGATTTTGACGGCGATGCCGTGGACATTGACGACGGCGATGACGAGACGGATAGCAGTGGTGATTTCTTTTCCACCATCCTGGTGCCGGATGCTACCGCCGGGGAGAAGACCATCACGGTTACCGTCGGGA
>JBDRGD010000125.1:0-2162 GCA_043818095.1 Chloroflexota bacterium
GCGAGGCGGATATTCCCCTCGTTCTCAATCATGAAAAGGGTCCCGGTGTCCGCCGCCACCACGTTGGCGCCGCTGAGGCCGACGTCCGCGCGGAAAAACTTGTCCCGCAAAAAGGTGCGGGCGGCGCTGACCAGGGTGGTAATCTCGGTGTCCGGCGGGAAGTCCCGCTTCATCACCCGGCTGAAGAGCTTCGCCACGTCCTCCCGGGGAACGTGTATCGCCGGGGAGAGGATATGCATCGGTCGGGAGCCGAGCTCCTGGATGATGAACTCGCCGAGGTCCGTCTCAAAGACCTCGTTGCCGGCCTCCTCCAGGTATTCCCGGAGGTGGATTTCCTCCGCGGTCATGCTCTTGCCCTTGACGACGAGCTTGCCCTGCCCCACCAGCTTCGCGATGATTTTCAGGGCGTCGCTGGCGGTCCGGGCGAGGTAGGCTTTGCCCTTGTTTTCCTCGATGGCGGCCATCGCTTGTCCGGCGAGCGCCTCCATGTCCCCGACCGCCGCCTCCTTGATTTTACGGACCTCCTCCGCCAGGGGGACGGTGTGGGGGAATTTCTTCAGGGCGTCATCGGTATTTTTCCGGTAGCTCTTAATCGCCCGGGAGAGCGCCGTGCGGATGCGGTCGTTGTGCGCCGCGTCCATGATTTCCTTCCGGTAGCCCTTAGGCGGCATCGTTGCCTCCCTCCAGCGCCCGGGCGACCACCTGCACCAGGTCCAGCACCTCGATATTGTCCAGACCGAGGGCTTTCCGTCCGCTCTCCAGTTGCAGAATGCACCCGGGACAGTGGGTGACGATGATATCCGCGCCGGTCGCCGCCAGCTCCCGGACACGGTTCGCGGCGAGGGTCCCGCTCAGCTCCGGGAAGACGGCTTCAAAACCGCCCCCGCCCCCGCAGCAGGTTGCCATAACGCCGCCGGTCCACTCCGGCTCCAGCAGCTGCACGCCCCGGATGGCCCGCAGGATGCGGCGGGGCTCTTCGGTAATGCCCAGGTAGCGGGTAAGCTGGCAGGGGTCATGGTAAACGACCTTCACCTCCCGCGGGAAACGCAGCTTCAGCCTGCCGAGACCCTCGTCCAGGACCTCCAGGAAGTGCCTGACCTCCAGGTCGAAATCCGGCACGCACTGGGGGAAGAGACTGCGCAGCGCCTGGGTGCAGGAAGGAACGATGCTGATGATGCGGCGCGCCCCGGCGTCTTTCAGTCGCCGGGAAGTCTGCCGCGCGTTCTCCGCGAACCGCTGCTGCATGCCGGCAAAGTAAAGCGGCGCCCCGCAGCAGGGCTCCCGTTCCCCCAGGTAGCCGAAGTCTATGCCCAGGTGCCGCAGTACGCTGACGGCGTCTTTCAGGGGCGCCGCCTCCGCCGACCCGTCCCGGGAGAGCACCTTACGGTAGATACCGGCGAGGTCCGGACCCAGCTTTTTCTGGAAGTTGGCGAAGCGCATCGGCAGGTCCAAGCCGACGGGGCTGCGGTCGAGCCGCCTTATCAGGGAGGTCAGCGCTTCCAGGTCCGCGGCGTACTGGTAGCCGCAGCCGGAAAAGAACATCGTTTCCGCTTCCCCACGCAGGCCGAGGTCCTGCGCCCAGCGGGCGCGCTGACGCGGGGCGGCCCCTAAAATGTTATGCCGGGTGGTAATATTTTCCGCAAGATAGGTCAGACCCGGGGGGACGAGTCGCTTGCTCCTCATGGCAGGGTTCTTCCTTAAAGCCGGTCCTTAGACCAGGATGCAGTCTTTGAGCAGGATGTTTCTGGTGTAGCCGCCGTAGGTGCCCTGGACGGTCGCTTCGCGTCCCTTCACCAGCCGTTTGAGATCGTTGCCGTGCTCCGCATTGAAGACACAGCGCACGTTCCAGGACTTGGGCTCGCTGCTGGTAAGCAGCACGTAGAAGATGTCCAGCCCGCTGTTCACGACGACCCGGTCCACGTTGCCGGTGGCCCGGACGGTCTTGCCGGTCAGCTTGGCGCCCGCGGTGGCCTTATCCGATTCGTAGATGGCGTTCAGGTCCCGGACGTGCAGCTCGATGACTTCCGCGGAGGCATCGAAATCGGTGACGGGCGGGGGTTCCGGTGCCGGGGCGGGCTCGGCGGGTTCCGGGGGCGCTTCCGCGGGCTCCTCGGCGGCGGGGGACGGCGGGGCTTTCGCCTCCGGTGCCTTCTTCGACGCGG